>JAIBBD010000017.1 GCA_019694855.1 Dehalococcoidia bacterium
ATTGTGATGCGCACCGTGCGGTCATCGATCACCTCGATGCCGCTGATGTCCTTCGCGGCGCCCGCCATGCGCTCCTTCGCGCCGACGATGTCGTTCAGGTAGGCCGCAGCGGTGCTGGAGCCGAGCTCGCGCGAGGCGGCGCGCTCCATGGAGCACTTTACGTCCGATGCCTTCACCTGGCGCCCGTTGTGGAAGAAGGCGTTGTCGCGCAGCTTGAAGGTGTAGACCTTGCCGTCCGCGCTGACGTCGAAGGACTCGGCGAGGTCAGGGACGATCTCGAGGTTGGGGTTCAGCGTCATGAGCCCGCTGAATATCTCGACGATGTAGGTCGCCGACCCGGCGTCGCCGGCGATGGCGGGGTCAAGCGAGATGGGATCGCTGCCGCCGAGCCGCAGATTGCCGCTCGTCGCGGCGGTCGTCGAGCCGCTGCTCTTCGAGCCGCTGTCGTTGGACGAGGAGGCGTCCTTGCCGCCGCCGCTCAACAGGAGGATGGCCGAGAGGCCACCGACGATCAGGACCAGCCCCGCCAGCACCCCGAGCAGAATGGCAAGGATGCGGTTATTACCGCCCATCGATCGGCTCCGCTTCTCTACTGTGACGATCTACGACGGTGGGGGGCCAGCGGTTCTGCGCATGATACAGGCTCGCCCGGAATCGGCACTCACGAGCGCGCGGCACGCAGATCGAGAGCGATGTGCACGTCGCGCAGCTGGCGCTCGCTGACGGGCGAGGGCGCTCCGGTCATCGGGTCCGAGGCGGACTTGGTCTTCGGGAAGGCGATGACCTCGCGGATGTCGCGTTCGCCGGCGAAGAGGGCGACCGTGCGGTCGATGCCGGGCGCGATGCCGCCGTGCGGCGGAGCGCCGTACGTGAACGCCTCGAGCATGTGACCGAACTTCGTGGTCGCCTCCTCCTCGGCCATCCCGAGGCGCGCGAGGACGCGCATCAGGAGCTCGCGGCGGTGGATTCGGATCGAGCCAGAGCCGATCTCCTGGCCGTTGCAGACGATGTCGTACGCGTGCGAACGCACCGCGCCCGGGTCGGTGTCCATGAGCTCGACGTCCTCGGCGAACGGCGCAGTGAAGAGGTGGTGGACGGCGCTCCAGCGCTGCTCGTCCCCGTCCCACTCGAACATCGGGAACTGCGTGATGAAGGCGAAAATGAGCTGGCCGGGGTCGGCGAGGTCACGGTCCTCGGCCACGCGGCGTCGCAGCACGTCGAGGACACGCGAGGTCACGGCGTCGCGGTCGGCGGCAATGAGCAGCAGGTCGCCTCGAGACGCCCCGCAGGCGCGACCGAGGGCGGCGAACTGCTCAGGCGTGAAGAAGCGTGCGACAGGCGAGCGGACGTCCTCGGCGGTCAGGCCGTCGAGGGAGCCCTCGCCGGTGAAGGCAACCGTCACCAGGCCCCCCGCGCCGTTCTCGCGCGCCAGCTCGGTCAGTGCGTCGAGGCCACGCCGGGGCGTGTCGGCGCCGCCGGGCACCGCGATGCCTCGGATGCGCCCTCCCGCCTCGGTGGCGTTACGGAAGACGGCGAACTCCGTGTCGGCGACGAGCGAGGTGAGGTCGGCGATTTCCATGCCGTAGCGGAGGTCGGGCTTGTCCGATCCAAAGCGCTCGATCGCCTCGCGGTACGTCAGCCGCAGGAACGGGCTCGGTACCTCGAACTGCGGACCGACATTCGCGGCCAGCTCGGTATACAGCCCTTCGATCAGCGCGAGGATGTCTTCCTCCTCGACGAATGACATCTCCACGTCGAGCTGCGTGAACTCGGGCTGGCGGTCGGCGCGCAGGTCCTCGTCGCGGTAGCAGCGCGCGATCTGGAAGTACTTCTCGAAGCCCGCGACCATCAGCAGCTGCTTCCACTGCTGCGGTGACTGCGGCAGCGCATAGAAGCTGCCCGCGTGCACCCGGCTCGGCACGAGGTAGTCGCGCGCGCCCTCCGGCGTCGCGAGGTTGAGGACGGGCGTTTCTACTTCGATGAAGTCGCGGCCGTCGAGGTAGTCACGCATGAACTTCACGACGCGGTGGCGGAGGCGCAGGTTGGCGGCCATCCGCTCACGGCGCAGGTCGAGGTAGCGGTAGCGCAGGCGGGTCAGCTCGTCGACGGGGGTGTCCTGGTTGACCGGGAAGGGCGGCGTCTCCGCCGGGTTCAGCACCTCGACGCGCGCAGCGACGACCTCGATGGCGCCGGTCGGCAGATCGGAGTTCTCGGTACCCGCGCGTCGTGGCTGCACCTCGCCCTCGACGAGGAGCACGAACTCGTTGCGCACCTCGGCGGCGACGGCCGAAGCCTCGGGCGCGATTTGCGGGTTGAAGACGACCTGCACGAGGCCGGAGGAGTCGCGGAGGTCGATAAAGATCAGGCCGCCGTGATCGCGGCGGCGGTGCACCCAACCGGCCAGAATGACCGGAGTGCCGGCGTCGCCAGCCCGCAACTCACCGCAGCGATGCGTCCGCATCACGTCGCGCCACTCCCTCGTTTGCCCTTGTTTGGATGCGAGCGAGTGTCGCACGGGGCCAGAGGCCGGGCAATTCGAGGAAGCCTAGTCTCCGGCGGCTTCGGCGCGGCGCGCTTCTTCGATGCGACCGAGCGCGCGCCCTTTGTCGGGGGTCGGGTCCTCGATGAGGCCGTAGATCTCGCGGCCCTCGTGATCCTCGGGCAGGTACTCGGTGATGGGGAGGCCATCCTCGTTCACGAAGAGGAGGCAATGGCAGTACTTGAACTTCTGCATCTCGTCGCAGGCGCAGATCCAGGTGCGGCGCTTCGCCTCTTCCTCGCGAGGCAGGTACAGGCCCTCCGGCCAGTTCCCGTCCTCGTCCTTCGTCGGGTAGAAGTTGCAGGGGCAGATCGGGCGACCGTACTCATCGACGTTGTGGGCCAGGCCGAGGACGACCGCCTCCGTGATGCTGCGGTCGGGGTGCAGGCGGGTGCCGGACTTCTCCGCGAACTTCTCCGCGTACTTCCACATCTTGTCGATGGACTGCTGCTTCGGTAGCTCCACGTACGACCTCCTGCTCCGCGATCAGGGTACCCGGTCTCGCCCCGGGGTTACGAGGCCTCCGGCTCCGGAAAGCGGTCGTAGACGATGAACTCCTCCACGGGGCGGCGCTTGTTCGGCCCGTAGTTCCGGTCGGGGTAGCCGAGCGGAATGATGGCGGCGCTCTCCCAGCCCTCGGGGATGCGCAGCACCTCATGGATCTGCGCCTTCCGCAGCCGGTGCAGCGTACTGAGCACCGTGCCAAGGCCCAGCGAGCGGGCGGCGAGCATCAGGTTCTGGCAGGCCGGGTAGATCGAAGCGCCCGTCTGGAAGCCGGCGCGCCCGTTTCCGGGCACGCGGACCAGCGGCACGATGAGCACGGGGGCGTCGGCCAGTGTCTGGCGGTCGCGCGCGCGGTCGGGCTCAGCGCCCTGATACTGCTCGGCCATCGCCTCCTCGTACAGCGCGCTGACCTGCTCCTTCACAGCCTGGTCGCGGATGACGAGGAACCGCCAGGGCTGCGAGTTCGAGCCGGACGGGCCATGGATCGCTGCCTCGAGGACCTGGCGCAGTACGTCGTCGGAAACGGGCCGGTCCGACCAGGCGCGCACCGCGCGCTGGTGGCGGAACAGCTGCATGACGTCGTCGATCGGCTCCATCTGTCACCCCCTCGGTAGGCCGGGCTACAGACTAGCCGAAGCGGCCCACCGAGGGGACTCCTCGCGCGAAGGTCAGTTCACGACGATCGTGCCGTGCATCGACGGATGGATGGTGCACATGTAGGTGAACGTGCCCGCCGAGCTGAACGTGGTGCTGAACGTGTCACCGCGCTGCAGCGTGTTGGAACCGAACCCGCCGCCATCAGCGGTCACGTCATGCGGGAACTGATCGCCGTTCCGCCACACAACAGTGCTTCCAACAGTGACCGTGACGCTGCCCGGGAGGAACGCGAGGTTGTCGATCGTCACGCTCGCGGTCGTTGGGGCCGGGGGTGGGGGCGGCGGCGGGGGCGCCTGGGTGACGACCGGCGCGGGCGCCTGGGTCGCCTGCGGCTGCGGGGGCGGCTGCTGCACGACCGCCTGCGTGGGGGCCTGCGTCGCCACCGGCGGGGCCTGAGTGGGCGCCGGAGTGGGAGTCGCCGTCGGCGTCGGCGCGGCTGTCGGAGTCGCCGTCGCGGTCAAGGTGGGTGCGACCGTGGGCGTCGTTGTGGCCCGCTGGACCTCGGGCGTGGGTGTTGGGGTGGACGCCGCGTCGGTCTTGTCGTCGTCGCCACAGGCGAGGACAGCGAGCGACAGCGCCGCGAACAGGCACAGGTAGAACGCGCGCTTTCGGAACATGATTCGACCTCCCTCTGGTCGATGTGCGAGCGGAGGCGGGGGATCGAGTGGGCCCGGCCGAAGCCGGGCCCACTCAGCCGTCTACCGCTACGAACTTACTTCGCGGAGCGGCCCGTGGCGAGACGCACGCCCGCCAGCAGCGCGAGGCCGAAGCCCGCGAGCATGAGCGCGACGTACGGCGCGCCGCCGTCGCCAACGAGGTTCCCGCTACCGGTCTTCGGCGGGGCCGGCGTCGTCGTCGCGGCCGGGGTGGCCTGCGACTTCGCCGCCACGGTGACCGTCCCGGCCATGCCCTGCTCGACGTGCAGGATGCAGAGGTACGAGTAGGTACCGGCCTTGCTGAACTTCACCGAGTAGGTCTTGCCCGCCGGGAAGCCCAGACCGAGGATGCCGGAGTTGATGTAGCCGTTGCCTTCGTAGCCGGCCGCCGGCGCCTGCGTCGGGAGCAGGATCTTCTCGTTCGCAAGGATGTCGGGTGGACCATCGGCGATGATCTTGCCGAGGTCAGCCCCGCCCAGGAACGTGACCGTGTGCGGTGTCGGGATGGACGACTCCCAGACCACCGTGTCGCCTTCCTGGACATTCATCCCCGCGGGGAAGAACTGCTGCAGGTCCGAGGTGCCGACGAGACCGCCGACGGTGGCGACACGCCACGTGGTCGAGCCGTCCGCGTTGGCGACCTTGGTGACCTGCTTGTCGCCGAGCTTCTTCGCCTCAGCCTTCAGCGAGGCAAGCGCGTTCCCGAAGGTCGTCTTCGAGGTGGCGTCGATCTCACCCTGCGAGGTGACCGAACCACCGCCGACGACCTGCACAGTGCCGGCCATACCGGGGTGAATGATGCAGGCGTACGGGAACGACCCCTGCTTCGCGAATGTGATCTGGAACGAGTTGCTCTCACCGAACGCCCCACCGCTGGCGATGAAGCCAGAGCTGACGTACTGAGTCCCGTCGTACTCCACCACCTTGCCGGGGTTCGTCGGCACGGCTGCGGTGGGGTCTTCCGGCCCCGGAATGCCCTTGTTGCCGGGGAACGTGACCGTGTGTGGCTCGAGCCAACCGGCCTTGAACGTCACCGTCGTTCCCTTGACCACGGTGATCTCGGGCGCGCCGAACAGGTTCACGGCGTAGCCCGCTTCTCCGCTGCCGACCTGGATGACCGGCCCAGCGTCTGCTGCCGCGGGCCGCGCCAGCCACAACGCCGGAACCAGCATCACGACGGCCAGGGCGAGCATACCGAGGTATCTCGCCACCTTTCGTACTGACATCTCGTCTCCCTCCTGAACTGCACACGAGATTCGCCAGGCTCGCGAACGCTACGCCGTCCGCCGAGACTGGCACAAGTCGTTAAGCGACGATTTAGGAACCTTTTCAGAACGGCCGGCCTGGGAACGTACCGCGCAGCGGAGCCCGCGGACGGAAAGACCGTCAGGGCGACCCTCTGCTAGCATGAGGCGCACCCACCGCAAGTTCGTTCGTAGTCGCTCCCCCTCGGCAGGCAGGTGAGACGATGCTGGAATCATTGCTTACGAGCCGTCGCCGGCAGCTGATCGCCGGGGCGATCGCCCTCTTCGTGTTGCTCGCGAGCGGCGGCGTTGCCTTCGCGCTCATCAGCGGCGGCTCGGGCGGCCCCGCCGCCGAGGTGGCCGACGTGCAGATCGCGACCTCGACGGCGACGCCGACGCCGGTCCGAACCGCCACCCCCACCCCGACTCCAGCACCCACCCCGATCCCGACTCCCCCGCCGTACAACGGCACCGTCGCTCACATGACCGCTCCGAAGTTGGGCATCGACAATTACATCGAAGTCGTTTCTGTCGTGAACAACGAGATGCAGGCGCCGGACGACGGCGTCAACGCGGTCGGCTGGTACCCAGACTACGCGAAGCCGGGCTTCGGGCAGAACGCCGTCTTCTCCGCGCACGAGACGTGGAACCGCTTCCACGGCCCGTTCTACAGCCTGCATCTCGCACAGCCAGGCGACGTGATCACGATCACGATGGACAACGGCCTGCAGTACCAATACGAGGTGCTCACGAACGTCCGCTACGACGCGTACTCGATCCCGATGGGCGAGGTGATCTGGCCGAGCACCCGACCCGCGAACGAGGAGTGGATCACGCTGATCACGTGTGGCGGGCGCATCGTCTACAACAGCACCGGCTTCGGGGATTACCTCGACCGCGACGTCGTCCAGGCGCGCCGCATCGACAAGAACACGGCAGCCGCGACTACGAGCGGAGCGGGAGCGGCAGCGGCTTCGAACCGCTGATCAGCTCCTGCGCGAGCGCACGCTCCTCATCGGGGCGGTTCATGACGAACGCGGCGACCGTCTGGTCGCCGCGTGACCACCAGACGCTGAAGCTCGGCGAGCGGACGTCGCCTGCCGTCACGACCTCGTCCGCGCCCTCCGTCGCGCCCCAGAACTCGTAGGAGAGGTCAAAGACGTCCGAGAAGAAGTAGGGGACGTGCACGAACGGCTCGCGCTGCCCGAGCAGCACTCGCGCCGCGTGCTTGCCCTGCTCGACCGCGTTGTCCCAGTGCTCCAGGCGGCGCCGCGTGCCGGAGCGGACATCGAAGAAATTGGCGACGTCACCCGCCGCGAGGACGCCCGGGACGTTCGTCTCGAGGTACTCGTTCACCACCACTCCGCCGTCGATCGCGAGGCCGGCGCCATCGAGCACCTCCACAGCCGGGGTGACGCCGAGGCCCGCAACCACCAGGTCCGCAGGGAGCCGGCGTCCTGACTCGAACTCCACCGCCTCGACCCGCTCCTCGCCGTGCAGTCGCACTGCGCGTTCTCCGCGGGCCAGCAGCACGCCGCGATCCTCGTAGTACCGCTCGAAGAAGGCTGACATCTCGGCGGTGAAGAACCGTTTCCAGACGCGGTCGTCGGGGAAGGCAAGCGTGGTCTCGAGGCCGAGCTGGGAGAGGACGGCGGCGACCTCCATGCCGATGAAGCTCCCGCCGAGGACGACGGCGCGCCGACTCTCCTGAGCCGCAGCTCGGATCGCCTTTGAGTCGTCGAGGCCACGCAGGTAGTAAATGCCAACGAGACCCGCGCCGGGTGCGTCCAGCGTGCGGACGCGAGCGCCGGTGGCGACGAGCAGCCGTTCGAATCCCACCTCGCCACCGCCGCGGAGCAACAGCTTCCGCCCGGAGCTGTCGAGATGTTCGACCGTCGTCTCGAGATGCAGCGCGACCCCGTGCTCCTCGTAGAACGCGCGGTCGTTGATGAAGAGGCTGGCCTCATCCTCGTCGCCGCGCAGGAAGCCCTTCGAGAGCGGCGGCCGCTCGTAAGGCATCGCGTCGTCGGACGACACGATGGCCAACTCTCCACGGCCGATGCCCCGCTCGGCCAACTCCCGGGCCGCGTAGCCCGCCACCATGCCGCCACCGAGGATCACGTAGCGATAGTTGTCCATGGCACACCTCTCCCCTTCGAGCGTATGCCCGCCCACAACCGCGCCCGCGATGTCGCCGTGGTGGCTCGCGCCCGGCGCCGCCTGTACCCTGAAGGGGTGACGACCTCCCCCCGCTCGGACCTCGCGCTCTACCTGCATATCCCCTTCTGCACCGCGAAATGCGGCTACTGCGACTTCAACTCGTATGCCGGCCTCGAGCACCTGGTGCCCGATTACACGCCCGCGCTCGTGCGTGAACTCGAGTTGTGGGCACCGGCCGCGCGCGAGTTCCAGGTGCGCAGCGTGTTCTTTGGCGGGGGCACGCCGTCGCTGTCCTCGATCGAGGACCTCGAGGCGATCGTGCGGGGCATCCGGGCGCATTACGCGGTGGCTCAGGACAGCGAGTGGACGCTCGAGGCGAACCCGGGCGAGCTGACGCTGGAGCACCTGCGCGGGTTACGGGCGATCGGCCTCAACCGGCTGTCGATCGGCGTGCAGTCGCTCCACGACGATGAGCTGCAGCTGCTCGATCGCGTCCACGACGCCGCGCGGGCCATCGAGGCGGTCGAGGCGGCCCGCGAAGCCGGATTCGACAACCTCAACCTCGACCTGATCTTCGGCCTTATCGGGCAGCCGCTCGAGCGCTGGCAGCAGACGCTGCGTCGCGCGGTCGCGCTGCGGCCTGAGCACCTGTCTTGCTACGCGCTGACGGTGGAGCCGGGCACGGCGCTGTACTACCAGGTGGCGAAGGGCCAGCTTGAACCGCCCGACCCCGACGTCGTCGCCGACCAGTACGAATGGACGCGCAGCTTCCTCGCGGAGCAGGGCTACCGCCACTACGAGCTATCGAACTGGGCGCTGCCAGGCCGCGAATGCCGGCACAACCTCGTCTACTGGCACGCCGAGCCGTACCTGGGCGTGGGCGCCGGCGCCCACTCGTTCTTCGCGGGCCAGCGCTTCGCCAACGTGGACGCGCCCAACCGCTACGTGGAGCTCGTCAACGCGTCGTACGAGGAGCGGCAGGCAACCGGCGGCGGGCAGCTGCGGCAGATCCACGGGGGAGAGACCCCGGACGAAGCCCTGTTGCTCTCCGACGCCATGATTCTCGGCCTCCGCCTCATGGAGGGCGTCTCGACGCAGGCCTTCGAGGCCCGATTTGGCGTGACGCCTGAGGCCGTCTTCGGCGCCGCTATTGAGCGTCACCTCGCGACCGGCCTCCTCGAGCGGGCAGGTGACCGCCTCCGCCTGACCTCCCGCGGCCAGCTCCTTGCCAACGAGGTCTTCGTGGATTTGCTGCCCGAAGAAGCCGCGGGGGTATCCACGACCGGCTAGACTCGAACGATGCCGGTCGATGTTTACCGTTGCGCGCACTGCGGACGAGAAGTCCTGGTCCGCATCCTGGCGCCGATGACGCCCGCCGAAATCGCGCGGCGCATCGAGGAGGAACGTCGCCCGGCCGCGAGCGGGCTGCCGGGCCAGCCCGCTGCGACCTTCCGGCTGCGTGACGATATCTGGCTCCACGTCTCAGCAGAGCGCACTGAGGTGCCTCGCGAGGTCCTTCCCGAGCAGTGCCCCGCGTGCAACCGAAGCGGCACGCTGCAGCCTCGCGGCACCATCGACTGAACCGTCCGCGTCCACCAAACGGCCTCTGAATGACAGGTTTGAGTAGATTTATCACGCCATACGTGATATTGCGCCCGTTGTCCGTATAAACAAAGCATCTGACTTCTAAAAGACCGTACAGGAGCGTACAGGCTCACTTTCGCGAGTACATTCCAGCGCCACGTGAGGCTGCCTCCGGTTCTGCCCGGATCCCTCAGGCTCTCCCAGAACACGTCGGCGAGAGGCCGAACGAGGCCCGGCGAATTGATCACATAACATCGCGATGCTCGCGATCGGGCCGAATTTTCCTGCGTTTTGGGGGTTCCATCGTCCCGCGCGGTTGGCCATAGTACGCCCTCGTGGCGGGGGTACTGACAGCGACACTGGCGCGAAGCGCGCGCCACAGCCTTGGTGTTACCGGGCTGGCCCTGCTTGTGGCGGGCGCAGTCGCCTTCCTTCCCCTCGGCCCGACCGACAGCGCCGCCAGCAGCCAGCGCGGTGAGCAGCTCGCGGCGGCGACTTCGATCGAGGCGATGCGCAGCGTCTTCACCACCTCAGCCGAGGCGGCCGCCGAGTCCGATCTCAATCCCACGCCGAACGCGAGCCCGACCGAAACCGCGGTCGTGCCGGCAGCCTTCGCGGCCGTCGCGCCGCCCGCACTCGAGGGGGGCGTGGGACCGGGACTCCCCTCGGCGACACCCGCCGAATTGGTGGGCCAAGCCCTGGTCGCCTCGGCGCTGCAGCAGGCGACGCCGAGCGCCACCGCGGCCCGCACCGCCGCTCCCACCACGGCCAGCTCGCAGGCGCGATCGAACATCTCGCTCCCCGGCATCGAGGAGGCACTGGCGCAGAGCCCGTGGCCACGCGAACTGTGGCCCACGGTGGAGCGCATCATCGTCTGCGAGTCGAGCGGGAACCCGGGCGCCGTCAGTCCGGCCGGCTACCAGGGGCTGATGCAGGTGGCGCCGTGGCTGCACGGCGCGGTCCCGGCGGACCCGGTCGCACAGCTCAGCCAGGCCTACGACGTCTACCTCAAGCAAGGCTGGGGCGCCTGGGGCTGCTACTAGCGCCCCGGTCCGACGAGTCAGACTCGCCGGACGTTCCCTACCGCAGTCCGAACGCTCCGCGCACGGCGTCGATCAGCGGGGCAACATCGGGTCCCGACGGCGGCGTGGTGGGATCGGGGTCAGGAGTCGGTTCCTCGCCCAGCAGGAGTTGCACCAGGCTGCCGGCGCACCACGCGAGTGCATGCGTGTCATAGCCACCTTCGAGCACGACCACGACCTTGCCGCCACCCAGCCGGCGCGCCGCATCGAAGACGGCCGCCGCCGCCCGCGTGTAGGCGGCGGTCGATACCTGAAGCGTCCCCAGCGGGTCGCGGTAATGCGAGTCCCACCCGCTCGATACCAGCACGAGCTGCGGCTCGAAGCGCTCCAGCATGGGAACAGCCACGCGCTCATAGGCGTCGACGAACCCTCGATCGCCGGTGCCGTGCGGGAGCGGGATGTTCACCTTCGTGCCGCGAGCCTCGCCCACGCCGATCTCGCCAATGTCTCCCGTCCCGGGGTAGAACGGCGAGGCGTGCGTGCTGACGTACAGCACGCGCGGGTCGGCGTTGAAGATGGCCTGCGTGCCGTTTCCGTGGTGCACGTCCCAGTCCACGATGGCGAGCCGCTCGATGCCTGAGCGAAGCGCGGCCGCGGCGGCAACGGCGATGCCGTTGAAGAGGCAGAAACCCATCGAGGCGCTGTGGGTGGCGTGATGGCCCGGCGGACGCGTGGCAACAAAGGCGCTGGACAGTTCACCGCCCGCGACCGCCAGCGCGGCATCGACGGCGGCCCCGGCCGCGCGCCGGGCGATCGCCGGCGACTGCGGCAGGACATAGGTATCGAGGTCGATCCAACCGCCGCCGCGCATCCTCGAGTGCTCCAGCACCACATCGAGGACGGACTGGTCGTGCACCGCCAGTAGCTCGTCGTCCGTCGCCTCTCGGGCGGGCAGCTCGTGCATGCGCTCCTGCAGCCCGGTCTCCCGGAGGTGCTGCATGATGGCGAGCAGCCGTTCAGGGCGCTCGGTGTGTCCCACTCGTTCGTGGGCGATGTGCGTGGAATCGGTGAGCAGGCCGACGCGGGGAGCAGCTGGAGTCGTCATGCGCGCACATTCCGCTCCGGACTCACGCGCGTCAACTATGCTGATGCGCGCCGGAGGAACGGTCGATGCAGCGAACGGAGAACACGATGACGCAGGCGCTACCGCTCGCGCTCGCGCTCATGATCGGGGGCGGCGCCGCCGTGCAGACCGCGATGCTGAGCTCAATCGGCCGGCAGCGCGGCCCGGCTGAGGCGGGGTGGCAGTCCATCCTCGCGACGGTCGTCGGAGTGGCGTTGATCCTCGCGGTGCGCTCGCTGCGCGGCGACGCACCGGCGCTCCCCGCGCCGCTCGACCGGGCGCCGGTGCAGCTCGCGGTCGCCGCCCTAGCCGCAACCGGACTCGTGTTCACCGTACGCGGCCTCGAACCGTACTACCTGATCGTTGGCTTCTTCGGGCTCGCCTTCATCGTAGGTGCGGCGGCGTTGACCCCGAAGCTCGGCATCGCGCTGTTCCTCAGCGCGACGATCGCCGGCCAGCTCGTCGGCGCTCTGGTGCTCGACCAGATCGGCGCGTTCGGCAATCCGGTGCACAGTCTGAACCTCGCGAGGGCCGCCGGCGTGGGAGCGCTCCTGGCCGGGGTCGTACTCGTTCGCGGCACGGGACGCTGAGGGCGTCGCATGCCGGAACGATGGGCGCCGGGCGACGAGATCACGTTGCGGTACGTCGGGCACTCGGATGTGAGCACGCCCGGGCGGCCTGGACTCCTCGTGGGGTACCCGTACGTCGTCGCCGAGGACCGCGAGGACCTGCTCGCGCTGTGGATGCCGGTCGGCGCCTCGATGCATCGCGTGGACCTCGCGGACCGCAGCCGCGCGATTGCGCCTGAGGAGTGGCGCCTGCCCGTGCTCCGATTGCTGCAGCCGGAGCGCGCCTACTCCGTGTGGCAGTTCTGGGCGCCACCCCCCGAGGACCGCTTCCTCGGCTGGTACGTGAACCTCGAGGCTCCCTATGCGCGCACGTCGATTGGCGTAGACACGACGGATGACGTGCTCGATGTCGTCGTCTCCCCCAACCTCGAGTGGCGCTGGAAGGACGAGCACCTCGTCGAGGAGTGGATCGCGGCCGGCGTGTACACCCGGCAGGAGTTCGACCGCATCTACGAGCACGGCCGCCAGGCGATCGCGGATGTCGAGGCGCGGCGGTTCCCGTTCGACGGGTCGCTCACCTCGTGGCGCCCGGACCCCGGGTGGTCAATCCCGTCGATCCACCCGGAGTGGCATGTGCTGCCGGGGTACGACATCCCACTGAGCACCGGCCGGCCGCTGCGCGACGTCGACCATCCCCGCTAGTCAGCCGCGGGTTCGCCCTCGTCGAGGCGGCGCAGCCGCACGGCCGCCCGCTCGACGACGAACTGGCCGCCCACCAGTGAGAGCCGCGCGCCCGCCCGGCGCGCGAGACGCAGCATCGCATCGATCTGCCCCCCGTCAGCGCCGACGCCGAGCGCTGCGGCGGCCTGTCGCAGCACACGCGACGCCACGGCGGGCGGCAGCGCGCGCAGCGCCGCGCGGTCGAGCGCGATGCCGCCCTGGTCGTGGGTTCCGATGGCCGACAGCTCGCGGCGCGCCCACGCCTCGAGAGCGTCGTCATCGCGACGGGCGAGGTCGGCGAAGCGCGCGAGGCGGGCCTCGACCTGAGGATTCATCGCCCGCAGCTCGGGGAGGACGCGATGGCGCACCCGGTTGCGGTCGAACGCAAGCAGTTCGTTGGTGGTGTCGAAACGCGCCTCCACGCCCAGGGCGTCGAGGTAGTCCATGACCGCGCGGCGCCGCACCGATAGCAGGGGGCGAAGGACACGCGGCGCGGGGGGGCCGGCGGGCACTGGCCACGGCGCCTCGACCGCCATCCCGGCAACGCCCGCAAGACCGCTGCCGCGGGTCAGGCGCAGCAGCACCGTCTCCGCCTGGTCGTCGAGCGTGTGCCCGGTGACGCACCAGCGGGCGCCCGCCTCGGTACAGACGCGGGCGAGCCACTCGTAGCGCGCCTCGCGAGCGGCTGCCTCGGACGCTGGTGGCGCCCCTCCCTCGGTGGCCCCGCATACAACGCGGCCCCCGACCTGCGCCGCGATGCGCCGGACGGCCGCGCGGTCCATCTCGGTCTCCTGCGGCGGACGCATCCCATGGTCGAAATACGCGGCGACCAACTCGCCTGAGGCGCCGCGAGCACGGGCGCTGGCGACGAGTGCGGCGGTCGAGTCCGGGCCCCCGGAGCAGGCGACAACCAGCGTCGAGCCGTCATGAGCGCGCCCTCCGAGCACGCGGGCGACGCCGCGTTCGAAGCGCGCGGTCCGCCGGTTGCGAGGCAGCTCGTCCGTCATCGGGGTCAGGGTAGCGCCAGCGGACGGGAACGCGCGGAGATTCAGCGCGAGAAGAGCGACTCCCACCAGCGCTCGCCGGGGGTCCGTGTCGGAGCGGGCTCGGCGGGGGAGTCGACGACTACTGCCGTTTCACCGGGACGCACGAGGCCGAACTGGCTGCGCGCGACCGACTCCACGTACTCGTCGGAGGCGAGGTACTCACGCAGCCCTTCGAGTTCCGCCTTCTGCTTGCGGAGTACCTCGACCTGCTGCGCGAGCGTCCGGCGCTCGTCGTGCAGGCGGTAGGTCTGCGTGGCGGTCTGGGCGGCGGCGTAGACGAAGAGTCCGAGGAGCAGCGCCGCCACGGCGAGCACCATGTGCGCGGGGCCAAACGTGGGCAGGCGAAGCGCGGGGAGACGCATCGAGTATGACTGTCCTTATGTCCCCGCCGGGGATGACCGTAGCAGACGGGGGGAGCGGAAGCAAACTATCCACGGATCGCACGACCTCGATCGTGCCGGACAGATGGCAGCTTGCCCTCGCACATGCCACAAACCCTGTGCCGAGGCGGATTTCCGGCATCGCCGGGCCTGAATCCCTTATGGGACGGGAAGAACTCGGTCGTGGATACTTTCCAATAAGCCGCGCAGCGCTTTAGCATTAGTCGCGACCCGCATGTGCCGGGCGGGCTCCTCGACGTGGACGGCGCAGGTGGACGCACGAAGGAGTGCACAGGTGACGAAGGCCGAGTTGATTGCGCAGGTCTCGAAGAACGCGGGGATCTCGCCCAAGGAGACGGAGACCGTCCTCAACGGCTTCCGCGATGTCGTGCAGGCGTCCGTGAAGACGGGCAAGGACATCTCGTACCCGGGCCTCGGGAAGTTCAGCCGCGTCTCGCGCAAGGCGCGCACCGCTCGCAACCCCCGCACCGGTGAGACGCTGAAGGTCGCCGCGACGAAGGTGCCGCGCTTCGTGGCCAGCGAGGGGTTCAAGCGCGTCGTGCGCGGAGAGGCCCCGGCGCCGAAGCTCGCCAAGTAGGCACTTGCATCGGGAGCCCGTCACTGAGGGCCGCCGCCGGGCGGCCCTCGGCGCGCGCGACGCCTCACGCTCCACTCCCCCTCCGCCCTGATAGGCTGCTTCCATGCACGACGACCTCGCCTCCGCCATCGACCAGATCTTTCCGAGCGTGCGCGCGGGCCTCGAACGGCTCGTCCGGATTCCGTCCGTCAGCGCACCCGACTTCGATCCGGCCCCTGTCCGGACGTCGGCGGAGGCGGTGGCGGGGCTGCTCGAGGGGGCGGGACTCGAGGGAGTGCGGCTGCTCGAGGTCGAGGGGGCGCATCCGGCCGTCTTCGGCGAGGTCGCTGCGCCAGCAGGCGCGCCCACGGTGCTGCTCTACGCGCACCACGACGTGCAGCCGCCCGGCGACCCCGCCGACTGGAGCTCGCCCCCGTTCGAACCAGTCGAGCGCAACGGCCGGCTGTACGGACGCGGCGCGTCCGATGACAAAGCAGGCCTCATGGTGCACGTGGCCGCGCTGACGGCTCTGCGTGGGGCGATGCCGGTCGGGGTGAAGGTCATCATCGAGGGCGAGGAGGAGATCGGTTCGCTGCACATGGCCGATTTCCTGGCGCGGTACGGCGACCAGCTGGCCGCAGACACCATCGTGATCGGCGACTCCGCGAACTGGCGGCTCGGGCAGCCGTCGCTGACGACCTCGTTGCGCGGACTGATCGACTGCACCGTTGAGGTGCGCACCGCCCGCCACGGCGTGCACAGCGGCATGTTCGGCGGACCGCTCGTCGATGCGCTCACCATCCTCACGAGGCTACTCGCGACGCTGCACGACAACCGAGGCCGGCCCACGGTCGAAGGGCTCGTCTCACGCGACGCGGAGCCGCTCGACCTCACCGAGGAGGAACTGCGTGAGCAGGCCGGCGTCACGGCGGGTCTGCAGTTTGTCGGCGAGGGCTCGCTCACCTCGCGGATCTGGATGCAGCCCGCCATCGCGGTGCTTGCCATCGACGCGCCGCCGGTCGCCGAGGCGATTAACCAGCTCGTGCCGGTCGCACGCGCCAAAGTCAGCGTCCGGCTCGCGCCTGGCGACGTCCCCGCGCGCGCGATGGCGGCCCTCGAAGCGCACCTGCGCGCCCACATCCCATGGGGTGCGGAGCTGCGGTTCATACCGGGGGCGCAGGCCGAACCGTTCGAACTGACCGAGAAGGGCCGCAGTTACGAGGCATTCCACGCCGGTCTCGCCGAGGCGTGGGGCCGCCCGGCCATCGACATCGGCGTGGGCGGGACGATTCCGCTCGTGGCGGCGCTCGCCCAGCGCTTCCCGGCAGCCAGCGTGCTGCTTACCGGCGTGGGCGAGCCGCTCAGCCGCTGGCACGGGCCGGACGAGAGTCAGGACCTCGAGGAGCTGCGCAGAGGCTGCCTGGCCGAGGCGATCGCGCTGCGGCTGATCGGAGAGCGGTAGCGGCGTCCGAGGGGCTGCCGACGGCTACGACCACACCGGTGGGAGCCGGCGGTGGATGCGCTCGATGCGGCGCAGCAGCGGCCCGCGAAACAACACCGTAATCGCTGCGCCGGCCAGGAAGCCGATGACGTGCGCCTCCCAGGCGACCCCCGGGTCGCCGACGAGGAACTGCATCACGAACCAGAGTCCGAGGAATACCGCCGCGGGGATCGGCAACAAGGTGATCACGACCAGCGAGATGACCCAGCGGCCCGGGAAGAGGATCAGATAGGCGCCCAGAACGCCCGCAATCGCCCCCGAGGCCCCGATGAAGGGCGTGATGCTGTCGGGGTTCAGCGCGATGAAGCCCACCGCGGCGATCAGCCCCGAGAAGAGGTAGACGAGCAGGAAGCGTAATGGCCCATACGCCTCCTCGATGTTGTTTCCAAACAGCCAGAGGAACCACATGTTGCCCAGCAGGTGGAAGAGACTGCCGTGGAGGAACATCGAGACGAACAGGGAGAGCGTGACAGCCTTGTTCGGGAAGATCGCTTCGCCCGGTGCGTTCTGCCGGCATACGTCGAGCTGGTACTCCTCGACCGTCAGGGGCTGCCCGGTCGTGACCTCGCAGGCGATCGCCGCGTGGCGATACAGGAACTGCGCCTCCTGCGGACCCCCGTGGGGCTGCCAGAAGAAGTAGACGAGGGCGTTCGCGGCGATGAGCAACAGCGTGACGTAGGGGAACACACGCGTGGGATTGAGGTCCCGGATAGGGAACACGGCGGCGTCCGATCGAGGTCTGACTAGGCTCCTATCGTACGCGGGCCGCCCGTCAGCGGGCAGCAGACGGGGCGCCGTGTCCTGCTCGAACTGGTGGCCTGCGTACCTGCCCGATCGGGTGATCCGATCACTCGGCCTGCTCGCGATGCTGGGAGTGCGCCAGTTCAGCGCAGGGCAGGAGTATCACGATGACCAGCGAACCAACCAGCAATCTTCGCGCGTTCTCGGACGGCCTTGCGGTCGCCGTCGAGCGCGCCGCCGCGGCGACCGTCCTCGTCGCGGCGCGGCGCCACATCCCCGCCAGCGGGGTTGTCTGGTCCGAGGACGGCCTCGTCGTCACAGCGGACCATGCCATCGAGACCGAGGACGAAATCACCGTCGGACTACCTGACGGCAGCGAGGCGAAGGCGCAGCTCGTCGGTCGCGACCCGGCGTCCGACCTGGCCCTGCTCCGCGTAGAGGGCGCTCCCGCGCCCGCCTCGATCGCGCCCGCGGGCTCGGCACAGGTGGGGCAGCTCGCTCTGGCCGTCGCTCGTCCCACGCCGGGCGGCCCCCAGGCATCGCTGGGGGTCATCAGCGCGGTCGCCGCCGCTCCGCTCGAGGGCATCCGGCGTCACGGCCGTCACCGGGCTGCGCCCGCCCACCTCGAGGGATACCTGCGCACCGACGTCACGTTCTTTCCCGGCTTCTCGGGTGGGCCGCTCGTGGACGTCGACGGGCGGGTACTGGGCGTGAACGTATCGCTCATCGGCGGCCCGCGCATGTTCCGCTTCGCGCGTGCGGCCTTCGGCCAGGGCTTCACCGTCGATGCGGCTTCCGTTTCGCGCACGGTGGAGCTACTGAAGACCCACGGCCGAGTGCGGCGCGCGTATCTCGGCATCGCGAGTCAGCCGGTGACCGTGCCCACCGCCGGGGGCGCGGAGCCAACAGAGGGACTGCTCATCGTCAGCGTCGAGGCCGACACCCCGGCCGCGCAGGCCGGCGTCCTCGTGGGCGACATCCTCATGGGCATCGAGGGGGCGCCCGTGCGCGACGCCGATGACCTGCAGCGCGCGCTCAGTCCAGAACGCGTGGGCACGACTGTCCAGCTACAGTTGATCCGAGGCGGGGCGGCACACGAGCTGGCCGTCACGCTTGGAGCACGCGAGTAGCGGAGCGCACGGGTGGCGTCCGACCCCTTGCGAGTCCTCGTCTGGGCGGCCTTCCCCGCGTTGCGGGCCGGCATCAGCCAGCTCCTGCGCCGGGAGGGCCTCGCCACCTGCGAGCTCGTCTCGCTCGACGCGCTTCAGGACGGCGGCGCGCCCGGAGACGTGCTGGCGGCCGACGTCGAGGATGCCGCCAGCGCGCTCGAGGTGATGCGCACCGGCGGGTCACTCGAACTGCCGACGCTCCTGATGGCGCCCGATGACCTTGTGCCCCCGGACAGCGTCTTCGAGGCCGACCGCGGGGTGGGATGGGTGGCGCGTTCGGCATCGCCGGCCGACCTCGCTGCGGCGTTGCGGGCCGTCGCTGCGGGGTTCCTCGTGACGGAGCCCGGGCTCGTCCGGCCGTTACTCAGCGCCGACCAGGACGAGCAGTCGATGCAGGCCGCCAGCGCCACCTCGCTGACGCCGCGCGAAGTCGAGGTGCTGCAGTGGCTTGCGCTCGGACTGCCGAACAAGACGATCGCGCTGCGGCTGGGCATCAGTGAGCACACGGTGAAGTTCCACGTGGGCTCGGTGCTCTCAAAGCTCGACGCAGCGTCACGCACCGAGGCCGTGACGACGGCCGCGCGCCGGGGACTGCTCGCACTCTAGGGCGCCGCGAGCATCGCCTCGGCACGTGCCAGGTCTTCCGGTGTATTCACGCCGACGAACGAGCGAGCATCCGGGTCCGCGGTACGCCAGGTGGCCTCGTCGAGCAACGCTGCGCCATCGATCTGCGTCAGAGCGCGGAGCGCGCGTTCGCCTCCGGCGAACGCGGCCTCCAGCTCGCCTCGAATCTCGCGACGGACCGCGCTCACCAGTGGTTGCGCACGCCCCTCCACGAGTGGCGCGACCGACCGGGCGCCATCGAGGCCGTCGAGGAGCAGGCGGAGCAGCGCGGGCGCCAGCGCGGGCTGGTCGCAGCCGACGACCACGCAACGTTCCGCCTCGGTCGAGGCGAGCCCCGCGAGGAGCCCGGCGAGCGGGCCCTCGCCCTCGACCGGGTCGTCAACGCGCCGGAGCGTGCGCGCCGAGCGGACCTCGGGCAGCGCACGGCCGGGCGCCCCAACGACGACGATCTCGTCGACGACCGCCCCGACGGCATCGAGCGCGCGCTGAAGCAGCGAGCGGCCTCTGAGGACAAGCGCGGCCTTGTCGCGGCCCATCCGGCGTGAGCGCCCACCGGCGAGCACGATCGCGGCAGTCCGGGGCATCGGCGAGACCTCGTGTGCTTGTCGCGGCTGCGGGCGCGGCCTAGGCTGGCTCACATGGCGAAACCCCGAGTGAGCGCGGCGGGCGGCTTCCCCGCGATTGTGTACACGGCTCGCAAAGCGTTCCAGTCCGGCAACCCTATCGCGTTCGTTGGACGCATGCGTTCGCGCAACGCCTGCAAGACCTGCGCCCTCGGGATGGGCGGCCTGCGCGGCGGCATGGTGAACGAGGCGGGACACTTTCCCGAGTTCTGCAAGAAGTCCGTGCAGGCCCAGGTCGCCGACATGCAGGGGACGATCTCGGAGGATTTCTTCGCGCGCACGCCGCTCTCCCAGATGCGGTTCATGACCCCGGCTGAGCTGGAACGGCTTGGGCGCCTCGCGTTCCCCGTGATCGCGGAGCCGGGCGACACGCACTACCGTCGAATCGGCTGGGACGAGGCGCTCGACCGAGCGGCGGACGCGCTGCGCGAAGCGGAGCGCGACCAGGTCTTCTTCTACAGCTCGGGCCGATCGAGCAATGAGGCGGCGTTCCTGCTGCAGCTCGTGGCGCGCGCGTACGGCAGCTCCAACGTCAACAACTGCTCCTATTACTGCCACCAGGCGTCCGGCGTCGCGTTGAACGAGGTGTACGGGTCGGGCACCGCTTCGGTGACGCTCGAGGACCTCGAGCAGGCCGACTTTGCGCTCGTCGCGGGGGCCAATCCGGCGAGCAATCATCCGCGGCTCATCACCCAGCTGGTCGCGCTGCGGCGACGGGGTGGCCGCGTCATCGTCGTGAACCCCCTCAAAGAACTCGGACTCACGAGATTCCGGATTCCTTCTCAGTGGCGCAGCCTCGCGTTCGGATCGAAGGTCTCGGATCTCTACCTGCAGCCGCACGTGGGCTCTGACGTCGCGCTATTCAAGGCGCTGCTCAAGGGGGTGATCGAGGCCCGGGCCGAGGACCGCCCGTTCCTCGAGGCCCACACGCAGGGATGGGAGGCCGTGCGCGCCGACATCGAGGCGACGCCGTGGGACGAGTTGATCGCGGCGTGCGGCGTGCCGCGGGCGCAGATCGACGAGGCAGTCCGCCTGCTCGTCGAGGCCCGGCGCGGCATCCTCATGTGGGCGATGGGGCTGACCCATCACGCGCATGGCGTCGACAACGTGCAGTCGCTCGTCAACCTCGCCCTGTCGCTCGGATGGTTCGGGCACCCCGGTTGCGGCCTCCTGCCCATCCGAGGGCACTCGAACGTACAGGGCGTCGGCTCGATGGGGGTCACGCCCGCCCTGCGCGACTCCTTCGCGGAAGCGCTCGAGCACGCGTACGACATCGACGTCCCCCGCCAGAGCGGACTGGACACGTTCGCCTGCATGGAGGCTGCGGAACGGGGCGCGATGCAGGCGGCGGTGCTGCTCGGCGGCAACCTGTTCGCGAGCAACCCGGACCGGGACTGGGCCGGGCGGGCGCTGCGCAACGTCGATCTGACCGTAGCGCTCACGACCAAACTCAATGAGGGGCACGTGCACGGCCGCGGGCGCACCTCGCTGATCTTGCCAGTGCTCGCGCGCGACGAGGAGCCGCAGCCCACCACTCAGGAGTCGATGTTCAGCTACGTCCGCCTCTCGGCCGGAGGACGTCCGGCCGTCCGCGGTGAGCTGCGCTCGGAGGTCGACGTGATCGCGTCACTGGCCGAGCGCATCCTGCCGCCGGGCCGCTTCGAGTGGTCCCGGCTGCGGTCGCACGCGGCCCTGCGGGAGACGATCGCACGGACTGTGCCGGGCTACGACCAGCTCGGTCTCATCGAGGGCGCGGGTGGCGAGTTCCACGTGCGAGGCCGCCGGTTCCACGAACGCGCCTCGGCGATGCCGGACGCGAAAGCCCACTTCCGCGTCACGCCACTGCCTGACTTCACGGCAGGGCCTGACGAGTTTCGCCTCATGACGCTGCGCTCCGAAGGGCAGTTCAACAGCGTCGTCTACGACGAGGAAGACCTCTACCGCGGCAACACCCGCCGGGACGTCGTGATGATGGCCCAGGCGGACGCCGACCGCCTACGGGTGGGCGAGGGCGATCCCGTCCTCGTGACGAGCGAGGCCGGCAAGATGCGCGCGGTCGTGGCGATCGTCGACATCGCCGCCGGCAACCTCGCGATGTACTACCCGGAGGCGAACGCGCTCGTGCCCCGACGGATCGACCCACGCTCGAAGACGCCCGCGTTCAAGTCCGTGGTAGCACGCGTGACGCCGCTACCGCCGAGGGGATAG
Source organism: Dehalococcoidia bacterium (assembly GCA_019694855.1). Taxonomy (GTDB): domain Bacteria; phylum Chloroflexota; class Dehalococcoidia; order UBA2979; family UBA2979; genus JAIBBD01. Next base: position 21,648 of record JAIBBD010000017.1, read on the forward strand.
CGATGGGCCAGCGCATCGTCCAGGTCGACGCCTTCACCAGCACGCCGTATCGAGGCAACCCCGCGGCCGTCTGCATCCTCGACGGGGCGGCCTCGGAACGCTGGATGCAGGACATCGCCCGCGAGATGAACCTATCCGAGACCGCGTTCCTCTACCCGATCGAGGAAGCCTACGCCCTGCGCTGGTTCACCCCGGCCGTCGAGGTCGACCTCTGCGGCCACGCCACCCTCGCGAGCGCACACGTGCTGTGGGAGGAGGGACACCTCATGCCCGGCACGGATGCGGTCTTTGAGACCAACAGCGGGCGGCTCACGGCGCGGCTGTCCGGCGACTGGATCGAGCTGGACTTCCCGGCCACCCCGGCCGTCGAGGTGGCCTCGCCCCCCGGCCTGGAGGCCGCGCTCGGCATCGAAGCGCTCTGGACCGGACGCTCGGAGTTCGACTTCCTCGTGGAAGTAGATTCCGAGGAGACCGTGCGGGAGCTGCGGCCGGACCTGACACTGCTGGGCGAGCTGCATTGCCGCGGCGTGATGGTCACGAGCCGTGCCCTGTCCGAGGAGTTTGACTTCGTGTCGCGGTTCTTCGCACCGGCCGTCGGCATCGACGAGGACCCGGTGACCGGGTCGGCCCACTGCGCCCTCGGCCCCTACTGGGCGCAGCAGCTCGGGAAGACCGAGCTGAATGCGGCGCAGGTCTCGGCGCGGGGCGGCGTGCTGCGCGTGCGGATCGAGGGCGAGCGTGTCATCCTCGGAGGCCAGGCGGTTACCGTCCTGCGTGGCGAACTCAGCGAGACCTATACCTCGCCCTGAGCGGCCAGCACGTCGAGGTCCATCGCGACTTTCGCCGGCCGCACGATCGACATCTCGGTCACGACACGGCGCAGTGGCATGCGGCCCCAGGGTGAGTTGGCTTCTTCGTCCAGCCGTGACTCGATTGCTCGCGCGAGAGACGCAAGCAGCCGGCGATCCTGCTCGAGCCGCCCGAGAAGCGCGGGCAACGTCGGCGCGGCATACATGACGGCGGCGATGGCCGCCGGATGCACCTCGAGGCGAGAGAGCACGATTTCCGAAGCCGCGGCGGCCGACGACAGCAGCGTGGAGGCAAGCTCAGTGGCGACGACCAGGGACGCGACGCGGGCACGAGGACTCTCCCGGCCGCCGCGGTCGGCGCGCCGCTCGCCGATGTCCCGCAGCGCCTCGGCGATACGGCGGTGCAGCTCACCGGCCGCCTCCTCGATCTCGATGAGGCTCAGCCCATCCAGGGCGGCAGTGAAGCTGTCGGCGAGTGGCGGGGCGTCGTCCGGCGTCGGTGGCTCCTGTAGGATGCGCTCATGGGGCTGGGCGGACATCTTCTCGTCCTGGCGGCGCTGGTGGTCAACCTCTGGCTCGGCGGCGACGTCGTCGAGGCGTGGGGTGGACACGCCCTCCGGTCGGCATTCGAGGCCGCGCTCATCCTCGGATACTTCGCGTGGGTGCTCCGCTTCGGCAATCCGCGCGGGCCGCACGCCGAGGGGACGAACAACAACGAGGAGGCTCGCGATGTCCGCCGATGAACTACTGACGCACATCACCCCCTCGCAGCGGGTGGCGGGAGACCCGACGCCCGGCATGACTCGCGAAGCGGCGCATGTCTCCGACGGGCTGTGGTCGGGAATCGCCTTCACCGAACCGGGCATGACCTCGGGATGGCACCACCACGGGGAGTACGAGACCGTGATCTACGTCGCATCGGGCGGTCTGCGCATGGAAGCGGGCCCGGACGGGACGCAACTCATCGAGGCAGGGCCGGGCGACTTCGTGTACGTGCCGCCGGGCGCCGTGCACCGAGAGGGAAACCCTTCGGCGGAGCAGAGCGAGCTGGTTGTCGTCCGTACTGGCCACGGTCCGGCGGTCACGAACGTCGACGGCCCGGCCCGCTCCTGACCTCTCGCGAGCCGGCCGCCTCGGCACGGCGAGGCCGGGCGAGACCGAACTCCCCCAGCCACCAGCGCCGCCGAGGACGCAGCGGGCCGTACTCGAGGCCGAACTTCTCAATGGCCGCGCGCCGGATCGCCTCGACGGCGATCTCGGGCGAGTCCGTAAACAGGACGCGGTCCACGTCGTCAGGGTCGACCGTCAGCTGACCGAGCAGGCTCTGCCGCACGAACTGCCGAAACGGTTCCCAGAACTGCGTCCCCATGAAGATGACGGGGAAGTCCTTGATCTTCTTCGTCTGGATCAGCGTCATGGCTTCGGCGGCCTCGTCGAGGGTGCCGAAGCCGCCCGGCATCACGACGAACGCGTACGAGTACTTCACGAGCATCACCTTGCGCGCGAAGAAGTGGTCAAACTCGATCCACGTATCGAGGTACGGGTTGGGCGCCTGCTCGCGGGGCAGGCGGATGTTGCAGCCGATGCTGGGCCCGCCGCCCTCCCGCGCGCCTCGATTCGCGGCTTCCATGATGCCCGGGCCGCCGCCCGTCATGACCGAGAATCCCGCTCGCGAAAGCTGGCGGCCCATCTCCCGAGCGAGTTCGTAGTAGGGATGTCCGGCGGAATAGCGAGCGGATCCGAAGACCGTGACGCAGGGCCCGACAAAGTGAAGCGTTCGGAAACCCGCGATGAATTCGCGGAACACTCGTAGCGCCCACCACAGCTCGGACCAGCGGCTCTGAGGACCAGCGAAGAAGCGATGCTCCGGGACGTGCGGGAGAAGCTGGTCCTCCTCCGGATCAGGCTCGTGCGGCGGTTCCATCAGGTCGTTGAACGGATCATTCACGTCTCCATCGTTCCGGGCTCCGTGCGCGACGGCAAGAGCGAAAGCCTCGCAATGTCCGGCATCTGGTTGGACAGAGCTTGCAGCCAGGAGCAGAATCGTTTGTAGAACGTCCCGGAGAGAGGAGCCCCCTGCGTGGGCGATCCCAGTAGTACCAGCGGCTTCATGAGCTAGCTCGACCGGGCGCCCCTCCCGCCCCGGCCGGGCGGAGGTGTGCGCGTATGACGTCCGATGCACTCGACATCCGGCCGATCCTCGCAGTCCCACAGAACTCGTCCGACGGATGGCAGACGCTGTCCGAGGAAGACCGATTCGACTTCTTCCAGTCGCTGCCCCGCGGCGAGGCATCCGAACTGTTCCTGTCGCTATCCGCGGCGGACCAGGAGGCGCTGGTCAGCGCACTCCCCGTCAGCGAGCGGCGCGTCTGGCTGCGGCTGCTGGCGCCTGACGACGCCGCGGACCTGATCCAGCTCGCTCGCGAGGAGGAACGGGACGGGCTCCTCGGGCTGCTCGTCCCGCGCACGCGCATCGAGGTGGAGGCCCTCCTCGAGTACCAGGCGGACGTCGCGGGCGGCCGCATGAACCCCTCGTACGCGTGGGTGCGGCCGGAAATGACGGCCGCTCAGGCGCAGGCATACGTCCGTCTCCAGGCGGCCGACCGCATCTCGATGGTCTATTACTCGTACGTCCTCGACCGCGACGAGCGCCTCCTCGGCGTCGTGTCGTTCCGCGAGCTGATGACGGCGCCGGCGCACCGCCCCGTCAGTGAGATTATGTTGCGTGATCCGGTATGCGTTGCCGAGGACCTCGACCAGGAGGCGGTGGCGCAGATTCTCGCGGAGCACGACCTGCTGGCGGTGCCGGTCGTCGACGCCGGCGGCCACATGAAGGGCATCATCACCGTCGACGACGTGATCGACGTCGTGCAGCAGGAGGCGACCGAGGACATCCAGAAGATCGGCGGTAGCGAGGCGCTGACGCTGCCGTACTTCCGTACGCGGCCCGCCGAGATGCTGCGCAAGCGCGCGGGCTGGCTCTCGCTGCTGTTTCTCAGCGAGATGCTTACCGCCACGGCGATGGGGTTCTTCGAGCACGAGATCGAGGCGGCAGTGGTGCTCGCCGTCTTCGTCCCGCTGGTCATCTCGAGCGGCGGCAACTCCGGCTCGCAGGCCTCCACGCTGGTGATCCGCGCGATGGCGCTCGGGGAAGTGCGGTTGCGTGACTGGTGGCGCGTCGTGCGCCGTGAGCTCGGCTTTGGGCTCTCGCTCGGGGCAATCCTGGCCACCATCGGCGCCATCCGCATCACCGTGTGGCAGGGGATCTTCGGGAGCTACGGCGACCATGCCTTCCAGCTGGCGATGACGGTGTCGCTCAGCCTGGTCGGGGTCGTGGCCTGGGGCACGATGGTGGGGTCGATGCTGCCGCTGGCCCTGCGGCGGGCCGGGTTCGACCCGGCCAACGCCTCGGCACCGTTTGTGGCGACGCTCTGCGACGTCACCGGCCTGGTGATCTACTTCTCCGTGGCGAAGCTGATCCTGCTCAACTCTCTCTAGCCGCCTCGGCGGCGCCGCCCGCCGCTCGATCGTCCGTGCTAGACTGCCGCCGCGCTTCGAGGCACGGCCGCTACGGCCGCGCCACCCCGCGCGTCCTCCGCACCGGACCTCGGGAGGCGCGATGGAGAGAGACTGACACCGCCTCACCCTGCATCCAGACGTTCGACGCCTCCCCCGGCCCGCGGTTGCGGACCCGGGGCGGACCGAAGGAGCATGACCATGTCATCGAAGAGGATCCTCGCGTTCCTCGTCCCGGCCATCGTGGTCGCCGCACTGGCGGTGGCCCTCAGCGGCGGGACTCCCAGTCAGGCCCGCGAATCGAGCTCGCCCTCGACACAGCCGGTCCAGTCGCAGGCCACCAACCCCACGAAGGTGTTCGAATGCTTCCGCGTCGACGCCTCCAGTGACCAGCCCGGCGCAGACGCGAAGGCGACCGTGCGCCTCGTGACAGAGAACTTCGGCGGGAAGCTCGTGCGCGTACGCAAGCTTGTCGCGATGTGCGAGCTGGCCTACAAGTTCCCGCCGCCGCCCGCGGGCGTGCCTGACGAGGTGTTCCCGCCCACCGACGCCGACGTGCGCGTCTTCGCCTGCTACCAGGTCCAGCGTGGCCAGGACCCCAACGACCCGTTCGTCCTTGCCACGCAGAACTTTGGGAAGGACAACGTGCAGGTGCGCGCCTCGCAGCAGATGTGCGAAGAAGCGGCCAAGATCCGGACGGACGCGGCAGGCAACACCACGACGGTGGGGCAGCCCAGCGGCGTCGTCTGGCAGTGCTTCAACCTCGACAAGGCCAAGAGCATCAACCAGAAGTTCCGAGTCGTGACGAACAACTTCGGGCGCGATGACGCGCTCGTCGTCAAGGGCGCGCAGCTCTGCGAGGAAGCGCGCAAGGACCGCATCACCGCCAGCGGCGAGGTCACCCACTCGGGTGAGGCGACCGGCCGGGTGGTCGAGTGCTTCCGTCTTGAGTCGAAGCTCGACCCGAAGGCAAAGGTCACGCTGATCACCAAGAACTTCGGGGCGGTCGACGTCCTCGTGCGGCGCGCGACGCAGATGTGCGAGCCCGGCGAGAAGACCCCGGTCTACACGCTGCCCAACGACCCGGCGCTCGACCAGCCGGGCGACGACTGATCGCCGCTCGTCGGTGATCGCGTGGGAGGTCGCGGCCCGCGGCCCGGCCTCCCGCGCCACGGGCGCCGAGTTGTCGCCGTCTCGCGCCCGCCCTAGCATCGAACGCAGCCCCGCGCGCAGTCCTCGGGGCGATTAGCTCAGCTGGTCAGAGCGTCCGGTTTACACCCGGAAGGTCAGAGGTTCGAGCCCTCTATCGCCCACCACACGCCGCGCTATGCCGCGTTGCTGCTCCCAAGTACGGCCGATTGGTATGATTCGCAGGCGCTGCCCCATCTCGGGAGCACGCGCCCCAGCGGGTATTGCGCGAGCAGGGGGGCTACGTGGCAAGCCACAGTCAGCACGAATGGCTCGAGACGACCTACGCGAAGGCAACCGAGCGCGCCAAGGAGCGCCAGCCTCGCTTCGAATCCTCGTCCGGCGCTGAAGTAGCGCCGCTCTACGGTCCCGAAGACCTCGCTGAGTGGAATTACTTCGAGAAGCTCGGATACCCCTCGGAGTACCCGTTCACGCGCGGCGTGCAGCCGACCATGTACCGCGGGCGGCTCTGGACGATGCGCCAGTACGCCGGGTTCGGCGACGCCGAGGAGTCCAACCGCCGCTACCAGTTCCTGCTCTCGCAGGGCCAGACCGGCCTCTCCGTCGCGTTCGACCTGCCGACCCAGATCGGGTACGACTCGGACGCGCCGGAGGCCGAGGGCGAAGTTGGGAAGGTTGGCGTCGCCATCTCTTCCCTCGAGGACATCGAGACGCTCACTGAGGGATTGCCGCTCGACCGCGTCACAACCTCGATGACGATCAACGCGACGGGCTCAATCCTGCTCGCGTTGTACGTCGCGGCTGCAAAGAAGCAGGGCGCGGACCTGACCAAGGTCGGCGGCACCATCCAGCACGACATCCTGAAGGAGTACATCGCGCGCGGGACGTACATCTTCCCGCCCCGGCCCTCGCTCCGCCTCGTCACGGACGTCTTCGCCTGGTGCAAGGACAACCTGCCCGAGTGGAACACGATCTCGATCTCCGGCTACCACATGCGTGAGGCCGGGTGCACGGCCGCCCAGGAGCTCGCGTTCACCTTCGCGGACGCCATCGAGTACTGCGACGCTGCGTTGGCCGCAGGCCTGAGCATCGACGATATCGCGCCGCGGCTCTCGTTCTTCTGGGCCTGCCACTCGAACTTCCTCGAGGAGGTGGCGAAGTTCCGTGCCTCGAGGCGGATGTGGGCGAAGATCGTCAAGGAGCGCTACGGCTCAACGAATCCGCGTTCGCAGATGCTGCGTTTCCATACGCAGACCGGCGGCGCGACCCTCACGGCGCAACAGCCGCTGAACAACGTGATTCGCACCGCTTTCCAGGCAATGTCTGCCGTCCTCGGCGGCACGCAGTCGCTGCACACCAACTCGTGGGACGAGGCGCTGGCGCTGCCCACCGAAGGAGCCGTCGAGATCGCCCTGCGCACGCAGCAGGTCATTGGTTACGAGACGGGCGTCGCGGACGTGATCGACCCGCTCGCCGGCTCGTACTACATCGAGTCGCTGACCGACCGCGTCGAGGAAGAGGCGAACCAGTACCTCGCGCGCATCGAGGACATGGGCGGCGCGTTGGCCTGCATCGAGCAGGGCTTCCAGCAGCGCGAGATCCAGGAGTCGGCCTACCGCCTCCAGCGCATGACCGAGACGAAGGAGCGCGTGGTCGTCGGCGTGAACCAGTTCCAGACGGAAGCCGTACACGTCCCGGAGATCATGCGCGTCGACCCGGCCCTGGCGCAGCGGCAGATCGGCCGGCTGCAGGCGCTGAGGGAGCGACGCGACAACACGGCCGTCGATGCCGCGCTCGCGAAGATCCGCGCGGCGGCGCACACCGACGAGAACATGATGCCGCTGCTCATCGAAGCGGTGGAGTGCTACACGACGCTCGGCGAGATCTGCAACGTGCTGCGCCAGGAGTGGGGCGAGTACCAGGAAGTGCTCACGATCTGATGCCGGACGTCCTCGACGAGATCGTGGAGGAGAACGCGCGCGCGCGAGCCGAGTTGCTCGAGGCGGTTGACGCGATCCCGGCTGCGGTCCGCCTGGAGCCCTCAATCGACGGCTGGTCGGTCAAGGACATCCTTGTGAACATCGCTGCCTGGCAGGACGGTTACGCGCACGCGCTCGAGCTGATGGCGCGGGGCGAGCGGCCGAAGGTGCCCGACTACGAGGATGACGATATCGACGCCTTCAACGCGCGGCGGCAGCAGGAGTCCGCGAGCGACAGCTGGGAACAGACGCTCGGGCGGCTGCGCGCCGCGCGCGAGCGGCACGAGGCCGCCGTCCGTGGCCTGCTCGCGCTCGACCCGGAGCGCTACGCCAAGGGAAAGACGGCGCGCCGCCTCGCGGACGCGGCCGATCATGACCGTGAACACATCGAACAGATCGCAGCCTGGCGGCGCTCGCGAGGGGTCTAGCCGCAGCGGTTCTAGAGTGGAGTTGCCGTGATCAGCCGTCTGCACCACGTCGCCGTCGTCGTCCCGGACGCCGACGCCGCGCTGACCTTCTACCGCGACACGATGGGCCTGACCGTGACCGGTGACGAAGTCATCGACGAGCAGGGCGTCCGCGGCGTCCTCCTCGAGGTGGGCGAGAACGAGATTGAGATCATCCAGCCGGTCCGTGACGATACCGGGGTCGCGCGCTTCCTTGAGAGCCGCGGGCCGACGCTGCACCACTACTGCTTCGCCACGGACGACATTGACGGGGAGCTCGAGCGCATCAAGGGCATCGAGGTCGAGTTGATCGACCAGAAGGCCCGCCGCGGCCTCGCGGGCCAGGTGGCATTCATCCACCCACGCTCGATGAACGGCGTGCTGGTCGAGCTGGCGCAGCCGCCGGCGGGCACGCACGTCTCGTCGGCCAAGGGGTTCGACCACCTCGCGGTTCGGACCAGCGACCCGGCGGCGCTCGCGGCGTCCTGGGAGCGCGTGATCGGCCTCCGCATCGCGAGCCGCCTCGGCCCGTTCAACGGCATGTACATCGACGAGGTGCCCTGCGGGCAGTGCCGGATCGAGCTGCTGTCACCCGCCTCGGCGGATGCGCCGATCGCACAGCAGATCGCCGAGCAGGGCCAGGGCGCCATGCCGATGGTCGCCATCGAGGTGCAGGACCTCGACGCCGAAATCGCGCGCTACCGTGCGGCTGGCATCGAGATGCCCGACGCGGCCCCATCGCTGTTGCCGAACGCGCGCATCTCCACCGTACCCGCGAGCGCGGCCTTTGGCATGGCCATTCAGCTCATCGCATACACGCGCTAACCTCGACGGCGGTCGAGCGAACGAGGACAGAGGCGACAGGAGCACGAGCATGGTTACCGAGAATCGGACGCTGCGCGTCCTCATCGCAAAGCCCGGCCTCGACGGCCACGACCGCGGCGCGAAAGTGGTCGCCCGCGCGCTGCGCGACGCCGGCATGGAGGTTATCTACACCGGCATCCGCCAGACGCCCGAGATGATCGCGGAGGCGGCCCTGCAGGAGGACGTCGACGTCGTCGGCCTGTCCATCCTTTCTGGCGCCCACCTCGAGCTATTCCCGCGCGTGATCGCGGAACTCGAGAAGCGCGGCGTCACGGACGTGCTGCTCTTCTGCGGCGGGATCATCCCCGAAGGCGACATCCCCGCCATCCAGCAGATGGGCTTCAAAGGCGTCTTTGGCCCGGGCACGGACACGAACGACATCATCGCGTTCCTGCGCGAGAACGTGACCGAGAAGCAGTAGCTTGCAGCCCACGGAACTCATCGAGCGAGTCGCCGCGGGCGACCGCCGCGCCCTTGCGCGCGCCATCACCCATGTCGAGGCCGACAACGCCGCGGGCCGCGAGGTGCTCGCGGGCCTCTATGCGCGCACCGGCCGGGCCCAGACGATCGGCATCACAGGCTCGGCTGGCGTGGGCAAATCGACCCTCGTCGCCGCACTGGCGCGCGAGGAACGTCGCCGCGGTCGCACCGTCGGCATCGTGGCGGTCGACCCGTCCTCGCCGTTCTCGCACGGCGCCATCCTCGGCGACCGCATCCGCATGCAGGACCTGACCGCAGACGGTGGCGTGTTCATGCGCTCTATGGCGTCACGAGGTAACCTCGGCGGCCTCGCGGAGACGGCCTCCGGTGTCGTCGACGTGATGGACGCCGCCGGCTACGACGTCGTGATCGTCGAGACGGTGGGCGCAGGCCAGGACGAGGTCGAGGTGGCGACGGCCACGCAGACGACCGTCCTCGTGACGACGCCCGCCGGTGGCGATGACGTGCAGTCGATGAAGGCGGGCCTCATGGAGATCGCGCAGGTCATGGTCGTGAACAAGGCCGACATCGCAGGCGCCGAGACGGCGGCGATGCAGCTGCGGGCCCTGCTGGCTATCGCGCCGGCGCGCGCCTGGGAGCCGCCTATCCTCATGACCGTGGCCCGCAACAACGAAGGCCTGGACGCCCTGGTCGACAAGATCGACGCACACCAGGACTATCTGCGCACCTCGGGCCATGCGGACGAGGAGCGCCGCGCACTGGCGGAGGCGCAGATCGTCTCGCTGGCACGAGCGGCGTTGCACCGGCAGGCGCTCGAGACGGCGCAGGGCGAGGGCATCCTCGCGGCGCTCGTCGACGAGGTGGCTGCGCGACGCCAGGACCCGCGCGCAGCCGCCGGCGTGCTCCTCGAGGCGGTGCGCAAACACTGGGGTCGCGGCTAGCCCTCGCCAGCCTCTCGGCACTCGTCCGCGCTACGCGGCCTCCATGCGCGCCTTTCGCTGGCGGAAATACAGCCAGATCGCGCCCGTCGCGAGCCAGATCGCCACGCAGAGGATGAACAGCGCCTTCAGGCTCGTGTCCTGAATCGGTGAGCTGAAGTCGCCCTGCGGGTTCATCAGCACGTGGAGGAACACAAACGTCACCGGCAGCGCAATCGAGAACCAGGCGAGCCGGCTCCACTTCCACACCTTCTGCCCGTCCATGAACTCGATCGGGACGAGCGTGAAGAGCAGGCCCTGGATGCCGCCGACGAAGATCGCGACCGCGACGGCCTCGAGCAGCGCGCCGAAGAAGCTGCCGTCCTCGGCCCACGAGCGGAACGGCGACACCAGCAACCAGCTCAGCAGGCTGAACCCGAACATCACGAGCATCGGGAGGTAGATCAGCTTGCCCTCCTCGCCGGTTGAGGGTTCCTCGCCCGGCATGAACGCCGCGGCGGCGACGAAGCCGTAGATGATGCCTGGATGCACATCGAAGAGCCGTGAGAGCAGCACGGAGCCGATCGCGAGGATGATCGCGAAGGGGAAGAACAGGATCCCGGCGGCAAGACCGTACCGCCGTCGCGCGAGCCAGATCTGCACGCCGTCGAAGGTCACGGTCATCGCGCCGATACCAATGATGAGGCTGAGCATGAGGACGAACGTGGTCTGATTGAACCCGAAGTTCGGGTCGAGCATCGCGTAGACGAGGCTCGTCAGTCCGAGGAGCCCCATGTACCTCGAGAGGCGTTCGAAGGTCCAGTTGCCCGTGGCACGATGGACCACGAACCCGAGCTGGTGGAACAGCCCGCGAGCGGGGCCGGTGAAGCGGTCGATCCACGGCTCGAAGAAGTCATGGTTCTCTTCGACGGTCGAGTTGATGATCGAGGCGTCAAACAGCACGAGCAGCATGAGGACGATCGCGAGCAGCAGGTTCGTGAGCATCACTTCGGCGTGACCGCTCGTATCCGCCACGTCGCGCGCCGACATCGAGAACGCCGGCCGGAAGTTGCCGCTCCCGGTCGACCCGTTCGACGAGCTCGAGGTGGGAGCCGGGGCGGCCGTCGGCGTGACGGTCGGCCGGGCCGTCGGGGTCGGCGTCGGCGTGCGGGTGGGCGTCGCCGTGGGCGTGGGGGATGGCGTCGACGTCGGTGTCGAGGTCGGCGTGAGCGGGCCGGGGACGCCCGGGGAGCCCGTCGTTCCGGTCGGGCCGGGCCCACCCGCCGGGCCTCCCGGGTTGGATGGGGTGTTCGAACCGCCCGGGCTACCGCCCGGGGGTGTCGACCCGCCGCTCGGCGTGCTCGTGGCCGACGAGGTCGCCGCAGGCGTGGCGGTGGCGGATGCCGTCGCCGTCGCGGTCGCCGTCGCCGAAGCAGTTGCGGTGGCAGTGGGGGTCGCCGTGGCGCTGGCTGTGGCAGTCGCCGTCGCCGTCGCCGTCGTCGTCACCGTCGCCGTGGCGGTCACCGTGGTGGGCGGCGGTGTGGGGGGATTCGGGGTCGGCGTGGGCGGCGCCGTGACCTGGTAGATGTCGAGGTGGTCGATGCCCGCCGGGCAGCTTCCCAGCGGCGCGAGGAGCACGGAAACCGTCCCTGAGCCGACACCAGAGACGAACAGGCAGCCGCCGGCCTGGACGCCATTCGAGAGGTGTCCGGTATGAATGCCCCCACCACTGGCGGCCGTATTCAGGTCGCTCCCCTCGAAGGCCACGCACAGCGAGGTGATGCGCTTCCCCGCGGGAGCCGAGTAGGTCGCCTGCGACGCGCCCCCGACCGCCACCGTCAGCGTGGCATCGCCGCATGGCACTGGCGGGGTCGGCGTGAGCGTCGGCGTAGGGGTTGGCGTGAGCGTCGGGGTGGGGGTCGGTGTCGGCGCTACGCCATAGATAACGTCGATGTGGTTCCCGATGCACCCCTCAGAATCGAGCGAGGTGACCGTGACACTCCCGGTACCGATACCGGCGATCGAGAAGCAACCAAGGGCTACGTTGCCGTCAGACGTGGCAGGTTCGGTGTGGTTGTCTCCTCCCCATCCGACGCAGACAGCCTGGGCGATCTGGCCAGACTCGATCGGAGCGGACCAGGAAGCGGCGATGCCATCAAACGCGACCACCGCGCCGGTCGACTCGGTCACGTTGCAAGCCTCGGGGCTTCCCGGGCCGGTACCGTAGACCGTGCGCGGACCGACGAGCAGCGGGTACGCGGCGAGGGCCGCGGAGGCCAGGACCACCGCGAGCAGAAGCCAGCGCGTGGGCTGACCGGAACGGATGAGCCGGATCCGAGGCACTCGTCCTCCCGCCTCGCGCGCCCCCCGCGATGACGCTCGCAACCGCGAGAAGATATCCCAACTGAAGCGCGTGCGAAATCCCGCGGCCGGAACGTGCCAAACGGGCATGCACTCGAAACGTCGCGGCCTGCGGGACACGGTACGCTGGTTTGACGTGCCCCGGCCCATAAGGTCCCGCCCGAACGAGCAGGTTGACCAGCTGCGAGGCCGGGCAGGATGCTGGGATCTCAACTGACCATCGGTCAGTAAGGAGGCAGCCAATGAAGCGTTTTGAGTACAAATGGGTCGTCGCCGTCGTCATGGTCATCGGGCTCTTCATGGAGCTGCTCGACATGACCATCGTCAACGTCGCGCTGCCCGGCTTCGCCCGCGACTTTGAGGCCTCAGCGACGACCATCCAGTGGATCGTGACTGGGTACCTGCTCTCGCTCGCCGTCGTGATCCCGCTCAGCGGATGGGCCGGCGATCGTTATGGGACCAAGCGGACGTTCATGTTCGCGCTCACGGTCTTCACCAGCGGTTCCCTGCTCTGTGCACTCGCACAAAACGCCGAGCAGCTGATCGCGTTCCGCGTGGTTCAGGGCGTGGGTGGTGGGATGCTCACCCCGGTCGGGACGGCGATGCTCTTCCGCGCCTTCCCGCCCAACGAACGATCGAAGGCCTCGGCCCTCCTCGCGATCCCCGCCTCGATGGCGCCGGCGATGGGGCCGGTTGTCGGCGGCTACCTGGTCGAGTACCACTCGTGGCACTGGATCTTCCTGATCAACATCCCGATCGGTCTGGCCGGCCTCGCCATCTCAGCGCTGTATCTCGACGAGCATCGCGAGCTGGCGGGTAAGCGCCTCGACGTGCCGGGCTTCGTGCTGTCGGCCGGCGGGCTCGCCGCGCTCATCTACGGCCTGTCCGAGGCCGGCGACCGCGGCTTCGAGGACCCGCGCGCCCTTGGCTTTATGGTCGGCGGCCTGGTGACACTCACGGTCTTCGTGCTGCTGGAGCTGCGGACGGCGCAACCGATGCTGAACGTCCGCCTCTTCACCAACCGGCTGTTCGCGACCAACAACGCCGTACAGTTCGTGGCGATGGCTGGCTTCAGCGGCGTGCTCTTCATCCTGCCGCTGCTCTTGCAGGCGGAACGAGGGCTCACACCCCTGCAGTCGGGTCTGACCACGTTCCCGATGGCCCTCGGCGTGCTCACGTTCGCGCCGTTCGTCGGGCGCATTTACCCGCGCGTCGGGCCTCGGCGACTGATGGTGGCGGGACTGATCGTCGGTTCGCTCTCGGCGTTCGTGTTCGTCTGGATCGACCTCGAGACGAGCCAATGGTGGATCCGGGCGATCATGTACGGACGCGGGGTGGGCTTCGCACTGATGCTGGTGCCGTTGCAGGCAGCCACGTTCGCAACGATCAGCAACCGAGACACTGGCGAGGCAAGCGCGATGTTCAACGTCGGCCGTCAGGTCGCCTCGAGCTTCGGCGTGGCGCTGCTCGCGACCGTCCTGACAAGGCGGCTCGTCGAGCACGGCGGGCAGCTCGGCAACCCGGCTACGCGCGACGCCTCGTTGTCCGCCTTCCATGACGCGTTCGTGGTGAGCGGCCTGATCATCGTCATCGGCGTCGCGGCGGCGTTCCTCGTGCGCGACCACGAGGCGGCTGCTTCAATGCAGCGCACTGAGCGCGCCGCGGCCACCGCGCACTGACCGCTTTTCCGCGGGCGCATCGCTGCGGCATGATCGGCGTCCGGGCGCCGCCCGGGCGAGTACGACCACGAGGAGCGAACGATTGCCGTTCCAGCGTCTGCGCGTGACGTACCGCAACACGTCGTGCAGCGAGCGACCGGGCGCCAGCCTGGGCCGCGTCTGGGCGGACTCCTTCGAGGCCGCCGGCCTGGCACTGGCGCGACCCGAGGGCTCGAAACGAGCGAGGGTCGAGACCGCGCCGCCGCTCCCGCAGCATGCGACAGGCGAAGCCGAGCTGGTCGACGTCCTGCTCGGCGCTCCGGTCGACCCGGCCGAAGCCGTGCGTCGGCTGACCACTCGCCTGCCCCGTGGTCTCGAAGCGCTGCACGCCGAGGAGATCGGTGAGCGTCTGCCATCCCTGAATGCGTCGACACGCGCTGCCCGGTACCGCGCGATATTTCGGCCAGACCAGGCGCCCGACGACCTCGGGCACCGCGTCGAGCGACTGCTCGGCCTGCCCATGCTCGACTGGGAGGAGCTGCGCGGCGAGCGCCTCCGGCGCTTCGACCTGCGCGCGCTCGTCTATGACCTCGCGTTGCACGAGGAGGACGGCTGCGCGGTCCTCGAAATGCGCCTCGCCCTGTCGCAGGAGGGCGCAGGCCGCCCTGCCTCGGTTGTTGCCGCACTCGGGATCGGCGCGCCGGATTGCCTCGTGCGCACGGCCATCGAGGTCGAGCGGCCGCTGATTGCCATCCGCGCCTGGCGAGAACGAGGACGCTTCGCATGACATCCGCTCACGAACTCGTGACCCGGCTGTACCTCGTCCGCCACGGCGAGACGGACGGCAACGCCGAAGGGCGTACGCAGGGCCGGCGCGACGTGCCGCTCAACGAGACGGGACGCGCTCAGGCCGCGGCCGTCGGCGCCGTGGTAGCGGGCTACCGGCCCGCCGCGGTCTACAGCAGCACATCGTCGCGAGCGCGGGCAACCGCCGAGGCGATAGCGGGGCCACTCGGCCTCGCGGTCATCGCGGACGAACGGCTGTCCGAGATCGATCACGGCGACCTCGACGGCATGACCGGCGATGAGATGCGGGAGCGGTATCCGGACTTCATCGCGAGCTGGCGTGAGGACGCAGGGGTCGACGTCCCCATCCCCGGCGGCGAGTCGCTGCGCGAGGCGCAGGCCCGCATGGTGAGCGCGGTGAACGAAATCGTCACCCGCGACCGGGGCGAAGGGATCGCGATCGTGTCGCACAACCTCGCGTTGCGGGCGCTGCTATGCCACGCCCTCGGGGTGCCGTTGCGCGCCTGGCGCGCCTTCCGCGTCGACCTCGCCTCGCTCAGCATCGTTGAGGTGCGTGACGGCGGTCGATGGGCGGTGGTCGGGCTGAACGAACGCTGCCACCTGACGGAGACCGCGACGCCGCCCCTGGAGGCGGCGTCGGCAACGGACGAGGGCGGGCGAACGGTCTAACGCTGCCCGGCTGGGAGCCCGAACGTCCGCTCAAGGCGCCCCATCTTGTCGGCGTCCTCCGGGCAGAGCACGGACTTTGAGCGGAACTTGACTCCGCCCTTCACCACGTACTGGCCGCAGACGGCGCACTTCCCCTCCACGCCGTTCTCGCCGTATTTGTAGCCGCCGAGTTCCTCGCGCGAAGGTCGTGCGGGCGCGACCGGCGCGGCAGACTTCGCCGCCGGCGCAGCGGCGGCGGCCGCCGCAGGCGCGGCGGCCGGGGCTTCCTCGCCGCGCTCCGCGGCCGGGGCCGTGGCAGGTGCGGCGCCGCCGCCACCGCCGGCGGCCATGGGCGCAACCTTCGCGCGCGCCGCGGCGGCATCCTGGTACCACTGCGCGTTGATCTCGATAAACGGCTTCTG
>JAIBBD010000087.1 GCA_019694855.1 Dehalococcoidia bacterium
CCGTGGCCGGGGTGGCCAGGGCGGCGGTGGTTACCGTGGCGGCGGCCAGGGCGGCGGCGGCCGCCAGGGTGGCGGCGGCGGCGGAGGCGGCTACGGCGGTGGCGGAGGTGGCCAGGGCGGCGGTGGATACCGCGGCGGTGGTGGCGGCCAGGGTGGTGGCGGCGGACGCCCCGGTGGCGGCGATGAAGGCCGTGGGGGTGGATTCGGCGGCGGAGGCGGCGGTTATGGCGGCGGCGGACGCGGCCGTGGCCCCGAGCGCGGCCCCGGCGACTACGACCGCCCGAGTGGTCCGCCCGAGCCTCGTCCGCCCAGCGGCGGACGGCGCTGGTAGCGCCTCGGCGGTCATGACGTGCGATGTACACTGCGCCCCGGGAGACCGGGGCGCAGTTGTGTGCGCCGGCAAGGAACGTGGAGTGGCACGATGATTCGAGTGGTGGTCAGCGGAAGCGGCCAGATGGGCCGCGTGGTGGTCGAGGCCGTGGAGGCGGAAGCCGACATGGAGGTCGTCGGCGTCATCGAGCCGATGGCCGACCCGGCGGACTTTCGGGCGACGAGCGGCACGGTCTACGGGACGCATGCGAACCCCTCGGAGTTGTTCGCGGCGACGCACCCCGATGTGGTGGTCGACTTCACCAATGCCAAGTGGACGCCTCGCCTGGCGGAGGCCGCGATGGCCGCGGGCGTGCGGCCCGTCATCGGGACGTCGGGCGTCCCGGCCGATACGGTTGAGCTGCTGCGCGCCGGCTGTGCCTCGAAGGGGATCGGCGGGGTCGTGGCATCGAACTTCGCGCTCGGCGCGGTCGTGCTGATGCACCTGTCGACCATCGCCGCCCGCTACTTCGACACGGCGGAGGTGATCGAGCTGCACCACGACCGCAAGGTCGACTCGCCATCGGGCACGGCGCTGCAGACCGCTCGGATGATGCGCGAGGCGCGCGGACGTGACTTCATGCATCAGACCTCGCAACTCGAGCACGTCCCCGGCGCGCAGGGCGCCCTCGAAGGTGGCGTTGGGATGCATTCAGTTCGGCTGCCCGGGTTCGTGGCCTCGCAGGAGGTGATCTTCGGTGGGCAAGGGCAGTGGCTCACGCTGCGCCATGACACCTCGGGGCGTGACTGCTACAAGCCGGGTATCGTGCTCGCGGTGCGCGAGGTGATGCAGCGGAACGCGCTGGTCGTGGGGCTGGACGAGCTCATCGGTTTGAAGTGACGGCGCGGTACGACGTCATCGGCGCGGGCTACGCGACCCGGCGGCAACCCGACCCACGCATCGAGCGTCAGATCGGGAAGGCCCTCGGGGACTCGGCCACGGTGCTGAACGTCGGAGCCGGCTCCGGTTCTTACGAACCTCGCGACCGGTTCGTGGTGGCTGTGGAGCCTTCGATGGTGCAGCTGCGGCAGCGCAGGAAGGCCGCGGCGCCCGCCATTCAGGGTGTGGCGGAAGCGCTGCCGTTCCTCGATCGGAGCTTCGACGCCTGCCTGGCCGTGCTGACCGTGCACCACTGGTCGGACGGAGCTGCTGGCCTCAAGGAGCTGCGCCGGGTGGCACGCCATCGCATCGTGATCCTGACGCACGATTTCCGGGGCATCGACTTGCCCTGGCTCGTGCGCGACTACTTCCCCGGCATCGTCGTGCAGGATCGGGAGCGGTTCGCGCCGATCGAGGAGGTCGTTGCCGACCTCGGCGGAGCGCGCGTGGACGCCGTGCCGATCCCCGCTGACTGTGCGGACGGTTTCATGCTGGCTCATTGGCGGCAGCCGGAGCGCTACCTCGATGCGTCCGTACGCGCGGCGATGTCGGGCTTTCTCGCCATTCCTGAACACGAGGTCGAGAACGGCGTGGCGCGGCTCCGCGCCGACCTCGACAGCGGGGAGTGGCGGCGGCGAAACGCCGCGCTGCTCGATCTCGATGCGTACGACGGCGGATACCGGCTGATCGTTGCCGAGCTGAGATAGCCGCCGCGCGAGGTCACGACCGTTCGCGGAGCCAGTCGACCACGGTCTTCGTGAGCCACTCGGGCTGCTCGTGGTGGACGGGGTGGCTGGCACCCTCCGCCTGGACGAAGGTCGCATTGGGGATCGCCGCAGCCATATCGGCGACCAGGTCGGGTGTCGCGAGGAAATCGTGTTCGCCGGTGATGAGCAGCGCCGGAGCCTTGATGCGTCCGGCGCGGGAGCGGCTCACGTCGCCGCCCATCTCCATGATGGCTCGGAACGCCTGTCCAGCGCTGCGGGTCATGATGCGGGCGTTGTCCTCGCCGTAGGCCGCCTTCAGGAAATCGGCGAAGCCAGCCATCGGCGGGATCGGATCGTCGATCAGCGCGGTCATGGCGTCCGCCATCTGTGTGTTGGTCCCGAGTGACCCCGCCGCGCCCCAGGTCACCACGGACCGGGCGACTTCGGGTCGAGTCGCCGCCATGAGCAACGCATACTCGCCGCCGTCACTGAAGCCGACGAGGTGGGCGGAGGCTACACCAAGCTCGCCCAGCAGGGCGAGGAATGTGTTCGCATCTTCCTCGAGGTACCGGGGGGTGAAGGTCCGGGGCTGAGGAGCGGACTTTCCAGAGCCCGGAAGGTCGGCCGCGATCACGCGATAACTGCCTTCGAGGGCTGCGCGGACATGGGCCAGTTCGTCGATGCTGCCGGCCCAGCCGGGCAGCAGGAGCAAGGGCTCGCCGACTCCGGACTCCTCGTAGTACACGCGCGCCTCACCGTGCTCGAACCAGGACATTGCGGTCGCCTCCTCTATGCCGCCCCGCTTCCCTCGCCAACCGATAGGTAGGGCAGGCAGACGGGAGCATACGCTTCGGGTGGAGGCGAGTTCTGACGAGTTTCTTTCGTCGGCACCGGGCCGCTCGCAGCGCCCCTACGCTGTTTCGTCGTGCATATGTATGATGTGCCGACTATGCAGCAGACGACCGGCCACGAACTGATCGCCAACGCTGCGCTTCGAGCGCCGCAGGGCGGCACGCCCGCGCTCGTCACGACCACCACCAAGAAGCAGAGCTAGTACACACCCCCTGTGCGAGGTGCCCTGCTCCTCGACGCAGGGGCCGGCAGGAGGGTGTCCCCATGTCTCGAGAACCGAACGTCGCTGTGATCGGCGCCTCCGGCGCAGTGGGGGACGTGTTCCTCCGCGTCGCCGAGGAGCGCAACTTCCCCGTTGGCAACCTGAAGCTCCTTGCGACCGCTCGCTCCGCGGGGAAGAAGCTGCGTTTCCGTGGCGAGGAGATCACGGTCGAGGAGACGACAGCGGAGGCGCTCAAGGGCGCGGACCTCGTCTTTTGTTCAGCGACCTCGGCGGCCTCGAGGGAGTGGGCCCCGGTGATCACCGCCGGGGGCGGGATCATGATCGACGACGGGTCGGCGTTCCGGATGCAGGCGAACGTGCCGCTGGTGGTGCCGGAGATCAACGGCGACGACCTCGAATGGCACGAGCGGATCGTGTCGATCCCGAACTGCACGACGACGCCGCTGGTGATGGCGCTGCACGCGATGCGGCAGGTCGCGGCGCTGAAGCGCGTGACTGTGGCCACGTACCAGGCGGTGTCGGGCACGGGCGTCGCGGCGATCCAGGAGCTGCGCGCACAGCTCGAGGCGTATGGGCGTGGCGAGCCGATGCCGGCGCCCGAGGTGTACCCGCAGCAGATCGCGCTCAACGTCATCCCGCAGGTGGACGTCTTCGGCGAGGATGGCTACACGGCGGAAGAGGCAAAGATGCGCAACGAGACGCGCAAGATCCTCCACGAGCCGGAGCTGCCGTTCTCGGCGACGTGTGTGCGCGTTCCGACGATCATCGGGCACGCCGAGGCAGTGCAGCTGGAGTTCCAGAGCGCAGCGGCCCTCGATGACCTGCGCGAGGCGCTACGGCAGCAGCCGGGGATGGTGCTGATGGATGAGCCCTCGAAGTCCGTCTACCCGACACCGCTGAACACGGCGGGCGACGACCGGGCGTTCGTTGGGCGGCTGCGCATCGACCCGTCGGTAGAGCACGGCGTCGCGTTCTGGTGCGTGACGGACAACCTGCGCAAGGGCGCGGCCACGAACGCAATCCAGATCGCCGAGGAGCTGATCCGGCGAGGCAAGGTCTAGCCCTCGCCGCAAAGGCGGCGGGGGCTCCTCGGATCAGCCGCCCCGGGGTTGCGTCGGGCGCGGTACCATTCCTGCGTTCTGACCGCGCCGCCCGTGGGACGGCGAACACCCCGTCTTCCGGGGGGAGGTATGTGCGATGACTGAGATCGGGCGGCTGCTGACGGCGATGGTGACTCCGTTCCGCGCGGACGGGTCTGTGGACTATGAGCAGGCCGGCGAGCTCGCAAAGGCGCTGCTCGCCTCGGGTTCGGACGGCATCGTGCTCACCGGCACGACCGGCGAGACGCCGACCCTGAGCATCGAGGAGCAGGTCGAGGTGTGGCGGTCCGTCCGCCGCGCCGTGGGCCCGGACGCGATGCTTGTCGGAGGCGCCTCGACGAACTCGACCTCAGAGTCGCTCGAGATGGTGACGCAGGGCGTGGACGCCGGGATGAGCGCGCTCATGTTCACGGTGCCGTACTACAACAAGCCGCCGCAGGAGGGGCTGTTCCGGCACTTCCGGACGCTGGCCGAGGCGACGCCACTGCCGTGCATCCTCTACAACATTCCCGGCCGCACCTCACTGAACATGACAGCAGAGACCACGCTGCGGCTGGCTCGCGAGGTGCCCAACATCGTCGGGATCAAGGAAGCCTCGGGGGACATGGAGCAGATCGGGGTCATCCTCGATGGCGCGCCCGCGGGGTTCAAGGTGTGGGCTGGCGACGACAGCGCGGCCGTGAACATCGTCGAGCGCGGCGGGTGGGGTGTGATCTCGGTCGCGAGCCACCTCGTCGGACGGCAGATCAGCGAGATGCTGGCTGCAGCCGCCGCCGGGCAAATCGAGGAGGCGCGCCGCCTCGAAGCGGGGCTCATGCCACTGTTCAACGTCCTGTTCATCGAGACGAACCCGATCCCTGTGAAGTTTGCGCTCAACCACGTCGGGTTCCGCGTGGGCGGGCTGCGGTTGCCGATGATCGAGGCCTCGGAAGCGGCGCAGGCGAAGGTGTCCGCGGAGCTGGCGAAGCACCAGGTCGACCTGCCAATCCCGGTCTAGTCGTGAGACGTAACGAGGCCGAGAGCCCGCAGGGTCGCCTCGTTCCTCAGACGTGACCTCCCGCTCACTAGCCTGACGGGGCGAGTGAGCGAGGAGGTCTTCGATGGTCAGTAATCCGGCGGGCCGTCCGATGACGGAGGCCCAGCGCGAGTACCTGAAGCTGCTCAGCGAGCAGGCAGAGGAACCCTTCGACGACAGCCTCGACGAGGACGCCGCGACGCGGCGGATCGAGGAGCTGCGCGAGGTGACCGGGAAGGGCGTGCACGACCGCGACCCGGATGAGCCGGTGGAGCGACCGGAGTAGTCCCGAGGCCTCGGGCCGGACGCTCGAGCCCTCCTCTCGAGGCCCGGCCCGAAGCCGTTCTCTCGCTGCCGTTCGCGTCCGGGGCGGCAGTCGATTCCCCCTGCATGTCGACTGAGGACGCGTGTCCCGCTAACGTGAGTGGTCGCCGGAGCGCGCGGTCCGCCTCGAGGTGAGTGCGTAGCGACGCCCCGGTGTTCATCGAACGTCACTCGAACGGTGTACGCAGGGGGTTCCTCGATGTCCTTCACTTCACGCGTCTTCCAGGTCGACACGCTGGATCTCGGCGACGGCAAGCAGGAGCAGATCGTGAAGGGCGGCCGACACCTGTTCCCGCTGCTCCCGAAGGCGTTCGAGGGCATCAGCCAGATTGGCGTGATCGGGTGGGGCTCGCAGGGGCCGGCCCAGGCGCAGAACCTGCGCGATTCACTCGCCGGCACCGCTATCAAGGTCGCCGTCGGACTGCGACCCGGGTCGTCCTCGATGGCTGAGGCGCGCGATGCCGGGTTCTCCGAAGAGGACGGCACCCTCGGCGAGATGTTCGAGGTGGTGCGGAACTCCGACCTCGTGCTGCTGCTCATCTCGGACGCGGCACAGGCGGAGCTGTTCGAGCAGGTGTTCGCGAACCTGAAGCAGGGCGCGACGATCGGTCTGTCGCACGGGTTCTTGCTCGGGCACATGAAGAACGTCGGCAAGTCATTCCCGGCGCATGTGAACGCGATCGCCGTGTGCCCGAAGGGCATGGGCCCCTCGGTACGCCGGCTCTACGTGCAAGGCAAGGAGATCAACGGGGCGGGCATCAACAGCAGCTTCGCGATCGAGCAGGACGTCGACGGCCGGGCGACCGACATCGCGCTCGGGTGGTCGGTGGCGATCGGGTCGCCGTACACGTTCCAGACGACGATGGAGTCCGAGTTCAAGTCCGACATCTACGGCGAGCGCGGCATCCTCCTCGGCGCCGTGCACGGCATCATCGAGAGCCTGTACCGGCGCTTCATCAACGAAGGCATGTCGCACGAGGACGCGTTCCGCAACTCGGCCGAGGCGATCACGGGGCCGATCTCGCGCATCATTTCGCGGCAGGGCATGCAGGGCGTGTACGAGGCAGTGGGCGCGGACGGCCGAGGTGAGTTCGAGGCGGCCTACGCGGCCTCGTACCCCGCCGCCCACGAGCTGCTGTCCGAGATCTACGACGAGGTGTCGAGCGGGAACGAGATCCGCAGCGTCATCCTCGCGGGCGAGCGCCTCAAGAAGACGCCGATGGGCAAGATCGACGGCACCGAAACCTGGAAGACGGGGCAGGGGGTGCGCGCCCAGCGCGTCGAGGACGAGATCCCGTTGCACCCGTTCACGGCCGGCGTCTACATCGCGACGATGATGGCCCAGATCGACATCCTGCTCGCGCACGGGCACCCGTACTCCGAGGTCGCGAACGAGTCGGTCATCGAGGCGGTCGACTCGCTCAACCCCTACATGCACGCGCGCGGTGTGGCCTACATGGTCGACAACTGCTCGACCACGGCGCGCCTCGGCTCGCGGAAGTGGGCGCCGAGGTTCGACTACGTCCTGACGGAGCAGTCTTACGTGGCGCTCGACGAGCAGCAGCCGCTGCAGCGCGATCTGGTGGACCAGTTCAAGGATCACGAGATCCACCACGTGCTGGCGGAGTGCGCGAAGCTGCGGCCCTCGGTCGACATCTTCGTCGAGTAGGACGCGCCTTCCCGGGAAGCTCGTTACACCTCGGCCGGCTGGCCTCGGCTGGCGATCCACTCCGCCCAGTGCTGGCGGAGCCGGTTGCGCGCGCGGTCGTACGCGATGTGGTCGCCGTAGTAGCCGCCGAGGACGCCCGCCAGTGCGCGGCCGCCGAACAGCAGGAACGAGCCGTAGACGATCGTGGCCGGGAGCAGGTGTGCCCGGAGGTAGGGGATGCCGAGCACGATGCCGAGCCCGGCGACGATGACGATCACGAAGGCGGCGTAAGCAAACGAGTTCACGATCCGGCTCTCGGTGTGCCGCTGTTCCCGCAGCCACTGGATGACCTCATCGGGGATGCGGTCGACGGGGGTGAGGGGGCCGTCCGTCAGGGCGCCGCAGTGAGGGCAACGCGCCGTGTCGGGGGACATCGGGGTGTAGCAGTTGCCGCAGAAGCGGCCGCGGTTGGGCAGTTCGCCCCTCGTGAACAGGACGATGTGCTCCTCGAGGCGTTCGCTGAACAGCGGGCACTCGTCGTTGGGCTGATACCGTTGCTCGGCGCTCACGGATCGATGTTCTCACGGAGCGCGGTCAATCGCTGCGCCAGCTCCTCGAGCACGCGATGGACGTG
>JAIBBD010000018.1 GCA_019694855.1 Dehalococcoidia bacterium
TCGATGCGGCGCACGTAGGCCTGCGCCTGGGGTGGCAAATCGCCGAACTTGCGCACGTGTGAGATGTCGCACTTCCAGCCGGGCAGGTCCTCGTAGACGGGCTGCACGTCACGCGCATCGACGAGCGCCGCGGGCAGCGTCGCCACTCGCTGGCCGTGCAGTTCGTACGCGATGCAGACGCGGACACGGTCGAACTGCTCGAGGACGTCGAGGCGCGTGAGCGCCACCGAAGTGACGCCGTTCAGCCGGGCGGTGTACCTCGCGAGGACGCCGTCGAACCAGCCAGTGCGGCGCGGCCGCCCGGTCGTCGTGCCGTACTCGCCGGTGCCCTGGGCCCGTCCATGGTCACGCAGCGCGACGCCGTCGGCGTCGTTCAACTCGGTGGGCATCGGGCCGTTGCCGACCCGCGTCTGGTAGGCCTTGTAGACGCCGACGACCCGCTCGATCGCGGTCGGGCCGATGCCCACGCCGATGCAGGCGCCCGCGGCAACCGAGGCCGGCGAGGACGACGTCACGTAGGGGTACGTCCCGCTGTCGAGGTCGAGCAGGACTCCCTGAGCCCCCTCGAGGAGGATCTGGTCGCCTCGTTCGTGGGCGTCCTGGATTACCGTCGCGGTGTCGGTGATGTACTTGCGCAGCCGTTCGCCGTACTCGCGGTACTCGTCGCGAATCTTCTCGAATGACAGCGGCTCACCGCCATAGAGCTCGGTGATGACGCGATTCTTGTAGTCGAGGACGAAGCGAAGCTGCCGGTCGAAGGCGTCGGTCTCGAAGGGGTCGGGACTGACGAGGTCGATCATGCGGAAGCCGATGCGCGAGGCCTTATCGATGAAGGCCGGGCCTGTGCCAGTACCCGTCGTACCAATCGCGTGCTCGCCACGCATCTGCTCGTCGAGGCGGTCGATGATCGGGTGCCACGGCATGACGAGCTGCGCTCGGTCGCTGATCTTGAGGCGCGAGGTGTCGACGCCGCGGTCCTCCAGCATCGCTATCTCGTCGATCAGGGACTGCGGCGGGATCACCATCCCGTTGCCGATGATGCAGGTCTTGTCGCCGTAGAAGATGCCGGCCGGCACGAGGTGGAGGGCAAACTTGCCCCGCTCGTTGACGATGGTATGCCCGGCGTTACTGCCGGCCGAATAGCGAGCGATCATGGCGCAATTGCGCGCGAAGAAGTCGACGACACGGCCTTTGCCCTCGTCGCCCCACTGACCGCCGATGACCACTGTTGCCGGCATGCGATTCCCTCCCGGCGCCGTCGCCGGTTCTTCCGAGCACGCTGAATGACCGGGGAAAGCCCGGCGAGATCATACAGTACGGTGGATCGTGGGAGGAGCACCGGTGCTCGAATCATGGCTACGGAGTGCGGGGGCGCTGGTGCTTGCTTCACTGCTCGTGGCGTGCGGTGCAATCGAGGATCGGCAGCCCGCTCGGAATCCGCTGGCGGAGACGCCGTTGTCATCGACCGCCGTCGCCAGCGTTACGCGGGGCGCTTCCGCTACTCCGACTGCGTCCGCTGGACCCGGAACACGGCCGCCCGACGCCGGGGCGGAGATCGCGGTCGGGCGGGCGACGGAGGCGATGGCGCTGTGGCTCGATGTGCCGCAGCGAACGCTGACGCCCCGGCTGGTCGAGGCGGTCGAGTGGTCAGACTCGTGCCTGGGCGTGCAACAGCCGCCGTTGTGTGCGCAGGTGGTCACGCCCGGCTACCGGATCCGCCTCGAGGATGCGCTCGGCGCGACACACACCGTCCATGTCGAGGCACGCAGCGGGCGCACGGTGTGGGTGGGCGAGGTGACGCTGCAGGCGACGGTCATCTCGGTGGACGCGACGGCGCGCCGGGCGACGGTCCAGGCGGATGGCCAGACGGTCACGCTGCGCCTCGCGCCGGGGACGCGCTGGTTTCCGGAGGATGGCGAGGCACGTGCGACGGGGAAGCCCGCGCACGTCGCCTACGACCCGGCCGTTGCCCCCGGCACGTCCGGGACGGCGGCCTGGATCGCCCTCGACCGGTCGTGACCGTCGGCTGTCGGAGCTAGAATCGCGTCGCCAACGAGGCCAGCGCGGGGAGGCAACGATGCGCGTGCAGGCGGACGAACTCGCACTCAACTACGAGATCTACGGCGAGGCGGGCGAGTGGCTCGTGATGTGCCACGGGCTCGGAGCCGGGCTGCAGTCGATGCGCGAGCCGGCGCACTACTTCGCGGACGGGTACCGCGTCCTGATCTGGGACAACCGCGGACTCGGCGGCTCCGACGATGCGGCCGAGGGCGGCGACTACTCGATCGCGACGCACGCCAGGGACCTCGAGGGGCTGCTGAGAGCGCTCGGGATCGAGCGGCCCATCGTGTACGGCGTGTCCTGGGGCGGGGTGGTCGCGCTGCGGCACGCGATCGACTTTCCCGGGCGGTCGCGAGCGCTCGTGGTCGATAGCACCTCGGCCGAGATGAACGCGCACGCCGCTGAGAACTGGATCGCCCGCGGCCGCGCGTTGTTCGAAGGCGGCGTCGAGGCGATGGCGGCGGCGCCGGCGGGGCTGACGGAGGGGGGCGGCGCTGCACCCCGTCCACCGCGACGCGAGGCGGAGCCGTTGCGCATCGACGCGCGCGGCTTCCTCGAGACGTGCGAGGCGCTGGCGACGTTGCATACGAAGCCAATGACCGAGGAGTTGCGCGCCCTCGATGTGCCGACGCTGGCCATCGTCGGCGAGGACGACCACGTCGCCGGCGTCGGCGGGACTGTGAAGCTGTCGCGCGCGATCCCCGGGTGCCGGCTGGTGATTGTGCCGAATGCCGGCCACGGCGTGTGCATGTTCGACCCGGAGCGGCTGCGCTTGGAGCTGGAGTCGCTTATCGCGGGCCTCGATGGTTGATGGCGTTGGCGGGCGGATCGTCGAGGTCAAACGGAAGCTCGACGGGAGTGAGCAGCGCTTCGACTGCGAGCTGATCGAGCGCACTCCGAGCCTGGTGATCGCGCGCTACCGCTTTCAAGCCGACGCGGGCCCGATCGACTCGTACGGCTGCTTCTGGGCACGGCGGCCGTATCTCTGCTACCACATGGTGCATCGCGAGGACGGGCGCGAGTGGGTGTCGCGCTTCGATGTCCTCCGGGGGATGCGTCTCGGCGCGGACGAGGTCAGCTACACCGACCTACTGCTCGACCTCTGGGTCGATGCGGACGGCCCTCGATGGGAGGACGAAGACGAAGTCGAGGCGGCTATTCTGGCGGGCACCCTCGAACCTCACGACCTCGAGCGGATCGAGCGGGTGCGACGGTTCCTGACGCGTCGGCATCGAGCAGTGGTGCGCGAGATCCGGGGGCGCCTCGGTCGGCTGGCCGCGCTCGAGGGTGGGGCTAACTCGAAAACAGCGAGTTGAAGCCGGCGGCCTCGGGTTCGCCGGTGATGTAGACACCGGCGGCGCCATGCGCGTGAGCGCGCGTCGCGAGCATCGAACGGGCGCCGACATCGAGAGTGGGCGCGAGCAGCAGCCAGGGCAGGCGAGCGACGCGGGCAGAAATGGCGACCTCCGCCATGGCGTGTTCGAGCAGCGCCAGGTGGTTCCCGGGCGGGCCGGGCAGCGCGAGGTCGGCCGCGAGGGCGTCGGTGTTGAGCGCGACCGCGGAGTGGCGGTCGACGGCCACGATCATCCCAGGCAGTGCGCGCAGCGCGAGGGCGGAGCCCACCTCGCAGACGAGGCGGACCGTGCCGGGCTCGAGGCCAGTGCGCATCTCGCGCCGGCGGAGCGCGACGTCGGCGTCACGCACGTCCTGCGGGCGGTCGACGCCACCGAGGAGCACCGCAACCACGGCGGGGTGGATCGTCTCGTCGAGGGAAGCCTCGAACCCCAGGCGGCGGTCGATGGCGATTCGCATGTGCAGGGGCCGGCTCAGCGCGAGGGGCGCGGGCGTTGCGCCACGCCTCGAAGCCGGCTTCGGGATGAGAGCTGCGTCGACGGTGACAGCACCGGCAGCCGTGTGGATGGCCGCGGCGAGCGCCTCGGCGGAAGTCACGAGGAGGTTCGTGCGTGGCGCGGCGTTCTCGGCGGGCATTCAGACCGCCTCTTCGCCGCGCACATCGATGCCCGCATCGACATCGTCGAGGAAGCGGAGCACCGCGTCGGCCCACTCCATCGGGCGCTGGCCCGAGGTGCCGTGACTGCAGTAGCGCATGAGCACGAGCCGCCGATTGGGCAGGCCCGAGGCCACACGGTCGATGCCGGCCGCGATCATCGGGTCGTACTCCCCGTACAGGATCAGGGCCGGCATCTGCAGCGCGCCGAGCTGGCTCGTCAGGTCCGGGCGGGAGTCCATCGCAAGGAACGCGCCCTCGAGGCCATAGTCATCTTGGAACATGAGGGGGACCTCACCTCGGGGCGGCGTATCGCCTCGGGTGGTGCTATCGGAGAGGATCAGCGCGCGGACGTCCGCCGGATGGTCGACGGTGTACTGCAGCGCAATCTGCCCCCCGAACGACATGCCGCCGATTACGGCGTCCTCGACGGCGTCAATGCCCTCGAGCAGGCAGCGCAGGTCGGCGGCCATCCCCGGCATGGAGTAGGCGGCGCGGTCGCGCGGCGCGCTCGAGGCGCCGTGGCCGCGGGCATCCCAGACGATAAGGCGATGACCCTGCGAAAGGGCGTCGACCTGCGGCCACCACATGTCCAGCGACGCGCTGAAGCCGTGCGCGAGGACGAGCGGTCGCCCGCTGCCGAACTCCTGATAGCGGATCTGGACGCCGTCGGGGGTCGTGATGAACGCCATCGAAGGCTCAGGCGGCCAGGATCTCGGCGAGGCGGTCGGCGCTGGCCGAGGGCCCAACGACCGCGAGCGAGTACTCACGGCGACCGATGACGCGCTGGCCGACACGCTGCACGTCTTCGGCGGTGACGGCGCGCAGACGGGCGACCGTCTCATCGAGGGGTTCGATCTCGCCGTCCTGGAGCAGCTGCTCACCGAAGCGCTGGCCATACGACATCGGCGTCTCAAAGGAGAGGCGGAACGAGCCCGCGGCGTAGTCGATGGCGCGCCGCAGTTCCTCGGCGTCGACGGGCTCCTCAGCGATGCGATGCAGCTGCTCGACGATGACCTGCAACGCCTCCTCCTGCTGAGCCCGGGTCACGCCGGCCGCAACCGTGAATGAGCCGATGTCCTGGTAGCGCGTGATGCGGGAGCCGACTGAGTACGCGAGGCCCCGACGCTCGCGCACCTCCTCGAAGAGGCGGGAGGACATCCCGCGCCCGAGGATCGTGTGCAGGATCTCGAGGGCGTAGCGGTCGGGGTCGCGGCGGGCGATGGCCTGCATCGACAGGGCGACCTGCGTCTGCTCGGTCTCGCGCTCCTCGACGATCACGCGTTCCGGGGGGAGGCCCCAGTTCGCGGCGGGCGAGCGGTCCGGGGTCGAGGTCGGGAGGTCGCCGAAGTGCTGCTCGGCAAGCCGGACGACCTGCTCGTGGGTGACGTTGCCGGCGACTGAGAAGACCGCGTTCGTCGAGGTGTAGAAGCGCTGCATGTGCTCGGTGAAGTCGGCGCGATGCATGCCCTCGACGGTGTCGATGGTGCCCGCGACGGGCCAGCCGATCGGCTGGTCGCCGAAGGTGGCGCGGCTGAGCAGCTCGCCCACCCACGAGGCGGGGGTGTCGTGACCCCGGCGGATCTCCTGCTGCACCACGGTACGCTCGCGGTCGATCTCCTCCTGGAGGAGCAGGGAGCGCTGGATCATGTCGGCGACGACGGAGATGCCGGTGGCTGCGGCCTCGAAGGGGACGTTGTTCCAATAGCAGGTCAGTTCGTGCGTCGTGTAGGCGTTGAGGGTGCCGCCGGCGCCCTCGATCGCCTGGCTGATGAGCTGCGCGTTCGGGCGCTGTTCGGTGCCCTTGAAGAGCATGTGCTCGAGGTAGTGCGAGAGGCCGTTGGTGCGGGCGGACTCGCCTCGCGAGCCGATGCCGGCGAAGAAGGCGATGCTCGCCGCCTGCGCGGTCGGCAGCGGTGTGGTGAGGACGCGCAGGCCGTTGGGAAGCGTCGTGAGTTCGGGGATGGCCGCCATCGCGTCGCCTCTCGTGGACCGCGGGACGAGGGTACAGCGCCGTGGGCGCCGCGGAGCGTGTGCCCTCAGCCTACGTTGCGCCCATAGGCCTCGCAAGGAGGAGCGGAGCGTCGGGTTTCGGTTGACACCCGCCGAGGGGTTACGGAGGATTGGAGGTGTCCCCCTTCACCTCCCCCCGCACCCGAGGCACCTGACATGCCGAAGTACATCTTCGTCACCGGCGGAGTCGTGAGTTCCGTGGGGAAGGGGATTGTGACCGCCTCGCTCGGACGCATCCTCAAGTCGCGCGGACACCGCGTGTCCATCCTCAAGCTGGACCCGTACATCAACGTCGACCCCGGGACGATGTCGCCGTACCAGCACGGCGAGGTGTACGTCACCGATGACGGCGCCGAGACCGACCTCGACCTGGGGCACTACGAGCGCTTCCTCGATGACAACCTGACGCGAGCGAACTCGACCTCGACAGGACAGGTGTACGAGGAAGTGATCCGGATGGAACGGCGAGGAGACTTCCTCGGCGGCACCATTCAGCCGATCCCCCACATCACCAACGAGATCAAGCGACGCATCCGGTCGGCGCAGCAGGCGCTGGACGCGGACATCGTGCTCGTCGAAGTGGGCGGCACGGTCGGCGACATGGAGGGGCAGCCGTTCCTCGAGGCGATCAGCCAGATGCGGCACGCCCTCGAGCCGCACGACACGATGTCGATCCACGTGACGCTGCTGCCGTACATCGGGGCGACGAAAGAGTTGAAGACCAAGCCCACGCAGCACTCGGTGCGTGAACTGCGGACGTTCGGCATTCAGCCGGACGTGATTGTGGCGCGGTCCGACTTTCCTGTTGGGCAGTCGCTGCGCGAGAAGATCTCGTTGTTCTGCAACGTGGACACCGAGGCCGTGATCGCCCTCGAGACTGCCGACTCGATCTACGAGGTACCGCTGTATCTCGAGGCGGCCGGGTTGTCGCAGATCGTGGCCAGGCAGCTGGAGCTGCCGGTGGCGGAGGCAGACCTCGAGGACTGGCGAGGCTTTGTGCAGCGGCTGCGCGAGCCCTCGGCGACGGCGCGTATCGCCCTCGTCGGGAAGTACGTCGAACTGCATGACGCCTACCTGTCGATCAAGGAGGCGCTCATCCACGCCGGCGTGCACCACGGAGCGAAGCTCGATTTGCGCTGGGTGCACTCGGAAGACCTGGAGTCGCGCCCGCCCGAGGAAGTGATCGGCGACGTCGATGGCATTCTGCTCTGCCCCGGCTTTGGCGACCGCGGCCTCGAGGGGAAGATCGCGGCGGTGCGTTACGCACGCGAGGGCCTCATCCCATACCTCGGTGACTGCCTGGGGCTGCAGATGATGGTGTGCGAGTTCGCGCGCAACGTTGCCGGGATGCCGGGCGCGAATACGACCGAGGCGGACCCGCGGACACCATTCCCGGTGATCTCGCTGCTGTCGGAGCAGCGCGGCGTCGACGAGCTGGGCGGCACGATGCGCCTCGGCGGGTACGACTGCCGGCTCGTCGAGGGGACGCGTGCGGCCGAGGCGTACGGCGCATCGAACGTGCGGGAACGGCATCGCCACCGCTATGAGGTCAACAACGCGCTGCTGCCGGTGCTGCAGGAGCACGGGCTCGTCGCCTCTGGATGGTCGCCGGACGGTCGGCTGGTCGAGATCTGTGAGTTGCGCGACCATCCCTGGATGGTCGGGGCGCAGTTCCACCCGGAGTTCACCTCGCGGCCCAACCGGCCGAACCCGCTGTTCCGCGACTTCATCGGCGCCGCGCTCGAGCGTGCCGGGTCGGCCGCGGCTACAGGAGCGGTTGCCAGCGCGTGACCTGGCACCTTCTGCATACACTCGCGCTGTTCTGGATGATGGTCGGCATCGGCGCCGTCGTCGTGCCGGTCTGGAAGGCCTGGGCCACGAAGGACCTCGACGCGCGGGCGCTGCTGCTGCAGGAGGCGCAACGCAGCGAGGTGCAGTGGTTGATCCCCGGCATGCTGGCGACACTCTTCACCGGCGTGGCCTGGGTCTCCTCGGATGAGTCGACGTACAACTTCGTCCGTACGGGATGGCTCGCGGCCCTCGAGATTGTCTTCGCCATCGACGGGTTCATTTTCCTGCCGCTGATGGGGGTGGGCCTGCGCCGCGTGCGCCTGCTCGCCCTGCAGGCGAAGCACCAGGGCCGGATGACCGAGGAACTTGACGAGGCGCTGCGCGATAACGTCCCCGTGGTCTTCGGCACGTTGCTTACACTGTCTATACCGGTGATGGTCTGGCTCGCGATCTACCAGCCGATCTGACGTTCGGGCGCGGCATGAGCCGGCGCCCCTCGAAAGGCGACGCACATGCGACTGTTTCTTGATACTGCAAACATCGACGACATCCGCCGGGGCGCCGCCATGGGCCTCGTGGACGGGGTGACGACGAACCCCACGCTCGTCGCGAAGGAGGGCGTGGAATACCGCGACCGCGTGCTCGAGATCTGCGAGGCCGTCAACGGGCCGATCTCGGCGGAATGCATCTCCACGACGGCGGATGCGCTGGTCGAGGAGGCGCGCCGGATCGCCTCGTGGCACCCGAACGTGATCGTGAAGGTGGCGTTGACGGAGCAGGGCCTGCAGGCGATCCGCCGGCTGTCGGCGGAGGGGATCACGATTAACACCACGCTGGTGTTCTCGGCGAACCAGGCGCTGCTGGCGGCGAAAGCGGGCGCCGCCTACGTCTCTCCGTTCGTCGGGCGCCTCGACGATGCGGGCGAGGACGGTATGCAGGTCGTGCGCGAATCGGTGCAGATCTTCGAGACATACCACCTGCCGACGCAGGTCCTCGCCGCGAGTATCCGCAGCGCGCGTTCCGTCACGCAGGCCGCCCTCGCGGGCTCGCACGTCGCGACGGTGCCGCCGAACATCTTCTTTCAGATGATTCAACACCCGCTGACCGACGTGGGCATTGAGCGGTTCCTTGCGGACGCGGCCAAGTACACACCGGTCTAGGCGTGCGCGCCCCCGTGCGGTTCGCTTGCTGAACGGAAAGGTGGTCTGTAGACTGAATACGTCCACATCGCTGGAAGTCACCGCTCAGGTTCCACGGCGGCGACACGTAGCAGACGGCAACTCTTAACCACATGGCACGAGGTCCTTCCCGCGGACGCGCGTCGAGCGCGCCTGCACCAGAATTCACGGGCGATCAGCCGCCTCGCGAGGAGCGGCGAAATGGTCAGCGCGGAGACGCGCCGACCAGCCTCAACATCGCGGAGCTCGAGCGCCGCAGCCGCGAAGACCTGATCGACTACGCGGCCGCGCTCGAGATCGAGAACGCGGCCGCGCTGCCGAAGCAGGAGCTGATCTTCCGCATCCTGCAGGACCAGGCAGAGCGGCACGGGAACATCTTCTCGGGCGGGGTGCTCGCGGTCGTCGATGACGGCTTCGGGTTCCTGCGCGGCGAGCGGCTGATTCCCGGTCCGAACGACGTCTACGTCTCGCAGTCGCAGATCCGGCGCTTCGGGCTGCGCAATGGCGACTACGTCACCGGCCAGGTGCGGCAGCCGAAGGACTCCGAGAAGTACTACGGACTGCTGCGCGTTGAGGCGGTGAACGGCCTCGACCCGGAGGACGCCAAGCGGCGACCGTACTTCGAGAACCTGACCCCGATCTTCCCCAACCGTCAGCTGACACTCGAGAGCGACAGCACCGAGCTCAGCCAGCGCATTGTCGACCTGTTCGCACCCGTCGGGCGTGGGCAGCGCGGCCTCATCGTCTCGCCGCCGAAGGCGGGCAAGACGATGCTGCTGAAGTCGATCGCGCACGGCGTGGTGATGAACAACCCGGACGTGCACCTCATGGTGCTGCTCATCGGTGAGCGGCCCGAGGAGGTCACGGACATGCAGCGCTCGGTGCGCGGCGAGGTGATCGCCTCGACGTTCGACGAGCCGGTCGAGGACCACACCCGCGTGGCGGAGGCGGCCATCGAGCGTGCCCGACGCCTCGTCGAGGGGGGCACGGATGTCGTGATCCTGCTCGACTCGATCACGCGCCTCGCGCGGGCCTACAACCTCGCGATCCCGACCAGCGGGCGCACTCTGTCCGGTGGTATGGACCCGATCGCGTTGTATCCGCCGAAGCGCTTCTTCGGTTCCGCCCGGAACACCGAGGAGGGCGGATCGCTGACGATCATCGCGACCTGCCTCGTCGAGACCGGGTCACGCATGGACGACGTCATCTTCGAGGAGTTCAAGGGCACCGGGAACATGGAGCTTCGGCTCGACCGGCGCCTGGCCGAGAAACGCGTCTACCCCGCGATCGACATCTTCGCCTCCTCCACCCGCCGCGAGGACCTGCTCTTCGATGAGGAGACCCTGCGCCAGGTGTGGCTGCTGCGCCGCATGGCGGCGATGGTCGGCGATCAGGGCACGGACGCCACGGAACGCGTGCTCGAGCGGCTGGCCAAGACGAAGAACAACCAGGAGTTCCTCGCCACTCTGAAGTCCGAAGTCATTTAGCTCTGGTAGGCCTGCGGCTCGGGTTTCAACGGGCCGTCACTGCATCTTGTTATGTTTCGATCTATCGGATCCATCGCATTCCCGACGTAATCGTTGTGGAGAAATTACGTCGCGATGACTTGTTGAGGCGTGGTAGACTTCCCCCCGTTGCGCCGCCGGGAGCGGGAGTGCGAAAGCACCGAGGCGGGTGGCGCGAGGTTCGACAAAAAAAGGGGCGGCGGTATTCCCGATCACGGAACGGTGCGGGCGCGATCCGAGCGCCCGCGTCGCAGTCGAACGCTGGCCAGGGCCAGGAGGCACACGCGTCCCCACGGGAGACGCTACGCGCTTCGCCTCATCACCCACGCGGCCGTCGCGATCGCCCTGCTGGCGGTTGTGGTGGCTGGTGCGCGCTTCACCATTGCGGCGCCCGCCAACGGCTACAACGCCTCGCTGAAGGTCTCCACGTTCTCGCTGCCGGGCCTCGCCGCCTCGATCCCGACCGACACAGTAGGTGCTCCGGTGACGCCGCCAGCGGTTGCGGTCACCGTGGTGCCGGCAGCCGAGCAGCCCCCGGTGGTGGTCTCGGCTGAGCCCGTGTCGACGCCTGAGTCCGTCCGCCAGGTATCCCAGGCGGTCGTCGAAGGCACGGCGGTGCCGGCCGCCGCGGCGCCCGTGAGGGCCTCGCGCACGCAGGAGCCGGTGCTCAAGTACTACCAGTACCAGGTTCAGCCAGGCGACACGGTGAACGCGATCGCGTCACGCTCCGGCATTGATCCGAAGTACATCCTCTGGAACAACATCGACATCATCTCGAACGAGCATGTGCTGACGGTGGGGGACATCCTCATGATCCCGGCCGTCGAAGGCATCCTGCACCCGGTGCGCATCGGCGACACGCTGTCGGGCATCGCCACGCAGTACGACGCGAAGGTGGCGGACATCGTGGCGTTCGCCGGCAACGGGCTGGCCAACCCCGGTGACCTCAAGGAAGGCTCGATCATCCTCGTGCCGGGCGGCCGTATGGTGGACCGCAGCACGCCCGGCGCGCCGACGGCGAAGCCGACGCCGCCGCCTCAGGCCGCCGCACAGCCGACGGCCGCCGCTGCGGCCGCAGGCTCGAGCACAAACGCGGCGACGGGCTGGATCTGGCCGGTGGTCAACAGCATCACCTCCTACTTCGGTCCGAGTCACCCGCTGGGCATCGACATCGAGGCACCGTACGTGCCAGTCGTCGCCTCGCGCGCCGGGCAGGTCGTCTTCGTCGGTGGCGACCCGTGTTGTTCCTACGGCCTCTATGTCATCATTCGCCACGACGGCGAATACGAGACGCGCTACGCGCACCTGTCGCAATTCAGCGTCCAGCTCGGCCAGTGGGTAGACGCAGGTCAGCAGATCGGCATCAGCGGCAGCACGGGCCGTTCAACGGGCGCGCACCTGCACTTCGAGGTCATCTACAACGGGTCAGTGATCAACCCGCTGACGGTACTGCCCTAGCCCGCCTGCTCACCCGTCTCGGGGCATCAACGCACGCCGAGCACGCGCGGATGGTGCCCGCCTTCGCGCTTGTTCGTCGACAGGGTCGGGCGCTTCTTAGCCGCGGGGCTCCAGCAGGACGATGCGCTGGCCTTCGCCCGCGCCCCGGCCCTGCACGACCAGCTTTGCGACCGGAGGCTCCGGCTCAATGCCGACCGCAGCGAGGAATGCTTTGAGCCTCGGGTCGTCGGCGCCATTGGCGTGGTAGCCGGTGGGGATGGCGATCGACGGTTCGAGCATGCGCACCGTGCGCGCGGCCTGGTCGGGCTCGAGCGCTCCCTCACCGATCGGCAGGATCAGGACGTCGGCATTGACGAGCGGCTCTGCGTCCGACGCGGTGGGCTGAACGCCGATGTCCCCGAGTTGGGCGACGTGCAGGCCTTCCGCCTCCATCAGGTACGCGACATTGCGTCCGGCCTTCGCGTCCTCGGCCTCTGGTCGCAGCGAGGTCGCCACGCCGAGGATCTGCACACCCTGGACCTCGTACTCGCCGGGGCCGGCGATGACCAGCGGTTCGCCCTTTACGCCGGCGACGTACGAGTGCAGGGGATGGTCGTGACTCACAGTGACGATGTCGGCCGTCGGCCGTCCCATGTCGAGCCCGGCGGAGCGCTCAAAGGGATCCATGAGCACGATCGCCTGTCGCGTGCGGATTCGCACGCAGGCGTGCCCCAGCCAGGTGATCTCCACGGGTCGCCTCCGTCAACGGTTCGGGAAGATGATCATATCGGTGGCGGCCGTCAGTCGCCACCAGAAGCGCCTGTCCCGGGGCCGGAGGGCGCCTCAGGGCTCGCGGAGCGTCTCTTGAAGCTGCCGCAGCGTGCGGTGGTGGAGCGCCTTCACCGCGCCTTCGCTGCGGCCCATACGCTCCCCGATCTGCGCATTCGTGAGCCCCTCGACGTATTTGAAGGCCAGCAGCTCCTGGCGGTCTGGCGCGAGCGCGCGGACGGCCTCACGCACCCGGCGTACCTGCTCGCTCATCTCGAGGGTCGACTGCGGGTCTGGTCCCTCAGTCGGGATGGTGAGCGCATCGTCGAGGGGGGCGGTCGGAGGCCGGCGGCCGCGGTCCCGGTACCAGTTGGCGAGCAGGTTGTGGGCGATGGACATGAGCCAGGAGCCAAAGGGATCGGCGCCGCCGCCCCGGCCGCCGCGGTACCCCTCGAGGTGGGTCAGGGCGTTGAGGAACGTGCGTGAGGTGAGTTCCTCTGCTTCGGCCGGACGGCTGGTGCGGGAGAGCAGGTAACGGTAGACGCGCGGGGCGTGCGCCTCGTACAGGGCGGAGAAGGCGTCAGCTTCGATGCGCGGGCCGGTGGCGGCGCCGCGCGCGTGTGGGTTCGACAGCGGGGTGCTCCTGTGTCGGTGGAGTATAGGTGAATGCGTTTGGAATGCGGGCCAGCGGGCGGGAATTGACCCGGTTCGCCGTCGCTCGGTACAATCGGGGACGTAGTTAGCACTCTCGCGTCGAGAGTGCTAATGGAGGAAACCAGGGTGCTGACCCGGCGTCGAACCGAGATTCTCGGGCTGGTCGTCCATCAGTACATCGACACTGCCGCACCGGTGAGTTCGCGTGCGCTGGTGTCGCGACATGGCCTCAGCATCTCCACGGCCACCATCCGTAACGAGCTGGCGAAGCTCGAGGAAGACGGCTACATCGCGCAGCCGCACACCTCGGCGGGGCGCGTCCCGCTGGATCGCGGGTACCGCCTGTACGTCGAGGAGCTCATGGCAGAGGAGCCCATCGGTGTCGATGAGCAGCGCACGATCGAGCACCAGTTCCACCAGGCCCCGGCGCACCTCGAGGAGTGGCTGAGCCTTGCCGCGCATGTGCTCGCGACGGCCGTCTCCAATGTCGCCGTGATCACGCGGCCCACGAACCGCGTCGCGCAGCTGCGGCAGGTGCAGTTGGTGCACCTCCACGACGAGACTGCGCTGCTGGTCGCCGTGATGGATGACGGGCGCGTGCAGCAGCGCATGGTGCTGTTGAGCCGCAGCGAGGACCAGGACGGGCTCACGGCGCGGGCGATGCGGCTCAATGCGCGGATCGCGAATGCCGAGGCCGCGACCGTGCGCGCCGTGGCCGAGGAACTGACCGACGAGGACGACCGCCGGCTCGCTGAAGTGGCGGCGGAGCTCATCGATGAGCATCGCGTCGCCGGTGAGACATACCTCGAGGGGCTGCGCTCGGCGCTCGAGCAGCCGGAGTTCGCGTCGGCGGAGCGGATGTTGGACGCGGTGCGCCACCTGCAGGCATACGAGCTGCTGCGCGCGCTGCCCACGCCCGAGGAGCTTCGGCCCGGCGCGACTCGAGTCATGATCGGCAGCGAGAACAGTGACGACTGGATGCACGAGTGGAGCGTGGTGACGTCCTCGTTCGGCGACTATAACGGGTCGCTTGGGACGATCGCCGTGTTGGGGCCCACCCGCATGCGGTACGGATACACCATTCCGCGCGTCCGATACGTAGCTTCGCTGGTGACAGCACTGCTGCAAGGGATGAGCCGGTAACGCCGGCCCCCGCTGACGAGGAAACGCATGACGAATGAACCCACGGACAGCATGCCGCCGGACGCGATCGGCGCGACAGCCGGAGCGCCCGAAGACGATGTCGACGCGCTGAGGGCGGAGCTGGAGGAAGCACGCGGCAAGTACATGCGGGCAGCTGCGGACTATCAGAACCTGCGCCGCCGATCAGAGGAGGAGCGCAAGGAATACGCGCGCTACACGCTCGCGGCGCTCGTGATCAACTACCTGCCGGTGCTCGACGACCTCGACCGGGCACTCGAGTCCGTGCACGAGGAGATCGCCGAGCACCAATGGGTCGAGGGCGTGCGTATGGTGGAGCGGAAGTTCCGCGCGGTCCTCGAGGCGAGCGGCGTTCGCGAGATCGGAGCGGACGGTTCCGCATTCGACCCGGCGGTACACGAGGCGATCTCGTATGCGCCGGGACCGGCGGGTCAGGTCGTCGCGGTCGTACAACCGGGCTACACGCTGGACGGCAAAGTGGTGCGGCCCGCCCAGGTCGTCGTGGGTAGCGGCGCCGGCGGGACCGGCGGCTTCTCGGACGGCTCGAACCAGAACGAAGCAACTACCGAGAGCGCGGAGTAGACCGCGCGCCAACCCGTTTGATCGGGAGGATGGGCAGAGATGGCGAAGGTCATTGGTATCGACCTCGGGACGACGAACTCCTGCGTGGCGGTGATGGAAGGCGGCGAGCCGCAGGTCATCCCGAATGCGGAAGGCGGGCGCACGACGCCCTCGATCGTCGCGGTCAGCAAGACGGGGGAGCGCCTCGTCGGCACCGTCGCGAAGCGCCAGGCGGTCACGAACCCGGACAGCACGATCTTCTCCGTGAAGCGGCTCATGGGGCGCAAGTTCGAGGACGCCGAGGTGCAGCACCTCAAGGCCGTCGCTCCCTTCCCCATCGAGCGGGCCGCCAACGGCGACGCGGTGGTGGTCATGGGCGGACGCCAGTACTCGCCGCCCGAGATCAGCGCCATGATCCTGCAGAAACTGAAGGCGGACGCTGAGGCGTACCTCGGTGAGACGGTGACCGAGGCCGTGATCACCGTGCCGGCGTACTTCAACGACGCCCAGCGGCAGGCGACCCGTGACGCGGGCCGCATCGCTGGGCTCGAGGTGCTGCGCATCATCAACGAGCCGACGGCGGCCTCGCTCGCGTACGGTCTCGATAAAAAGGCTGACGAGACGATCGCGGTGTACGACCTCGGTGGCGGCACCTTCGACATCTCGGTGCTCGAGCTGGGTGAGGGGACGTTCCAGGTCAAGGCCACGAACGGCGACACGTTCCTCGGCGGCGACGACTTCGACAACGTCGTAATCAACTACCTGATCGCGGAGTTCAAGCGCGAGCAGGGCATCGACCTGGCGCAGGACCGCATGGCGCTCCAGCGCCTGAAGGAGGCCGCCGAGCGCGCGAAGATCGAGCTGTCGACGACGCAGCAGACCGAGGTCAACCTGCCGTTCATCACCGCCGACGCCGCCGGCCCGAAGCACATGGCGATCACCATTCCGCGCTCGAAGCTCGAGCAGCTCGTGGGCGACCTCGTGGACCGCTCGCTGGAGCCGTGTCAGAAGGCCCTGCAGGACGCCAGCCTGAGCAAGGCGAGCATCGATGAAGTCGTGCTCGTCGGCGGCATGACGCGTATGCCGCTCGTGCAGTCGAAGGTGCAGGAGTTCTTCGGCAAGGAGCCGCACAAGGGCGTGAACCCGGACGAGGTCGTCGCCATCGGCGCGGCGATCCAGGCGGGCGTGCTGCGTGGCGAGGTGAAGGACGTCCTGCTCCTCGATGTCACGCCGCTGACCCTGGGCATCGAGACGCTAGGCGGCGTGATGACCCCGCTCATCGAGCGCAACACGACGATCCCGACGAGCGCGAAGCAGGTGTTCTCGACGGCGGCGGACAACCAGCCTTCCGTGGAGATCCACGTCCTGCAGGGCGAGCGCTCGATGGCGGGCGACAACAAGTCGCTGGCGCGCTTCATCCTCGATGGCATCCTGCCCGCGCCGCGAGGCGTGCCGCAGATCGAGGTCGAGTTCAACATCGATGCGAATGGCATCGTGACGGTCGCGGCGCGCGACAAGGCGACGGCCAAGGAACAGCACATCACGATTCAGCCCGCCTCGGGCCTGTCGAAGGACGAGGTCGAACAGCTGCGCCGTGAGGCAGAGAGCCACGCCGCCGAGGATCGTGGCCGCCGTGAGGCCGTCGAGTTGCGCAACTCCGCTGACTCGCTGGCGTACTCGGCGGAGAAGACCCTGCGCGAGAACGCGGACAAGGTCAGCGACGATCTCAAGCAGCGCGTCGAGTCGGCGGTGGCGGAGGTGCGGAGCGTCCTCGACAGCGGCGACGCCGAGCGCATCCGCTCTGCGACCGAGACGCTGTCGGAGCGGATGCAGGAGATCGGCCAGGCGGTATACGGGGCAGCGGGCGCCTCGGCGGACGGCGCCGGTGACGGTGGCCCGGGTGCGGGTGGGCCGGGCGCGGGCGGTGAAGAGCCGAGCACAGTCGAGGGCGAGTTCCGCGAGGTCTAACGCGGGGTGCCTCGGAGCCAGGAGACGACAGGAATCCCGCCGGCAACCGGCGGGATTCCTGCACTTCGAGGGCGCCCCGCTGGGGCGGCGGCGAAAGGCGCGTTGCCGGGGGCCGTGGGTAGAATGAAGTTTCAATGCAGACGCCCGGTGCGCCGGGCGAGGGGCCGGGCATGAACGCACAGCGCGACCTGTACGAGGTGATGGGGCTCTCCCGCGACGCGTCGCAGGAGGACATCAAGCGCGCCTTCCGCAAGCTCGCGATGGAGTACCACCCCGACCGGAACAAGGAGGCCGACGCCGAGGAGCGCTTCAAGGAGGTGGCAGCCGCTTACGACGTGCTGTCCGACCCGGAGAAGCGCAGCGCCTACGACCGCTATGGGATGGCGGGCGTGGGGGGCAACGGCAGCCAGGGGTTCCAGGGCTTCGAGGGGTTCGGTGGCTTCGGGGACATCTTCGATGCGTTCTTCCGTGGCACCGGCGCCCGCCGGGCGGGACCGCAGCGCGGCGCCGACCTGCGTACGAGCATCACCATCGAGTTCGCCGAAGCCGTGTTCGGCATCGACCGCGAGATCGAGTACCAACGCGTCGAGCAGTGCGCGGACTGCCGCGGCTCGGGCTCGAAGCCGGGCAGCCGGCCGGCAGCATGTCCGGAGTGCCGAGGCACGGGCGAAATCCGCCGCGTGCAACAGTCGCTGTTCGGGCAGTTCGTGAACGTCGCGACCTGCGACCGCTGCGAGGGTGAGGGGCAGGTGGTCACCGATCCGTGCGGCACCTGCAAGGGGCGTGGACATCGCCGCGTCACCGTGAAGCGCACTGTGAAGATCCCCGGTGGCGTCGATGACGGCTCGCAGATCCGCATCTCCGGGGAGGGCGACGCGGGTACCCGCGGCGGTCCCTCCGGCAACCTCTACGTGGTGTTGAGGGTAAAGGCTCACAAGGAGTTCATGCGCGACGAGGACGACCTGGTCTACGAGTTGCCACTCAACGTCGCGCAGGCGGCACTCGGTGCGAGCATCGAAGTGCCGACGCTCGACGGCGACCCGGTTGCGCTGAAGGTCGAACCCG
This sequence comes from Dehalococcoidia bacterium, assembly GCA_019694855.1. Taxonomy (GTDB): domain Bacteria; phylum Chloroflexota; class Dehalococcoidia; order UBA2979; family UBA2979; genus JAIBBD01. The sequence goes on from JAIBBD010000018.1 coordinate 18,171, forward strand.
GCACCCAGCCGGGGCATGTCTTCACCGTGCGCGGCCGAGGCGTCCCGCATCTGCGTGGCTCGGGTCGCGGAGACTTACTGGTGCGCGCGAACGTCGTGACGCCGACGAAACTGAACGACGAGCAGCGCGAGCTCCTCGAACGGCTGGCTGAGTCGCTGGGGACGCCAACCGAGAACGGTGAAGGCGGGGGGCTGTTCGGCCGTATCCGCGACGTGCTGGGCGGCTGACATCCCTCGCCAGACAGGTCCCTCCTCGGGTGCGGTGCAATGGATCGAGGTCGTCCTGCGGGTCGCGCCGGACGACGTAGACGCGGTCGCGGACGCGCTGCGCGACGTGTCGCCCGCGGGCGTGTCGATCGAACCGGCGATCAGGACCCTCGACCACGACAACTTCCAGTACGAACTGCTCGACGAGCCGACGACGCTGCGGGTGTGCCTCGCGGGGCCGCTGACGACGGCCGACCGGCGCGCGCTACGGCGGCGGCTCGCCGCGGCCGCGCAGGCAGCGCCGATCGCCCCGATCCGGTATCGCGAGGTGCGCGACCAGGACTGGGCCGAGGAGTGGAAGCGCTATTTCGGCGTGCTCCACGTGGGGCAGCACTTCGTCGTGCGGCCGTCGTGGGAAGCCTACGAGGCGCAACCCGGCGAGCTGGTGATCGAGCTGGATCCGGGGACCGCCTTCGGGACCGGGCAGCACGAGACGACGCGGCTGTGCCTCCAGGCGCTGGAGCGGTACGTGCGGCCGGGGTGGGCGGTGCTCGACGTCGGGACTGGTTCGGGCATCCTCGCCGTCGGCGCAGTACTGCTCGGTGCGGCCTCGGTGCGCGCCTGTGACATCGATGACAACGCGATCGCCGCGGCGGTCGAAAACGCACAGCGCAACGGCGTCGACGGCGCGGTCGATGTGCGCGCCGGCTCGGTCGGGGCGGAGTGGCCCTGGGACGAGCGCGCCGAAGTGAGCGCGGATCTCGTGGTGGCGAACATCTCCTCCGTGGCGCTGAACGCGCTGATGGCGGAGATGGCGGCGGCGTTGCGCCCGGGCGGGTGCTTCATCGGCAGCGGGTTCATCGAGTCGGGCCGTGCGGGTGTCGAAGCGGCCGTGCGTGCCGCGGGCCTCGAACCCGTCGAGGTGCTCGAGGACGGCGAGTGGCGCTGCCTGGTCGCGCGGAAGTCGTGAAGCGATGATCCGGCGGCTGTACCTCGACCCCGAGGAGTTCGAGTCCTCGGAGGTGCTGCTGGTGGGGTCGCGCGCGCGGCGCCTGCGCGAGGTGTTGCGGCTGCGCGTGGGCGCGGCGCTCGAAGTGTTCGATGGCGCGGGGCGTCAGCGAGAGGCGCGCATCGTGGGATCGGGCAAGGGGCAGGTGACGTTGGCCCTTGGCGAACCGCTGGAGCCGATCGGGGAGCCGCCGGTGCCGGTGGCCGTGGTGTGCGCGTTCCCACGCGCCTCGCGCGGGGACTGGCTGGTTGAGAAGGCGACCGAGATTGGCGTGTCGCAGCTCGTGCCGCGTCTCGCCGCGCGCTCGGTGATGGACCCCGGCGACGGCCGGATCGCCCGCTGGCGCAGGATTGCCATCGAGGCGGCTGAGCAGTGTGAGCGCTGCTTTGTGCCGGTCATTGGCGGCGAGCCCCCGGCCGGCGCAACCCACATCGTCGCCGACCCGGACTCGGACGTGACCGTGCGCGAGGCCATTGGGCGGCTGCCGGAGCCACCGCGGTCGCTTGTACTCCACATCGGCCCTGAGGGCGGCTGGAGTACACACGAGATCGAGGAGTTCCGCGCGGTTGGAGCGCACCTCGTTTCGCTGGGTCCACGCCTGATGCGTGTGGAGACGGCGGCCGTGATCGCGGCGGCGCAGCTCCTCGAGGAGACGGGCGGGCTCGTTCCTACGCGGTAGGCCCGAATGGGGTCGTCAGCCACGTCATCGGATCGACGTTCACGCCCCAGAGCGACAGCTCCCAGTGCAGATGCGGACCCGTGGCGAGCCCCGTCGCGCCCACGAGGCCGACGACGTCCCCGGCGGCCACCTGCTGGTCGACGGTGCTGGAGATCGCCGAGAGGTGGTGATAGCCGGTCTTCACACCGGCGCCATGGTCGACGATGACCGAGTTGCCCCGGATGGGCATCGCGCCCGTCCAGGCGACGCGTCCGGGCGCGGCCACCTGAACGGGTGTCCCGTTGTCGTTGGCGAGGTCGACGCCCGTGTGGAACGCCCCGACGGGCCCGCCGTTGATCGATCGTCCCTGACCGAAGTAGGTCGTGATCTCGCCATTGACCGGGCGGAGAAAGAGCTTCGTCCATCGCGGCGCAGGGTCGAACTGCGCGAACTGTACGCCTCGGATCTCTGCCTCGTGCGCGCTGGCATCGGGCGTCAGGACCGAGGACTCGGCCTCCGTCAGCGACAGGTAGTCCACCGGCCGCTCGACCGTGATGACCGCGTAGGTCAGGTCGGCGCTCGCCAGCGTCTTACCGAAGGCATCCTTCGCGGTCCCGTGCAGCACCCCGCTTGAGAGCGGCGCGTCCAGGGGAACGCCGATGGCCAGCCAGAACGTGCCATTCGGCTGCGGCAGCATGTGGTAGGCAGTGCCCCGGAAGTCGATTGAGACGCTCGCCGCCCCGGGCGCCTGGGCGAGGATCCGGGTCGATTCCCCAATGCCGATTTGCGGAGGCGTCGCGGTGAGGGTGAGCGTCGGCGTCGTACGGGTCACGCTCGCCGACGGCGACTGCTTCGAGGGCGCGACGTTCGTGGGGCTCGTGGCGGCCACGGTTCCAACGGTCGTGCCGCCCGAGGACTCGGCGGGCGCGTCGTCGCCGCCGCACCCGATCAGCGCGGCGAGCGGGACAAGTGCGACTCCCCCCGCTGCGAGGCGCAGGAAGCGTCGGCGATGCAGCCTCGGTGAGTGGGACGGTGGCGTGGCGTCCTCCTGGAGTGGGCGCTGATTCGGGACGGAGGTTCAGGCGCGAATCGATGGTACGCCGCGCGATGGCAAGGATCCGAGTGACCCGCACCGAGCGTTGTTATACTGAATTGCCTCCTGTTGAGGTGACTCCCACATCTCGAAATGACGCCCGCGCTGTGGAGCACAGACGCGCACCCCCGGGAGGGCCCGTGGAAGACCCCCGCATCGTCGCCGACCGTATTCTGGCCAACGTCGACCGGGTGATCATCGGCAAGGCGCTCGAGACGCGGCTGGCGCTCGTTTGCCTCATGTCGCGGGGCCACCTGCTGATCGAGGATGTCCCAGGCGTGGGTAAGACCATGCTGGCGCGCGCGCTGGCGCGCTCGGCGGGCTGCACGTTCTCGCGCATCCAGTTCACGCCGGACCTGCTGCCCTCGGACGTGACCGGCGTCTCCGTCTTCAACCAGGGGACGCGTGACTTCGAGTTCCGGCCGGGGCCGATCATGGCTCAGATCGTGCTGACCGATGAGATCAACCGCGCCACGCCAAAGACGCAGTCGGCGCTCCTCGAGGCGATGGAGGAGCGGCAGGTCACGGTGGACGGTGTGACGCACCGGACGCCGGACCCGTTCATGGTCATGGCGACGCAGAACCCGATCGAGTACGAAGGCACGTTCCCGCTGCCCGAGGCGCAGCTCGACCGCTTCCTGATGCGCGTACACCTCGGTTACCCCTCGGCGACCGACGAGGTGTTGGTGATGGACGCGCAGCAGAGCGGGCACCCGATCGAGTCGCTCGACCAGGTGACCTCGGCTGACGAGGTGCTCGAGTTACAGCAGGCGGTGCGGGGCATCTACATCGACCCGCTGATCAAGCAGTACATCGTGACGCTGGTGGGTGCGACGCGGGAGCACGAGAGCGTGTACCTCGGGGCGTCGCCGCGTGGGTCGCTGGCGTTGATGCGCGCGACGCAGGCCTATGCGCTTCTCGATGGTCGCGACTTCGTGCAACCCGACGATGTGAAGGCGCTGGCGTACACCACGCTGGGCCACCGCGTGATTGTCAGCCCGGGCGCCCGAGTCCGCGGGATCGATAGCAAGGAAGTGGTCGAAGAGTGCCTCGAGCGTGTGCCCGTGCCCGGGGCGCGCGCCCGCGGCAGTGCCTGAGCGGCCCATGCGACGCTCGATCGTCTGGCTGCGGCGCTATCCAAACGTTGCCTGGGCGCTGTTCGTGGCGCTCGCGTGCTTCGTGATCGGGTTCGCCACCGGGTTCTGGCTGCTGTTCCGCCTCGCCTACGTGATCCTGCTGGTCATCCCGCTCGTGTACCTGTGGACGCGTTCGATGATCAACGCGCTCGAGGTCGAGGTGCACCGCTACACCCAGCGGGTGTCGCAGGGTCAGTCGCTCGACGGACGCATCGTCCTTACCTCGACGTCTCGCATTCCGAAGGTGTGGCTCGAGGTGCGCGACGAGGCGAACGTGCCGGGTCACATGCCCCACCGCGTCATCACACTGGGGGCTCGCGGTTCGCAGTCGTGGCACTACGAGACGCCCACCTTGCGTCGAGGGGTGTACCAGCTCGGCCCGGTCGTCGTGACCGCGAGCGACCCGTTTGGTTTCTTCCGCTTCACGCGGACGTTCGGCGGGACGACGCCCGTCCTCGTCTATCCCAGCGCGCCGGAGCTGCCCAACTTCTATATCCCGCCGGCCAACCTGCCAGGCGACGGCCGCTTCCGGCGCCGGACGCACAACATCACCCCGAACGTCGCCGGCTTGCGGGCATACGAGCCGGGTGACTCCTACAACCGCATCCACTGGCCGGCTACCGCGCGCACCGGGAACCTGATGGTGAAGCTGTTCGAGCTCGACCCCGCCTCGGACATCTGGGTCGTGCTCGACCTCGAACGCGCGGTGCACGTCGGCGAGGGTGACGACGGCACGGAGGAGGCAGCGGTCAAGATCTGCGCCTCAATTGCCCGCTACTTCCTCGCCGCCAACCGCACGGTCGGCTTCATGTCGTTCGGCGATGACCTCCGGATCAACGAGGCCGACCGCGGGGCGAACCATTACACGCGCATCCTCGAGTCGCTGGCGGTGGCACGAGCGAGCGGCGATGTGTCCCTCGCGAAGCTGCTGCTCGAGGAGTCGCGACGGTTCGGGCGGCATACGACGGTCGTCGCCATCACGCCCTCCACCGCCTCGGAGTGGCCGCTGACGCTGATGGGACTGCAGAGCCGCGGCGTGAAGGTCGCTGCCGTGCTGCTCGAAGCGGAGACGTTCGGCGCCAGCGCGAGTTCTCTCGACGTATACGGGACGCTCGCGGCCGGTGGCATCTACACGTACACCGTGAAGAGCTCGGACGACCTCGGAAACGTGCTCGCGGCAGGCGCCGACGTCGCGGCGCTCGACCCGCGCTCCGGAGGCCGTCGATGACGCTGCGCGCGACGTGGGACCGGCCGGCTCCTCCGATGACGCCGGCTGCCGGGCCGGGCGGCCGCCCACGATTGCCCTCGTTCCTGTCGTGGGAAGAGCTGCTGACCTTCGGGCTGATGCTCGTCGCGCTGCTGTCCGTGGTGATCTCGGTCGAGCGCGCGGACTGGGTGGCAGAGATGCCGCGGCTCACCGTTGCGGCGCTCGTGGGCCTCGTGTCGGGCTGGATCCTCGGCCGCACGCGTGCGCCGGCCTACGCCCTACACCTCGTTGGCGTGGCAATTGGCCTCGCGGTCGTTGTCGGCATGGTGATGCACACACTGCGGTTGGCGAATCCGCTCGTCGAGCACGGCGTACAGGCGCGGTGGTCCGAGTTGTGGGAGCGCATCGGCATCTGGTTCGACCAGCTGTGGTCCGGCGATGTGTCGACCGACCCCCTGCCGTTCGTGCTCCTTGTCGTCTTTGCGGCCTGGGCGCTCGCATACATCGCGGCGTGGTCGGTGGTGCGTTGGAAGAACCCCTGGCTGGCACTGGCGCCCGGGGGGATCGCTCTGCTGACCAACATCTCGTATCTGCCGGGCCAGCCGTCGCTCGAGTTCATCGTGTTCCTGTTCGCCGGCATCCTGCTGTTCGCACGGCTGCACTTGCTGCGGACGGTGGAACGCTGGGAGGGCGAGCGCGCCGAGGCGCCCCCCTGGCTGTCGCTCGAGGTGTTGAACCTCGCGACGTGGGTCGGCGTCGGGCTGATCTTCGTCGCGTGGGTGATCCCGACGGCGAACAACTTCGGTCCGGTGGCGGGCGTGTGGGACCGGGTCGCTGGCCCGATCGCAGGCCGGGTGGATGGCGCCGGGCGGCTGTTCGTCGGCGTGAACTCAAAGCAGCCCATCGAGGCGCACACGTTTGGCACGGTGCTCCCGCTGAAAAGCAGCATCCGGCTCGACTCGGACCCGCTCTTCGCGGTGCAGACAGGCGAGAGCGTCTACCTGCGTGGCGCGACATACGACCAGTACGGCATCAGCGGCTGGCGGCAGACGGACGTGCAGCAGCGCAAACCGGCGCCGCTGACCGTCGACGCGGCGGCGCTCGGGACGCAGCAGACCAGGGCGCAGTTCCGCGAACCTGTGCGCGTGCAGGTGCAGGTGGCCGACCCGGTCGCCGACCAGCGGTTGTTTGTGGCAGGGGACGCGCTGACGGCGGACCGCGGGGGCGAACTGCTGACCGGGCCACAGGCCGACGACGTCGTCGGCTTTAGGCCCGCGGACCGCCTGACCAACGGAGATTCCTATGTGACGGTTGGCACCCGGTCGGCGGCTACGGTCGACCGCCTCGTGACGGCGAGCCCCGACTATCCGGCCTGGGTCCGCAACCGCTACCTGCAGCTGCCGGATGACCTGCCTCAGGAGGTGCGAGAACTCGCGCGCGAGGTTGCTGGCAACGACCGTGTTCCCTACGTGATCGCCTCGAAGATCGAGCGCTACCTGCGCGACACCTACCCGTACAGTCAGAATGTGGGGAAGCGACCGCCTCTTCGCGACGCGGTGACGTACTTCCTGTTCGACGCGCAGAAGGGGTACTTCGACTATCACGCCTCCGCGATGGCGGTGATGCTGCGCTCGCTCGGCATCCCCTCGCGGCTCGCGATCGGCTTCGCGGTGGACCAGCAGGCACGCGACCCGCAGAGCGGCCTGATCACGGTGAGCGAGCAGAACTCGTGGGCGTGGACCGAGGTGTACTTCCCCGGCTACGGATGGGTGGAGTTCAACCCAACCCCCGGTCTGGGCGCGGTCGTGCGGGCGGCAGACGACTCGCAGTTCCTCGACCCGACGACCGGCCTGCCCTTCGAGGACCCGACTCTGACCGTGGACCCCGCGTTGCTGCCACCCGAGCTACAGCCCGGCGCGCAGTCCTCGCCGCTCGCGGAAACGCCGGCCGCCGACGGAACCACGCTCGCGGCGCGGTGGTTCACGTGGCTGCTGCTGGGGGCGGCCGTCCTCGTGGTCGCGGCAGGCGCGGGCCGCTTCGCATGGGCCTCGGCGTTCCGAGGTCTGAGTCCGGCCGGTAAGCGCTGGGCGAAGCTCCAGACGCTCTCTGGCTGGGCAGGCCTTCAGCCGGGCGCGCAACAGACCCCGCACGAGACCGCGGCGCTGCTTTCCGCCTCGCTGCGGCCGCCGGTCGACGTGCAGCCACTCGCGCGGTCGTACGTCGCAGAGCGCTACGGCCGTCCGGGCGCAGACGTTGCGGGCGAGGATGCGGATGGATTGGACGCGCTGTACGCGGCCGCCCGCAAGCGCCTCACGAGGCGTATCGTCCGGCGCTTCCTGCCGTTCGTGTAGCGTTGTGGCCTAGCGGTCCGGCAGGCCGTTTCCCGCCGGCGCTCGCGGTTGCAGGTTCGACGCTTCGCTCTCGCGTCGCAGTCGGTCGAGGAAGGCGAGCGCCTCCTCGAGGCTAACGCCGTTGGCGAGCAGATCGTTCAGCTGGTCGGACAGCGACTCCGCGCCCTGGCCCGGTTGTGTCGGCTGGTTGGGCTGTCCGGCGGCGCCCGGGGTCGCGGCCCCCTGCGGAGTTGCCGTTGCTCCGGGCTGGCCGGGACCCGGTGTGGGCGAACCGCCAGGCTGACCTGCTCCCGCGGTGGGCGTCGCTCCCGGCGGACCGCCGTCCTGGGGCGTCGGCGTCGGGTTCGCGCCGGGTGAGGGACTGGCGGGCTGCTGACCGGGTGGCGTGAGCAGGTCGAGCACGACCTCGAGGTTGTGCCGGGCATCGAGGTCGCCTGGGTCACGCAGCAACACTTCGATGTACGCGTTGCGCGCGTCCTCCAGCACGTTCTGCGAGAAGGCGTGGTTCCCGCTCGCATAGAGCGCGCGTGCCGCCGTCGTCGTCGCGCCCGTGCGGTCGGCAAGGCGGGCGGCGGCGCGCGAGGCGGTCTGGGCCTCCTCGTACCGCTGCAGCCGGTTCAGCGTGTTGCCGATGTTGTAGTCGACGATCGGGTTGCCGGGCGCCAGATCCTTCGCGGACTGGTAGGCGGCGAGCGCGTCATCGTAGCGACCGGCGTCGTAGGCCGCATTGCCCTCGGACACCTTGCGGTAGGCAGCAGTGCCGCCGCAGCCCGCGAGCAGGAGCGCCACCAGCAGTGATCCCGTCAGGGCGATGGTGCGGGCACCCGGCAGTCCGGCTGCCAGCGGCATCTTCGCGCGCTGGCCCGTCGGGATCAGCGACTGGATGACGAGCAGCACTAGGGCCGCTCCGAGGAACCACTGGAAGCGTTCGATAGGGATGCGCTGCGAGCCTTCGTCGAACGCGGACTGCTCCAGCCGCGCGAACTCGACGGCGAGGCCCGCGATGTTCTGCAGCTCGCGCGTGCCGCCACCGGTCTGCTCGGCGATGTGCGCGAGGGTCGTGCGGTCAGCGCGACTCAACGCGTTTTCGTCGCCCGGAGTGGCGGGCGGCCGGGCGCTCGAGGTGCGCGCCGGCACGGCCGCTCCCGCCTCGGTGCCGACCGCGACGGTGTAGACGCGGACGCCGCGGTCGCGAGCGGCGGCGATCGCGGCGTCGAGGTTGGACCCGAGGTTCTCGCCGTCGGAGAGCAGCACGATCGCCTGGCTGTTCGCGCGGTCCGGCACATCGAGGAGTGTCAGCGACGTCTGGATCGCCTTCGCGAAGTCCGTGCCGGGCTCGACCAGCGCGCCCTCGAGCTGTGCCCGTTCGACGAGGAATGACACCGCGCCCAGATCGAGCGTAAGGGGCGAGCGCGCGAAGGCGCTCCCGCCGAAGGTCACGAGGCCGACGCGGTCACCTCGCAGGTGGGCCAGCATGTCGTCGAGGCCCGCTGCGGCAGCGTTCGAACGCGACGGCTGCACATCCGTCGCGGTCATCGATCGCGACACGTCGAGCGCGATGACGACGTCAATGCCGCGACGGGTGACGGCGCCCTCTGCGCCTCCCCATTGCGGGCGCGCGATCGCGACTGCGACCAGGGCGACGGCCGCGAAGAGCAGCCCCGCCCGGAGCTGCGCGCGCTGTGGGCTCAGGCCGCGCCGCAGCGAGGCAGATCCGCCATACACGGCGGCGCTGGCGAGGCTTCTGCGGCGCGTGTACCACCAGGCGGTTACGAGGGGCAGCAACGCGAGCAGCGCCAGCAGTGCGAGCGGCTGTCCGAGGCTCACGGGAACCTCCGCAGCAGCGTGGCCCGCAGCGCCGCCTCGCTGATCAGCAGCGCGAGCGCGGCGGCGGCCAGCCAGGGTGCGAACTCCTCGTAGCGGGTGAACGTGCGCTCGGCGACGCGGCTCCGTTCGAGCGCGCCGATCTCGTCGTACGCCGCGGCCAGCTCCTGCTGCGTCGATGCGTCGTGGTAGGCGCCTTCGGTGTCGGAGGCGATACGGCGGAGCATCGTCTCGTCGACTTCGCCGGAGCCTCGACGGCTGGTGAAGCCGATCGTGTAGACGCGCACGCCGAGCGCTTTCGCGAGCTGCGCCGCCTGCACGGGCTCGATGTCCCCCGCGTTGTTCTGGCCGTCCGTCAGCAGCACGACGATGCGGCTGTGCGCCTCGGAGTCGCGCAGGAGGTTGAGCGCCTCGGAGAGCCCGAGTCCGATGGCCGTACCGTCCGGCAGCAGACCGCTCTCGGTGTCGTGGACTGTGCGTTTGAGCGCAGCGAGGTCGAGTGTGAGCGGCGAGAGCACGAGCGAGCGGCCCTGGAAGATGACAAACCCAGCCCGGTCGCCGCGCAGCGTGTCGACGAACTGGGCGATCACGTCCTTGGCGGCCTCGATGCGCGGCGGGCCGATGCCGCCGCCTGAGGGCTGGGTGCGCTCCGCCATCGAGCCGGAGACGTCGAGTGCGAGGACGATGTCAATGCCCTCCTCGGGGATGGACGTGACTGCCAGGCCGCGCTGCGGACGGGCGAGTGCGACGACGATCAACGCGATGGCGGCGACGCGGAGTGCGGCAGGCAACCAGCGCAGCCGGATGCGCCAGCTCGACTGGTCCCGGGCCACCGTCGCGAGCACGCCGAGGTCGGCGACCGCCAGCGCGGGATGAGCTGCGGGGCGGCGCCACTGCCAGAACGGGATCAGCGCCGCGAGCGGCAGGAGCAACAGGAGCCAGGGCGTACCGAAGCTCACGGGAGTGCCTCGGCAGAGGCCGGCTCGGCTTGCGGACGCGACAGCTCGATGATCTCGAAGGCGACCGTGAGGTCGTGATCCGCGGAGGCGGGGTCGGGCCGCCGCCCGGCGTAGACCGCGGCGTCGCAACGGTCGAGGAGGCCCCCGACGAGGCGGGCCTGCCAGCGTTCGACGCCCTGGCCGGTCATGCGACGCTCGAGCTCCGGGGTTGTCAGCGCAGTGGCCCGAAACGCAAAGCGCTCCTCGAGGTAGCCGCGAACGACGCCGGAGATGGTCCCGTAGTACGCGTCGTAGTCGCCGGCCGCGAGCGGATGAGCAGCGGCCATGGTCTCAAGACGTTTTCGCGCGGCGTCCTCCATCGTGAGCGCCGGCTCGGGAGCGGCCACGCGGATCGCTGTGGGCCGGCGATGGCGCGCCAGCAAGCCTCCCCCGACGCCAATGGCGAGCACGAGGAGCGCTCCGCCGATCGCCGCGGGCAGCTGCCACGCGACGGGCGCGCCCTCGATTGAGAGCTGTGGCTTCAGTGGCCGCAGCTCGGTGTCGCCGGGCGCCACCGTAGAGGCGACAGTGAACGCGGGCGCCTCGACTGCCTGTTCTCCGCTCACGCCGTTGTCATCGATCCAGGTGAGGCGCATTGGTGGCAGCTGCTGCGGACCGAGGCTGAACGCGGCCACGACGAACGCAAACTGCGTAACGGATGGTCCGCCTCGCTTGCCCGGGGTCGTCGTCGGGGGCGGCTTCTCGACGACGCGCAGGGTGCTCGAGTCCTCCGGCGGCAGGACGTCAATCAGCACGCTGTCCGGGTGCTGCGCCGTGATCGTGATGCGGATGCGTTCGCCCAGGCCAACATCCGTCCGGTCGACGGCCGCGCGGGCGACGATCTCAGGCCGCTGCGCTGCCGCGACGGCGGGGAGCAGCGCGAGGAGCACAATCGCGACCGCGAACGGAGCGCCGCGTCTCATCGGCGGGCCGCCTTGCCTCGGAAGTAGGCAACGAGGGGGCGCACCAGGTCCTGGTCGAGGTGCAGCGGCACCTCGTCGACGCCGGCGCTGGCGAGGGCAGCACGCCGTTCGCGCACGCGAGCCTGCGCAGCTTCCGAGTAGCGGCGGCGGAGGCCGCGGTCGCTCGTGTCGATCAGCATGCGCTCACCGCGCTCGGCATCCTCGACCTCGACCAGGCCGAGGTCGGGAAGTTCGAGGTCGAGCGGGTCGGTGAGCGTGAGCGCGAGCACCTCATGGCGGCGGGCGAGGGTACGTAACGACTGCTCGTAGCCGCGGTCGTAGAAGTCTGAGATGAGCACCACGATGGACCGACGCGGGAGCACACGCGCGAGATAGTCCGCCGCCGCGGCGATCGAGGTGCCGGGACGCGTGGGCTGGTGGTGCAGCACCTCGCGCACGATGCGCAGGACATGACGGCTGCCGTGAGCGGGGGCGACGAAGCGCTCGACGCGGTCGGTGAACGTGAGCAGACCGGCCCGGTCGTGGTGGAAGACCGCCGCGAACGAGAGCAGCGCGCACAGCTCGGCGGCCGCGCCGAGACGGCCGGCGGGCGAGCGGGCGACGAGCTGCGAAGCTGACACGTCGACCGCGCACACCACCGACAGCTCGCGTTCCTCGACATACTCCTTCACCCAGGGCGCGCCCATGCGCGCGGTCACGTTCCAGTCGATCAGGCGTACGTCGTCGCCGACCACGTACTCGCGCGCCTCGGCGAACTCGATGCCCGAGCCTCGGAAGACGCTGCGGTAGTCGCCCATGAGCAGGGTGCTGGCGAGGCGGCGCGCGCGTATCTCGATGCGGCGGACCTGCGCGAGCAGTTCCGGGGACGTGGGTTCGGCGGCGAGGACGGATGCGGCGGCGGAGGCGTCGGCCGCGGTGACGGCCGCCATCGTCAGGGAATCCCGACGCCTTCGAGGAGGCGCGCCACGATCCGCTCGGCCGATATCGACTGCGCCTCGGCCTCGTAGGTCGTCACGAGGCGGTGACGGAGCACGTCGGGGGCGAGTGTCTTCACGTCGTCCGGGGTGACGTAGCCGCGGCCGTGGATGAAGGCGTACGCCTGCGCGGCGCGCGCGAGGAACACGCCCGCTCGCGGCGAGGCGCCGTACTCGATCAACGAGGCGAGGTCCGCGAGCTGGTAACGGGCGGGGTCGCGCGTTGCCTCGAGCAGGCGGACGACGTACTCACGCAGGCGTGTATTCACCTCGACCTCCTGCACCGCCTGCATCAGGTCGAGTACGCCCGCGGCGTCGGTGACTGCCTCTGCGGTCTCGTCGTGCCCGTCGAGTGCTCGGCGCAGGATGTCGCGCTCGTCGTCGCGCTCGGGGTAGTGCACCTGGATCTTGAGCATGAAGCGGTCGAGCTGCGCCTCGGGCAGCGGGTACGTGCCTTCGTGCTCGATCGGGTTCTGTGTAGCGAGCACGAGGAACGGCTTCGGCAGGTCGTAAGTGGAGCCGCCGATTGTGACCTGACGCTCCTGCATCGCCTCGAGGAGCGCCGACTGCACCTTGGCGGGCGCGCGGTTGATCTCGTCTGCCAGCACGATGTTGGCGAAGAGCGGGCCACGCCGGACATGAAAGCTGCTCTCCTGCGGATTGAAGATCAGTGTGCCGGTAACGTCAGCGGGCAGCAGGTCGGGCGTGAACTGGATGCGGGCGAAGCTGCAGTCGAGGGTCTGCGCGAGCGTCGACACCGTGAGCGTCTTCGCGAGGCCGGGGACGCCCTCGACGAGTGCGTGGTTGTTCGTGAGGAGCGCGATCAGGAGGCGGTCGATCATCGCTTCCTGGCCGACGATGACGCGCGCGACCTGCGCCTTGATGCGCGCGACCGTATCGGCGTGCCGGGGCTCGACCGAAGGCGGCCCCGCCGTCGCCTGTTCCATCTGCTGTGCCATGCACGACCCCCGCCGCGTGGGAGCGACAAGGCCGGCCACAACGGCCGGCGAGACAACAAGTCTACCCCGTGCGCGGGCGAGTCAGGAGGTCGCGCGAGTTCGGGCGGGAACTAGCCGGCAGCGGCTGCGTAGATGCGCTCGTACGCCTCGTCGCCGAGACGGCGCGCCTGGCCGAGCACGCCGAGCAGCGCCTGGATGCGCGGCACAAGCGACTCGATGTCCCCGACCCCGGGCAGCCGCAGCAATTGGGTGGTGCCGGCCCGGGTGGTGATGGTCAGCTCGACGGGCCGGTCGCCCGGCTCGGCCTGGAGCAGCTCGACGATACGCTTCAGCCGGCGTCGATCCGCCGCCTCGTCGGTCGTCTCCTCCATGTGGATCCGGAGTCGAGGCGGGCCGCTGGTATCGCCGATGTCGTTCCCGCGGCTCACAAGCGCGGGCGGCGGTTCGTCCTCGATCGCGGGCACCGAGGCTTCGAACGGCTCGACGGCGCGCAGCTGCGGCCGCTGCGTCGAGACGAACTCCTCGTCGTCGACGCGCGGCGGACCACCGTTTGGCGGCGGCGGGACGGGGCGCGGCCGGGCGGGACGGCCGCCCAGCACACGGAACTGCGACGGGTCCGGCGTGAGGAGTTGTCCGCTCTCGATGTCGTAGCCGGCGAGGTGCACCGCCGCGATCGTGAGGCGGTCGCCCCGCTCACGGACCGTGACGCGCGCGAGCACCACGTTCCCCTCCACGAGGAGGTCGCGGAACTGCGCGAACTGCTCGGGCCAGACGGTCAGCTCGCCGGCGCCGGTCAGGTCCTCGAGCGTCGCAACCCCGAACGGCTTGCCCTGCTTCGTGGCGAGTCGGCGCACGCCCTTCACGGTGCCGGCCACCACTAGCTCCTCGCCGGCGGCCTCGACGTCGATCTCCGCGAATTGCGCGGTCACGAACTCGCCGAGGCGTTCGGCCGCGCCTCGGAAGGGGTGCTCCGAGATGTACGTCCCGAGGAGCTCGCGCTCCCAGGAGAGCATCTCCTGCTGCGGCGTGACTACCGCCTCCAGCTCGAGCGCCGGCAGCGGCGTGTCCACCTGCGTGCCGAAGAGGTCGAACATCGAGGTCTGCCCGGTCTCGCGCAGACGCTGTTCCTGCTGCGCCAGCGACAGGATGCGGTCGACGCCGAAGACAATGGCGGAACGGTCGCCGAGGGAGTCGAGCGCGCCCGCCTTCGCCATCGACTCGAGGACACGGCGGTTCAGGTCGCGGGCGTTGATGCGGCGCGCGAAGTCCTCGAGGGATCCGAATGGGCCGTTCGCCTCGCGCTCGGCGATCAGCGACTCAACGCCACCCGCGCCCACGTGCTTGATCGTCGCCAGGCCGAAGCGGATCGCGCGGTCGCCGCCGGGCTGCCGCTCGACCGTGAAGTTGACATGTGAGCGGTTTACGTCTGGCTGGAGCACCTCGACGCCGAGGCGCGTGCACTCGGCCACCGCGGCGGCGACTCGCTCAAGCGCGCCTGTGGGGTGGGCGCCGGCGGCCATCAGGACCGCCGCCATGTACTCGATGGGGTAGTGCGCCTTCAGGTAGGCGGTCTGGTACGCGATCGTCGCGTACGAGAAGGCGTGCGACTTGTTGAAGGCGTAGCCCGCGAACGGCTCGATGAGGTCAAACACCTGCTCAGCGAGTCGTTCCTCGTAGCCCTTGCCCACGGCGCCGGCGATGAAACGCTCGCGCTCGGCAAGCATGACCGCGGCGATCTTCTTGCCCATCGCCTTGCGCATGATGTCGGCCTGGCCAAGCGTGTAGCCGGCGAACGTGCGCGCGATCTCGAGCACCTGGTCCTGGTACGTGATCACGCCGTAGGTCTCGTCGAGGACGGACGCGAGGTCGGCGTGCGGGTAGACGGCCTTCGCGCGGCCGTGCTTCACATCGATGTAGCGCGGGATGTGCTCCATCGGGCCGGGCCGGTAGAGCGCGACCATTGCGGCGAGCTCGCGGATGTCGCGCGGCTGGAGCTCGGCGACGTAGCGGCGCATGCCCGCCGACTCCATCTGGAAGATGCCGAACGTTTCCGCCTCGGCGAGGATGGCGGCGGCCGACTCGTCGCCGTCAGGCAACGTATTGAGATCGAGGTCGATGCCGTGCTGCTCGCGGATGAGCTGGACGGCGCGACCGAGGATGGTCAGGTTCGCCAGACCGAGGAAGTCCATCTTCACGAGGCCGATCTTGGCGACCTCGTTCATCGAGTACTGCGTGGTCGGCAGCGTCTCCTCTTCGTCCTTGTTCGAGGTTGCGCGCTGCAACGGGACGACCTCGGTCAGCGGCTCGCGTGAAATGACGATGCCGGCGGCATGGGTGCTCGCGTGGCGCGCGACGCCCTCGAGGCCACGCGCGGTATCGAGGAGTTCCTGGACCTGCGCGTCCGACGCCGACAGCTCCCGCAGTTCCGCGACCTCGTTGATCGCGTCCTCGAGGGTCACGTGGAGCGCGTTCGGGATCAGGCGTGCGACACGGTCGACGTCGCCGTAGCTCATGCCCAGCGCGCGCCCGCTGTCGCGGATCGCCGCCTTCGCGCCGAGCGTCCCGAACGTGACGATCTGCGCGACGCGGTCGCGCCCGTAGCGCTCCGAGGCGTAGCGGATGACCTCCTCGCGGCGGTCGTCAGCAAAGTCGAAGTCGACATCGGGCATCTCGCGGCGCTCCAGGTTGAGGAAGCGCTCGAAGACGAGGCGGTACTGGGTCGGCTCGATGTCGGTCACGCCGAGGCAGTACAGGACGATCGAGGCGGCCGCCGAGCCGCGCACGCCCATCGGGATGCCCTTGCCGCGCGCGAACAACGCGATGTCGCGCACGATGAGGATGTACTCGACGAAGCCGGTTTCCTCGATGACGTGCAGCTCGTAGCGAAGGCGCTCCTCCTGCTCCGGCTTCGGCGTTACATAGCGGCGGCGCAGGCCCTCCTCGCAGAGGTTGCGCAGGTGCTCGATCGGCGCGAGGCCGGCGGGGATGCCGGGGTCGGGCAGGAGCGCGCGCCCGAACGGGATCTGGATGTCGACCTGCTCGGCGATGCGGGCGGTGTTGTCGAACGCCTCGGGCAGTTCCGGGAAGAGCGCCCGCATCTCGGCCTCGGACTTCAGGTAGAGCGAGTCCGTCTCCATGCGCATGCGGTTCTGGTCGTGCACGGTCGCGTTCGTGCCGATGCAGAGCAGCACGTCGTGGTGCTTGTGCTGGTGCTGCCAGGTGTAGTGCGAGTCGTTCGTGACCGCGAGCGGGAGGTCGAGCTTCCTCGCGAGGTCGACGAGCGGGCGGTTCAGCGCGCTGAACTGCGTCAGCCCGTGTTCCTGCAGCTCGATGTAATAGCGCCCCTTGAATACGTCGCGGTACCAGCCGGCGACGTTGAGCGCGTCCTGCTCGCGGCCCTCGAGGAGGGCGGACATGACCTCGCCGCTCGGGCAGGCCGAGAGGGCGATCAGGCCCTCGCTGTGCCGCTCGAGCAGCTCGTGGTCCATGCGCGGCTTGTAGTAGAACCCCTCGAGGTGGGAGGCGGTCGACAGCTTCAGCAGGTTGCGATAGCCGGCCTCGTTCTGGGCGAGCAGCGTGAGGTGGAACTGCGAGCGGTCGGCGGCGCCGCGGTCGAAGCGGCTGCCCTGCGCGACGTACGCCTCGATGCCGAGAATCGGCTTGAGGTCGTGCTTGCGCGCCTCCTCGTAGAACTGGATCGCGCCGTACAGGTTCCCGTGGTCGGTAATCGCCAGCGCCTCCTGGCCCATCTCCTTCGCGCGCGCGACGAGGTCCGGGATGCGGCTGAGCCCGTCGAGGAGCGAATACTCAGAGTGGGTGTGGAGGTGGGTGAACATAGGATCAGAGGTGTAGGCAATTACGCGAACGGGTGTACGAAGGGACTATACCCCCGTCGGCCACCCCTGACCACCCGAAGGGGCCGCCCTACCGCCCACGAAACCGAGGCTCGCGTCGTTCGAGGAAGGAGTTCACGCCCTCGGCGCCGTCCTCCGTGTTTCGGAGCTGGCCGATGTACGCGATGCTCATCTCCTGCACCCTCGTGAGGTCAGGATCCTCCACGGCGTACACGAGGCGCTTCGCGGCAGCGTTGCCGAGCGGCGCGCCTTCAGCGTAGGTGCGGGCGAGGGCGATGGCGCGCGCTTCGAGGTCGTCGCGAGGCACGACGTCGAGCACCAGGCCGAGCGCGAGCGCCTCGGCGGCGTCGACGCGGCGGGCGGAATAGATGAGGTCGAGCGCGCGCTGCCGGCCGAGCGCCTCCTGGAGGAAGTAGCTCAAGCCGTACTCCGGGACGATGCCGCGCTTCATCTGCGCCACCTGGAAGACCGCGTCGTCCGCCGCCATGCGGACGTCGCAGGCCAGGGCGATCGAGAATCCACCGCCGAGGGCATACCCGTTCACAGCTCCCACCACGGGCACGTCGGCGTCACGGATGGCGCGGATCGACTCCAGCTCCGGATGGGAGCGGTGCCACGCGGGCGGCTCGGCGTTCGGGTCCCGCGGGGCGAAGTCGCCGCCTGCGCAGAACGCGCGGCCCGCCCCCGTGAGCACGACGGCGCGCACCTCGTAGTTGCCGGTGCGCAACGAGCCAAACCAGTCGTTCAACGCCTGGATGAGGCCCGGGTTAAGCGCGTTCAGCCGCTCAGGCCGGTTCATGCGGACGAGCGCGACACCGCCCTCGAGATGTTCGACCTGGAGCAGTTCGGACGGTTCGGTCACAGGCGTGCCTCCTCGGATGCGTCAATCGAGGACAGCCTACCGCCTCTCCCCGGCTTGGGGATGACCGGGCCTACTCCTTGTCGAGGTCGAACGCCGTATGGAGGGCGCGGACGGCCTCGGGGACCTGCTCGCCGCGGACGAGGCAGGTGATGCGAATGTCCGAGGTGGAGATCAGCTCGATGTTGATGCCGTGATCGAAGAGCGTGCGGAACATGACCGCCGCGTAGCCGGGCGCCGACGCCATGCCCGTTCCCACGATGGAGACCGTGCCGAGGTTCGGGTCGGAGACCACCTCGTTCGCGTTGAGGGAGGGAAGGAGCCCGTTCACCACCTCCAGGGCGCCGTCGAGGTCGCCCTTCGCCACGGTGAAGGTCATGTCCGTGAGGCCCTCGACGCTCGCGTTCTGGACGATCGTGTCGACGGAGATGTGGGCGTCCGCGAGGGGCTCGAAGAGCTGGGCGGCGATGCCGGGGCGGTCGGGGACGCCTCGGACGGTGATCTTTCCCACCTGCGTCTGGTGCGCGATGCCGCGCACCTTGTTGGACTGCTCCATCGTGGTCTCCTTGTGGATCAGGGTGCCGGGCGCGGACTCGTCGAAGGTGCTGGCGACCAGGATCTCGACGCCGTACAGCGCGCCCACCTCGACGGCGCGGGGGTGCATCACGACGGCGCCGGTGGTCGCCAGCTCGAGCATCTCCTCGTAGCCGATGTCGCGCAGCGGGTGCGCGCCGGGGCAGATGCGCGGGTCGGCGGAGTAGACGCCGGCGACGTCCGTGTAGATCTCCGCGCGGTCGGACTTGAGGGCTGCAGCGAGGGCGACCGCGGTCGTGTCCGAGCCGCCGCGGCCGAAGGTCGTGATGTCGAGCTCCTCGGTGATGCCCTGGAAGCCGGCGACGATTACCACTCGGCCGG
>JAIBBD010000001.1 GCA_019694855.1 Dehalococcoidia bacterium
GGCGCCGGCGGCCAGGATCAGCCGCGGACGGAGTCCGGGAGGCATGCCGACCAGAGCGTCGAGGAGGGGGAGGTGGGGACTTGGAGGCCACGATGGGAATCGAACCCATGATGGAGGTTTTGCAGACCTCTGCCTTGCCACTTGGCTACGTGGCCCCTGGAGCGGAAGACGAGGGTCGAACTCGCGACCTCCTCCTTGGCAAGGAGGCGCTCTACCACTGAGCTACTTCCGCTGACCTGTTGCCGGCGAACCGGCGGTGTTGTTGGTGCCGAGGATGAGACTTGAACTCATACGCCCTTGCGAGCACCGCCCCCTCAAGACGGCGTGTCTGCCTATTCCACCACCTCGGCACTGCAACGATGGCAGGAGTGGAGGGATTCGAACCCCCGGCCTACGGTTTTGGAGACCGCCGCTCTGCCAACTGAGCTACACTCCTGCGCGGCTTCCGATTGTAGCAACGCCACGCGTGAGGGTGAAGGCGGCTGTTCGAGCGACCCTCCGGGGCTAGCGGTCCTCTCGTTGTTGGCGAAGGAAGCGTTCGAGGTCGCCAAGCAGCTCGTCGCTAGTAGGAAGCTCGCCTCCTGACTCGTCGGTCTCGGGAGCGTTGGCGTCGAACTGCTCCTCGAGCGTCTGGATGTACGTCGAGGCTTCGTCGGATTGCTCCATCGCTTCCTGCACCTGCTGCGCGAACTCCTCGCTGCGCTCCTCCAGGCCGGCGAGTGGCGTGGAGGTGCCGTAGCCTCGGTCGATGACCTTTACGAGGGAGATGCCGGCGTTCGGGTTTGGGCCGGTGTTGAGGTAGTGAGGGGAGATCGCCCAGAGGCTGGCATTGCGCCAGCCACGCCCACGGAAGGTGAGATTGAGCACGCTGATGATGCCTGTGGGGCCCTCGTAGCGGCTGCCGGGGATCTTGAGGCCGAACTGCGTCTCGAAGTCGTTGTCGGACGCTGAGAGGGTGACCGGCAGCGCGCGCGTGTGCGGCACCGCACCCGGCTGCACGCCCAGCGTGACGCTCGTCGTGGCGCCGACCGCCTCCATCAGGCTTGTCACCACCTCGGTGAACGTGCGCCAGCGCAGGTGAGGCTCGATACCGCCGAAGAGCAGGAAGTCGTGGTCGGCGCCGGGAGGGCTGGCCGTAAAGAAGCGGTTCCGCGGCCAGTCGATGACGCGGTCGTCGCCGGCGAGCCTCGTCCGTGGGCGCTGCACGGTGAAGTCGTAGAACGGCTCGGGGTCGATGTCGGCGATGGGCGTGGCATGCCACTGCTCGACGAGGTACTCGAGGGCGGAGAGCGCGGCTCCGTTGGTGTCGGTCCAGCCGGTGATCGCAGCGATCAGGACCGGGTTGCGGAGGGGCCGCACTTCGCCGAGTAGACGGAGACGTTCGTGCATCAAGGTCACCTCAGCAGTCCGCGAACGGGCAGGCTCGAGCGGCAAAGACACGACTCCGGCCCCGGACTTGCCGCCGGGGCCGGTGCGGTGCGTTCACTCGAACGCGCCCGATCCAATGAGTGGTGCGGACGGGCTCAGTGGCCTCCGCAGCCGCATCCACCGCCAGTCTGCGCGTTCGGGGCCTCGATGGTGAAGCCGGAGCGCATGACGTCGTCGACCCAGTCGATCGAGGCGCCCTCGAGGCTGTCGGCCGAGACATCGTCGACGATGAAGCGGATGCCGGAGAGGGTGAACACGCTGTCGCCGCTCTCGGCGTTGTCGATGGCCATGCCAAAGGAGGGGCCGCTGCAGGCGCAGCCGCCGCCGCGGGTGAAGAGGCGGAGTCCCTGTTCCTCCGTAATGCCGTGCTCGGCGGTAATGGCGAGCAGGCGTTCGGCGGCGCTCTCGGTGACGGTCATGGTCAGGGTCATGGCTCACTCCTGCCTGTGCGTTGCTGGCGTACCCCTAGCATGCGCTTTCCGGGTAAGTCCCCGCAACCACATTCGGCGGTCAATCCTCGGCGGTGATGACCGCCAGAAGATCCCGCCCGAACTCGCGGACGCGGGCGTCGCCCATCCCCCAGACGGAACGTAGTGCGTCCTCATCCGAGGGGCGGCGCGAGGCGAGCTCACGGGCCGTGCGGTCGCTGAAGAGGGTGTAAGCGGGGACGCCGTCCTCGCGTGCCCGCTGGAGTCGCCAGGCGCGCAGGCGCTGATAGAGAGGGTCGTCATAGGCGACTTCGGCCTCGGTCGCGCTGGCGGTGGCGCGTGCGCGTGGACGCGCGGGCGCCCTCGGGGCGTCGGCGTGAGCGGCCTCCCAGGCGGCCACGAGGCGCAGCAGGCGGTCGCCAAACCAGCGGGAGCGCGTTTCGCCCATCCCCCAGATCTCGAGGAGTGCGTCCTGCGTGGCCGGGCGATAGGTCGCGATCTCGCGGGCCGTCCGCTCCTCGAATACGAGGTAGGGGGGACGGCCGGAGGAACGCGCGAGGTCGGCACGAGCATCGAGGAGGTCGTTGAAGAGATCGAGGGGGTACTCGGGTTCCGACGCGATGCCGTTGCCACGGCAGTTGTCGCAGTTCGTGCAGCGGTCGGCGGACTCCTCGCCGAAGTAGCGCAGGATGAGTGCGCGGCGACAGCCGGAGGTCTCCGCATACTCGATCATCTGGGCGAGGCGTGATTCCGCGTAGCGGCGGCGTTCCTCGATGGGGGTGAGATCGAGGGGGGCGTCCCGGTCGGTTGAGGTGAGCCGAAGCGCTCCGGGCTCAATCAAACCGCTGGCGCGAAAGGCGGTGAGCGCCACGGGAAGCCCCTCGCTGGCGCTGGCGTCGACGGCATCGCCGTACTGGATAGCGCGATCGCCGGCGTACTCCTGCAGCTCGACGAGGCGCCACCAGATACGTCGTAGCTCGTGCTCGTCGGGGTGGGCCTGGTCAATGAAGCGGCGCTGGAGGGCGGCGTCACGCCTCGCGTAGAGGAGGGTGCACTCGGCCGGGTCGCCATCGCGTCCGGCGCGGCCGGCTTCCTGGTAGTACGCCTCGATACGACCGGGGAGGTGCGTATGCACGACATAACGGATGTCTGGCTTGTCGATGCCCATCCCGAAGGCGTTGGTGGCGACGAGGACGGGGACTTCGCCGGTGATGAAGCGGCGCTGGATACGGGCCCGGTCAGCCGACCCCATACCCGCGTGGTATGCGAGCGCCGGCACGCCGGCGGCGGACAGGGCGGCGGCGGTGTCCTCCACGTTGCGGCGTGTCCGCGCGTAGATGATCCCGGCCTGACCCCGGTGGCTGCGCGCGTAGCGCACGAGCCAGTCCAGGCGCTCGCCATCGCTCGTCACCGGCACCACGCCCAGGTGGAGGTTGGGGCGGTCGAACGTCGTCAGCACCTCATCGGCGCGCCCGGCGACGCCCAGGCGCGCGAGGATGTCACGGCGTACCAGCGGGTCTGCGGTGGCCGTGAGCGCGAGCGTCCTCGGCGCGCCCAGGCGCTCACGGACGGGCCCCAGAGCCAGGTAGTCGGGACGGAAGTCGTGGCCCCACTCGGAGATACAGTGCGCCTCGTCGACGACAAACAGGTTGACGCCCGCAGCCTGCAGGCCTTCGACGAAACGCTGGTTGGCGAAGCGTTCGGGCGCGACGAAGAGCAGCGCCGTACGCCCTTCGATGAAGTCGCGGTAGCGACGGTTCTGCTCGGCCCGATCGAGCGATGAGTTGATGAACGTCGCGGCAACGCCGGCGGACTGAAGCGCCTCGACCTGATCCTGCATGAGGGCGATCAGTGGGGAGACGACCAGGGTGCGACCGACCTCGAGTGCGGGCAGGACATAACACAAGCTCTTCCCGGAGCCAGTGGGCATTACGCCGAGGACATCGCGGGCCGCGAGGTGGGTGAGCACCTCAGCCTGACCGCGGCGGAAATCGGGGTAGCCGAAGACCGACTGCAGGCGGGCCCGGTAGACCTCGAGGTCGTCAGGGAAGGTTGCTGGATCGGCCGGGCGGGGCGGGGCGACGCGCTGGGGCGAACGGGGAGCGGCGCGGACGGCAACGGCCTCGAAGCCGGGTAGCGGGGCGGGACCGTCGGCGCGGGTGCCGCAGGAGCCGCAGAAGATGGCGTCGTCGGCAAGGGGTGAGCCGCAGCGCTGGCAGGTCACCGGCGCATCGTACCGCACATGTGTGCTAGGTGGACGCGGTGACGCCCGCGAGCTCCTCGGCGCGGGCGACGAGGCCGGGGACATCGACGATTTCGCCCTCGACCGTGAGGTGTTGGCCCTCGCGGGGGAGGAACTTCCAGCGGACGTTGCCCAGGGTCTCGATACGCTCGATGCGCTCGACGTCGGCCCAGGCGACCTCGCGGAGGATACGGCCGTCGTGGAGGGCCAGCGCTCGGCGGTTGGTGAGGACGATGGCCGTGGCGGTGGCGCGCCAGGTGAGGAGGACGACAGGGAGCATGAAGACGGTGATTCCGGCCAGGAAGAGGCCGAAGCCGGTCGCCTCGGCCTTGCCGGTCAGCAGGCCGATGGCCACGAACGCAATCGCACCGAGGAGGGGGAGCGCAAAGGAGGCGTGATTCCACCAGTGCGACTCGTTGGGGTGGAGGGCTACCAGCGCCTCATCGAGCGCGTCGACGAAGGCCTGGTCGGCGGCATGGACGAGCAGGGCGTCCTCGGCTACGTCGGGCGGCATGCAGCCATTGTGCCACCGGCAGCGGGCGGATCAGGAGATGTAGCGAAGGTCGTAGCCGTACGTGATGGGAACGCCCGAGTAGCGCGTCGGGATCCAGTGGGCAACGTGCTCCTCGTGCCACACGTGCTCGGGGACGAGGCCGACGACCAGTTCCAGCTCAAACTCGATGTGGGGATCGCTGCCCGAAACGATGAGGACCGCCCGTTCGAGCGGGCGGCCGTGACCGGTCGGTTGTGAGCGCCTCGAAGGGTAGGGCCCCACGAGGAGGGCGGCCGTGCCCTGAAACGGGTCGAGGCCCTGGTCGCGCATGTCCGCCATGACCTGCGCGAAGTCTGTCTTCACGTCGGGCACCACGCCCGCGATGAGGGTGCGACGCTGCGCGGCCTCGAGGATGGTGATGGCGACCATACGCGGCTCCGCGGTCATGGTACGCCGCGGGCAGGCGGTCGTGGCTCGTCAGGTGTTCTCCTCGATGGTGCGGGCAAGGCGCTCGGCGGAGCGGTTGGCATCCTCAAACAGGTGGCCGAACCGTCGGTGCGTTTCCTCGGGCTCTTCGGCCTGCATGCGGTCGAGCTCGGCCTCGTTGTAGCGGGCGTCGTGCTCGAGGATGCGCCGGCGGACGACGGGCCACTCGTCCGCGCCCCAGACGATGACCGCTGCCTCGATGGCCATGGTCTGCTCGTCGGGCGGGGCGGCTTCCGAGACACGCTCGTCCTCGATCACCGACGGTTCAACCTCGTAGCCGCCAAGGGCCTCGCGGTCGGCTCCCAGCGTGATGACCGATTGGTCGGACGAGCGGATGAGCGACGCAGGGAGCCAATAGTCCGGAGCCATCGGCGCGTCCACCTTGAAGTAGTAGCCGAGGATCTCCTTCACGGCGCCGACGTCCTGGCCGTCAGCGGTCAGAACCCGCGCCCCCACGGTGAAGTCGTAGCTGTCCATGCTCATCGCGCCCTCCTCGGGGTGTGCCAGCGGCTGGCGAGAGCGTACGAGATATGCGAGACGCTGTGCGTGGGGCGGAGCGGCTGGACGATTGCAGGATGCTCGCAGTGCGCGAACCGGGGAAGTGGCTGGGGACCGAGGATTCGAACCTCGACTTACTGATCCAGAGTCAGCTGTCCTACCCTTAGACGAGTCCCCACCGGAGTTACCAGACTAGCAAGCTTCCGCAATGCGGTCATCCGGCCGCGGCGCGAAGCACCTCGGCGGCGCGTCCGAGGCGGTCGAGCGAGGCATCGCGGCCGACCAGCTCCATCGATTCGAAGAGCGGCGGGGTCACGTTCTTTCCGGTCACGGCGAGCCGGCAAAGCATGAAGAGGTCGCCCGGCTTCTCGCCGGTCTGCGCCGCCACCGCCCGCAGGCACTCCTCGATGGCCGCGGCGTCCCACGCCTCGAGCGCATCGAGGGCGGCGACGGCAGCATCGATGGCGGCCGGCGCGGCGTCGGCGCGGTTCCGGTACGCCTTGCCGAGCAGCTGGTCGCGCGGCGGCGCGGCCACGTCCGAGGCGAAGAGGAAATCGACGAGCGCCGTGACCTCCGGGAGCAGCTTGACGCGCTCGCGGACGAGCGGCGTGATCGCGGCGACGAGGGCGCGGTCGAGAGGACGCACCACGTCGGCGGGAAGTGCGCGCTCGAGTTCGCGGGCAAAGACCTCGGACAGCTCATCCTCGGCCATAGCGCGCATGTAGACGCCATTCATCCATTCGAGCTTCTGCGTGTCGAACACGGCCGGGTGGACGACGAGGTCCTTGATGTCGAAGGCGTCGACGACCTGCTGGCGCGAGAGGATCTCGGTGGCGCCGTCGGGGGACCAGCCGAGGATGGAGAGGAAGTTGAAGAGCGCATCCGGGAGGTAGCCGTCCTCGGCGTACTCGAGGACTGACTTCGCGCCATGGCGCTTCGACAGCTTGCCCCCGTCCGGGCCGAGGATGACCGGCGTGTGCACGTAGATCGGGACCGGATGGCCGAGCGCCTCGAAGAGGCGGACGTGCCGCGGCGCCGAGGGCAGCCATTCATCGCCGCGGGTGACATGGGTCGTCGCCATCAGATGGTCGTCCACCGCGTGGGCGAGGTGATAGGTCGGGAAGCCGTCCGATTTCAGGATCACGAAGTCGTCCAGGAGGCGGTTCTCGTACGTGATCTCGCCTCGAAGGAGGTCGGTGAACGTGGTGGTGCCCTCGCGAGGCATCGCGAAGCGGACGACGAACGACTCGCCGGCGGCAGCACGTGCCTCGGCCTCCGCTGCAGGAATCAGGCGGCAGCGGCCGTCGTAGCCGGGCGGCTGCTTCGCCGCGCGCTGGGCCTCGCGCATCGCCTCGAGATCGGCCGGCGTGCAGAAGCAGCGGTACGCATTGTCCGATGCCAGAAGGCGCCCGGTTGCCTCCCGGTAGCCGTCGAGGCGCTGGGACTGCACGTAGGGACCATAGGGGCCGCCGACATCGGGGCCCTCGTCCCAGTCGAGGCCGAGCCAGCGCAGCGACGCCTCGATGCGCTCGATGGAGCCCGGGACGAGGCGCGTCTGGTCGGTGTCCTCGATGCGGAGGTAGAAGACGCCGCCCTCGTGGCGGGCGAAGGCCCACGCCCAGAGGGCGGAGCGGATGTTGCCGACGTGGGGGTCGCCGGTCGGGCTGGGCGCGTAGCGGAGTCGGACGGTCATGGGCGGCCTCCTCGCACGGCGCCGACCAGGCGGTCGGAGGGATCGAGGCCGTGGCGAGCGCGCAGCGCCTCGATCGCGGCCTGCATGTCGGCCGGCAGCGGCGCCTCGAACTCGCGCCACTCACCGGTCGAAGGGAGGCGAAGGCCCAGCCGCCAGGCGTGCAGCGCCTGGCGACCGATCAGGGGCGACGCCTGACCGTACAGTGTGTCCCCGAGGACGGGGTGGCCGATGGCCTCGAGGTGGACGCGGATCTGGTGGGTGCGCCCGGTGTAGATGCGGACCTCGAGGAGGGCCGCTTCGTCGCCGTACTGCTCGCGGACTCGATACTCGGTGTAAGCGCTGTCGCCGTCCTCCGTGACCGCGCGCTTGCGCGGGTCGTGGGGGTCGTGGCCGAGGGGCGCGTCGATGATGCCGGCCGCAGGCTCGACGGCACCGGCGACGATCGCGAGGTAGAGCTTCACGGTTTCGCGCTGACGCCACTGGTCTTTGAGCGTCTGCTGCGCGATCGGCGTCCGCGCGTAGGCCAGCACTCCAGATGTCTCGCGGTCGAGGCGGTGGACGACGCCCGGGCGGTCGCCCTCGATGGTGTCGAGCTCAGGGTAGCGCGCGCGCATGACGTCCACGAGGGTCGCGCCGGTGAGACCGGGGACCGGGTGCACGATGAGTCCGGGCTGCTTGTCGATGATGACGACGTGTTCGTCCTCGTAGAGGAGATCGAGTGGGATCGAGGCCGCAACCTCGGGATCGACGCCGCGTTCGGGAAGGCAGACCTCGACGAGGCTGCCGACTTCGACGGTGTGGGCGGGACGCGAAGCCGCTGCGTCGTCGACGCGGACGCGCCCGCCCTCGATCAGCTTTTGAGCCTGGGAGCGCGAGATGTCGGGGACGGCGTCGGCCATGAGGCGGTCGAGTCGGTCGGCGCGGCCCGCACGGAAGCGACGTGTTAGCTCGGTCATCGGCGCGCTTCCTCGCGGAGACTGAGCAGTACGACGGCAATGACGCCACAGACGATGGCGGAGTCCGCGATATTGAACGCGGGGTAGTGGGTGGGGTCGATGAAATCGGTCACGGTGCCCTTCGCGAGGCGGTCGGTGAGGTTGCCGATGGCTCCGCCGAGGATCAGCGAGAGCGCGGCCACGTACAAGCGCTGCGCCGGTGGCACGAGCAGCATGTAGACGATGATGGCTGCGACCCCGACAGCGGCGGCACCGAGCAGGAAGGCGCCACCGCCCTGGAAGATGCCGAACGCTGCCCCCGAGTTCTCTACATGCGAGATCGCGAGGAGCGCGTCCTTGGAGGGCCACGCTTCTCCCTCGGAGAGCCGTCCGCGGACGAGCGCCTTCGTGAGCTGGTCGGCGACGATGACGGCGAGCACGATGAACAGATACGGCACCAGGTGGCCGCGCTCGGAGCGCGAGGCGGCGAGCCGCTCACGCAGCGAAGGGGCTCGGATCACCGTTTCTTCCATGGGATCCATCGTAACGAAGCCGGACGCTGCGATCCGGCGGAGGCGTCAGAAACGTCATTGAGGGGCTCCTCGCAAGCCGGTACCCTGACGCAACAGCATTGAGCAAGGAAGGGGTTTGCGAATGACCCTCGACGTTTCGCGCCGGGAGATGCCGCACTCGACGGACAAATCGCCGCGGCTGGCGCCGGGCCAGCGGCTGACCGATGGATTCCCAGTCCTTACCTACGGCGGCGTGCCGAAGATCGACCTCGCGACGTGGCAGTTCCGGATCTTCGGGCTTGTCGAGGACGAGGTGACGCTGAACTGGGAGCAGTTTATGGCGTTGCCGCAGAGCAAGAGCCATTCGGACATCCACTGCGTGACCACCTGGAGCCGGTACGACAACGACTGGGAGGGCGTGCGCATCGCGGACATGCTGTCCCTGGTCCAGGTGAAGCCGGAGGCGAAGCACGTCATGTTCCACGCGTACGGTGGGTACACGACGAACGTGCCGCTCGACGAGTTGCTGTACAACGACGCGCTCCTCGCACATACCCACGACGGCGCCCCGTTGCCCCTCGAGCACGGTGGGCCGCTGCGCGGGGTGGTGCCGCACCTGTACTTCTGGAAGAGCGCGAAGTGGGTGCGCGGCATTGAGCTCATGGCCGAGGAGCGGCCGGGGTTCTGGGAGATGTACGGGTACCACATCCACGGCGACCCGTGGAAGGAAGAGCGGTACAGCTAGCCTCGAACCAGACGAGCGGGAGATGACGAGAGCGCCCCCAACCGGGGGCGCTCTCGTTATGTGGTCGGGAGGGTGCGCTAGACGAAGACGCGCGAACCCTTCGCGCGGACGCGACCAGAGCGGAGGGCCTCGTCGGCCACGGCGGCGGCGACCCGGTCGGCCACGTCCGGGTTAAAGACGGACGGGAGGATGTAGTCCTCGTTCAGCAGGTTGTCCGGGATGGTCTCCGCGATGGCCTTGGCGGCGACGATCTTCATCTCCTCGGAGATGGTCGTCGCGGCGGAGTCGAAGGCACCTCGGAAGAGGCCCGGGAAGCAGAGGACGTTGTTGACCTGGTTCGGGTAGTCGGAGCGGCCGGTCGCGACGATACGCGCCTTGTCCTGAATGAGCTCCGGCATGATCTCGGGCTCCGGGTTGGAGAGCGCGAAGACCATCGAGTCGGGGTTCATGCCGGCGATCTGGTCGGCGGTGACCATGCGCGGCCCGGAGAGCCCGAGGAACATGTCCGCGCCCTGCAGTGCCTCGCCGACGGTGCCGTCGAAACCTTCGCGGTTGGTTTGGCGCGCGAATCGCTCCTTGGCGGGGTTCATGCCCTCGACGCGACCTTCGTAGATCGCGCCGGCCCGGTCGAAGCCGATCACGTTCTTCACGCCGAAGTTCATCAGGATGTTCGCGCAGGCGACGCCGGCGGCGCCGACGCCGAGGAGCACGACCTTCAGGTCCTCGGGACGCTTCTGGATGATCTTCAGGCTGTTGATGACGCCGGCTAGGACGACGACGGCGGTGCCGTGCTGGTCGTCGTGGAAGACGGGGATGTCGAGTTCCGCCTTGAGCTGGTCTTCGATCTCGAAGCAGCGAGGGGCGGAGATGTCCTCGAGCAGGATGCCGCCAAAGCCCGGGGAGATGGCCTTTACGATGCGGACGATCTCATCGGGATCCTTGGTGTTCAGGCAGATCGGCCAGGCATCGATGTCGGCGAAGGCCTTGAAGAGCATCGACTTGCCCTCCATGACCGGCATGGCGGCCATCGGGCCAATGTCGCCGAGGCCGAGGACAGCGGTGCCATCAGTGACGACGGCGACGGTGTTTGGCTTGATGGTGAGCGACCAGACGGCGTCGGGATTGTCGTGGATCTGCATTGAGACGCGGGCGACGCCGGGAGTGTAGACGTGGGCGAGCTCCGCCATGGTGCGGATGTGGACCTTGTTATTGACCTCGATCTTGCCGCGGCGGTGGAGCTGGAAGGTGCGGTCCGAGGCGTGCTGCACCTCGACACCGGGCACGGCGGCGACGCGGGCAACGACGCGGCGCGCGTGATCCTCGTCGTAGCAGTAGAGGCGGAAGTCGCGAATGATCATCTCGGTGCGGGCCTCGACGATGTCGATGGAGCCGATGTCCGCGCCCATCTCGCCGATGGCGGTCGTGACCTTGCCGAGGTTGCCAGGCGTGTTCTGGATCCTCAGCCGCAGCAGCAGCTGATAGCCCGAGACAGGGCTCTGGTACTCGTCGACTGTACGCAGGTCGGTTCGGTCGTCCGTGGCGGTCATCTTGGTGCTCCGTCAACCAGCAAGTAGTGATCGAGACTATACCCCCGAGGCATCTTCTGGGCAGGGGCCGGAGGGTCTGTCAGGGCCGCTGACGGGCGCCACAGCGCCGAGGGCCATGACCGTCGAGCGCGGGCGCGCTATCCTCGGAGGACCGACCCGCCCCCATCGTCCAGGGGACTAGGACGCCACCCTTTCAAGGTGGAAACAGGGGTTCGAATCCCCTTGGGGGTACCACTGCCCGCCCTCCTCGGATGGCGGTCGTGCGCCTTGCACCGATGTGAGCCGGCCGTCCAGGTCCCGGCAGTAGCCCTGCGTTGCGAACTTCGGTGCGGGGCCGGATACCCGGCCCCACACGTTCGAATCGTCCTCGTGCTTGCGCGGCCCGACGCTACTTATCGAGCCATGCCTTCACCAGGATCTCGCCCCAGTCGTAGAAGTAGCTCCGTGCCCCGAAGGCGCTTTCGAGGCGGACGCCGCGCACCCAGGGCTGCTGGACGTTGAACGCGCGGCCGAACGTCCTGACCGGGCGGTAGGCCTGGTCGTGGTACTGGGTCCAGATCTTCGTGAGCAGGTCCTTTCGCTTCGCGGGGTCGAGTTCGATCTGCTGCGCCTCCGCCCAGGTGTCGATCTGGGAGTCGTTCACGTGGTCGCGGTTGCCCGGCGACTTCGAGTGCAGGCCGTTGTAGAAGTAGGTGTCCGCCTCGGTGCCGAGAGGCATGTACCCGTTGTGCAGGACGTCCGGGAAGGTGCCGCCGATCAGCTGCGAGTTGAACTCGGTGTAGTCGAGCTTCTTCACGGAGTAGGTGATGCCAACCTGGCGGAACTGGTCCGCCATGACCTCCGCGACCTGCGTATCGGTCGTGGAGTACTCGTAGTAACGGGCGTCGATCGTAAGGTTCTCCTGACCGGCGGCGCGGAGCAGTTGCTTCGCCTCGTCGGGGGCGTAGCGCGCCCAGTTGCCGAACTTGCCGGACTCGATGCTCGGGGCGTCGTCGTAGACGAAGCGCCAAGGGAGGACCGAAACGGTCTGACCGATGCCCTCGAAGACGAGCTTCGAGATCGCCTGGCGGTCGGTGGCGAGGGAGACGGCGCGCCGGACGCGCACGTCCTGCCACCTCGGGTTCTGGTGGTTGAACATCGGCTGGGGGCCGGAGGCCGTGGAGCTGGCCAGCGACGTCACCTGGATGTCCGGGTTGGTCTTCACCACCTCGTCCATCTGGCGCTTGGTGTTGACCATCGAGTAGGCGAACTCGATCTGGCCCGAGCGGAAGGCGGCGAGGCGCGCGGCGGCGTCCGGCATCGGGCGGAATTCGACGCCGTCGAGGAGGACTTTCGTCTCGAAGTAGTCGGGGTTCTTCGTCAGTGTGACGCGCTGGCCCGTGATGGCTTCTTTGAAGATGAACGGCCCGGTACCGACGACCGCCTTGCCGATCGAACCGTCGTCGACGAGCTCGTGCGGGAAGATGGTCTGGTAGCGAGACGCGAGCGGGTTGATGAAGTCGACGAGCGGCTTCGTGAGCTTGATCCGCAGCGTGGACGCATCGGGAGCATCGATGGAGCTGACGCCGGTCCAGTAGGACTTGTACACGCCCTCCTTCTGATAGCGCTCGAAGGCGAACTTGGCATCGGCGGCAACGAAGGGCCTGCCGTTTAGCGGCGGCACGTTCTGCCACTTCGCGCCGGGCGCGATCTTGAAGGTAATCGTCAGGCCGTCCGGGGAGCGCTCCCAGCTCGCTGCGAGTTCGGGCTCGAGCTTGAGCGTTGTAGTGTCCACGCCGGGCCCGGTCGCGAACCCGACGAGCCGGTTGTAGACGGTATTCGGGACGGTGATCGACCCGCCGGCGGCCGCCGAGACGGGGTCGAATGGTCCGACGTCCCAGGAGACGGCGACGTTGAAGATGCCGCCGGGTTTCGCGGCCTTCCCGGCGGGCTCGGGGAAGTCCGTCGGGTAGGGAGAGTCGGACGCCCAGACCCACCCAGCAGGCAGCTTGTCCGGCCGCTGGCCGGTGGTGCTGATGTTGGTAGAGACGGAGCTGTCTGCGCCGCTCCCGCCACTGTTGGCGGTGCTTTCGTCGTCGCCGCCGCAGCCGAGCAGCGCCGCGGCGGAAACCCCTGCGGCGCCAAGCGCGGCGGCCCGAAGCAGGCCTCGCCGGGTCGGTCGGCGTTGCAGGAACGCTGGGGCTGTGGCTTCGTGTTCGGTCATACGTCCCCTCCGGTCTCGTCGTAACATTCACGAACGTGATTGACGTACGTTATACCACGGGCAAAGGGGGCCACGAGGGTTATCGAGGTCAGGAGTACGGCGAGTAGGAGCGCGTGCTGACGACCTCGCCGGCGGCGTACTCCTCGAAGCGGTCGCCGCCCCAGAAGACCGCTTGCGCGTGCGTGTCGGGGTCCTGGTAGACAGTGTCGATGCGGAAGAGGCGTCCGTCGAAGGGGACGACCGCCTGCCATTGGTCGCCATCCTCGGAGGTCATCGGGACGCCGACGATGTTGCCAGTGGCACCGGTGTAGAACATCGCGACCATGTGGAGCAGGGGCCAGCCGGTCGGGTTGAGCATCTGCGCGAAGCCGGCCGGCAGCGCGGGATCGTCCTCGTAGTTCACGTCTGGCCGGCCTTCCTCGATACGGGCTTCGAGGATAGCAGCGGCTCGAACGACGGCGAGGCCCGGGGGGCAACCCGGGCCTCGCGAATGCTCGTCGAGAGGTCCTACTTATCGATCCACGAGTAGCGGACGACGTTCTGGATGTCGAGGTAGTGCTGACCTGAGCCGATGCCGCGGCCGGTGCGCAGCCCGCGGATCCAGGGCTGGTACACCGAGATGGCGAAGGCGGTTGGCTTGTCGACCCGATAGACCTGGTCGTAGACCTTATTCCAGACCTTCTGGGCGAGGTCGCGGCGCTTCGCCGGGTCGAGCTCGACCTGGTGCTGGTCGGCCCACGCATCGATCTCCGGGTCGTTGATGCGATAGCGGTTGCCGGGCGACTTCGAGTGGTGCAGCCCGTAGACGTACTGCTCGGCGGTCGGGCTGAACGAGAGCCAGCCGTCATAGGCCTGAGCGTCGCCTTTGCGGGTGGTCCACTGGGAGTTGAACTGCGAGTACTCGATGCTGGAGGCCTTCAGCTGGATGCCCGAGGCGCGCATCTGGTCGACCAGGACCTGGTTCTGCAGTGAGTTCGACTGCGGCGTGTAGTTGTAATAGACCATCTCGAAGGAGAAGTTCTCCTGCCCTGCGGCCTGCAGGAGTTGCTTGGCCTGCGCGATGTCCGTCTTCCACCACTTGCCGAGGTGTCCTGACTCGAAGGTGGGTTCCTGGTCCCAGAAGAAGCGCCAGTCGGGAACCGGGACGGACTTCCCCAGCGCCTTGTAGACCAGCTGGCTGAGGGTGGGCCGGTCGACCGTCAGCGAGACCGCGCGGCGAATCCGCTCGTCCTTCCACATCGGTAGCTCGTTGTTGAATGCGATCGCGAACGTCGCGCTGATCACGGGCGCGGTGATGTACTGAATGTTCGGATTCGTTCCGAGCACGTTCTCGAAATCGTCCTCGGTACCGATGGTGATTCCCCAGTCGACCTGGCTCGCGCGGAACGCGGCCGTGTTCGCGGCGGGGTCGAGGATGTAGGGCAGCTCGAAGCGGTCGAGGTAGGTCGGGCCCGCCCAGTAGTCCGGGTTGCGGACGAATGCGCCGCCCGTCCCCGACTGCCACTTGTCGACGATCATGGGGCCGGTGCCGATGGCCTTGCTCTTGATGCTGCCGTCGTCGACCAGCTCGTGACTGTGGATCGTCGTGTAGGCGGTGGACAACGGGAAGATGAAGTCCGGCTGGGGGCGTTTCATCTTGATGACCAGCGTCTTCGTGTCGGGGGCCGTGATGGTGTCGACCTGGGTGAAGAACTGCTGGTTCACGCCCTCGGTCTTGTAACGGTTCAGGGCGAAGCGGGCGTCCTCCGCGACGAAGAGGCGGCCGTTCAGCGGGGCGAGGTTCTGGAACTTCACGTTCTGCTGGAGGGAGAAGGTGTAGGTGAGCCCGTCCGGGCTGGTCTCCCACTTCGAGGCGAGTCCGGGCTCGAGCTGGTTGATCTTCGTCGGGTCCGCGTCTGCCCGGCCGTTCACGTTGATCAGCCGGTCATATGCCGCGTTGACGGCGGTGAGGGTGCCTCCAGCCTGCGAGGCGGTCGGGTCAAGCTGGCCCGGGTCGAAGGTGTAAGCCTGCCGCATCGTCCCGCCCGACTTGGGCGCTTTCGCCGGCTCGGCGAAGTTGTAGGGGATCTGGCGGCCCTTCGCGGTGGTGATGCCGCTGAACGCGGTGGGCGCGCTCGTGCCGGTAGCGCCGGGGGACGTCGAGGCGCCGGAGGGCTCGTTGTCGTCGTCGCCACCGCAGCCGATCAGGACGGCGGTGGCCAGGCCCGCGCCAGCGAGCGCGCCACCACGTACGAGGTCGCGACGCCCGAATCGATCGGTCAGACGCAGCGGGTGTTCTCGATCGCTGTCCAGCAAGGTATCCCTCCTCGTGAGGCATGTGCCTCGACTGCGGGCCGCCGGCGGCGGTCCGGGAGGTCACTATAACGTATGCATGCGCATCGTTTGTGATAGGAGCGGCCGTGGAGTACGCCCAAGGGCCCGAGGGCGGCCGGCTACCTCGAGAGGTGGTGACGGGTGGCGAACCGAGCCGCCAGCAGGAGGATGGCCGTCGCGGCGAGCAGCGGCGGAATTGCCGTGTTGGGGACCTGGTGGGGGGTCGCGAGGCCGGCGTTACCGGTGCGTGGCGGGTAGATCGTCTTCTCGCTCGGGAGCGAGACCGGGTTGTCGGTCACGTCCACGAACGTGCCGGTCGTACCGACCGACTTCTGGGAAGCCGTGTTCAAGTTCGAGGCGACGGGGCCCGCGGACTGGTGCGATTTCAGCGGCCAGACGGAAGCTGCCCCGGCGACGGCGACGCCTGCCAGCACGATGACGCCGGCCGCGACCAGCATGACGAACGGCCGCGCCACTGCCTGCTTGACCACCGGCCTGCCTGCTTCCTCGGAGCGCTGCCCGCAACCCCTCTACCCAGTAATAGCAGAAACCAGATGGGATGTGGGCTCGAGTTCCTCGCCCTGACGCGCCGGCGAAGAGGAGGGGCGGTGTGGCGGTCAGGGCAACACGAAGCGGGCGAATAGCGGAGCGTGATCGGGGCGGACGGCGTTGCGCCGGCTCTCGACGTCCTCGGTGATCGAACGGACGCCGTCGACGAGGCTGTCGACCTGGCGAAAGCCTCGCAGGATGTCCTGGCTGACGAGGATGTGGTCGATCAGCTCGGGTTCCTCGCGGAACATGCGGCTGAACGCGTGCTTCCCGGGGAGCCAGCCCGCGAGGTTGTTCAACCGCACGAGGTCGCCTTTGTCCGGTCTCTGCATCGAGGTATCGGGGGGCCCCTGGAGCAGGTCAGTGGTGATCGCGCTCGGGCCGTCGTTGAAGTCGCCCACCAGGACGGTCGGCAACGCTTCGTCAGCCATGAGTGTATTGAGGTGGACGCGGAGGGCGACGGCCTCGGCGGCTCGACGAAGGAGGGCGAAGCCCGCACCACGGGCACGCTCGTGTTCGTCCTTCGGGAAACGGCGGCCTTCCGGGTACGACAGCAGCTTCGACTTCAAATGGGCCGTGACGACACGGAGACGGCGGCCCGACACCTCGACGACGACCTGGAGCGCGCCGCGCCCCATGGTGGCGACTGTCTTCCCGTCGGCGGTGGGGACGCGAGGCAGCGCCTCCGGAGTGAACTCAAACAACTGTCGGACGTCGGTCAGTGGACTGGCGGACAGCACCGCGACCCGAATGCCTCGGATGTCCGGGCGGCTGGAGATGGCGGCGTGGGGATAACGGCCCCCGAGAGCAGCCTGCAGATCAGCGAGACAGGTGGGGTCGCCGACTTCCTGTAGCCCGATGACATCGGGGCCGACGTCTCGAATCGTCTTCGCGAGATACCTCAGCTTGCGCTGGTATACGTCCACAGAGGCGGCGCCGGAAAGATGGCCCACGGGGAAGAGGTTTTCAACATTCCAGGTCATCACGGTGCAGTCGGGCATGGCGGACCTCCCGTCCGAGCAGTTCGCTCGGCGGTAGGGTACGCCTCGAGGCGGCGGCGCGGGCTTGTTTCTGTTAGTTCGTCGAGCGGCGCTGGTACACGAACCAGCCAGCCCCGCCGACGACGGCGAGGAGCACCACACCTACGACGATGAAGAGCGTGGGATTGCTTCCGCTGTCGCCGCTCTCGGAGGAGGAGCCGCCGCTTGCACCGCTCGAGCCGCCACCAACGGTCAGCGTGTACCCCGTCTGCACGCTGCCCTTGGGGATGCCACCCGATTCCCAGGTAGCGGCGGGGTTGGAAGTCGCGGCGGCACCGTCGACCTTGAAGCTGATGGCCGCGCCGGGCTTCGGCTTGCACGGCGAGTCGGGGCTGACCTGCATCACCCACTCGCCCTTCGGCGAGGCGGTCGTCGAGGCACATACCGCGCCGTCGACCAGGGCCTCGACCTTCTGACCGGCTTTGAGGCTGCCGCCGTACAAGACCGCGGGGAGGAACTGGGCCTCGGCGACGCGGGCGGCGGCAAGGGAGATCAGCAGCGCGACGGCGAGCAGCAGGGGCAGCATCGCGCGGCGCGCAGACGCCAGGTGCAGCAAGCGTTGCATCGGTTCCTCCTCGTGCCGTGTCGCTCGGGCGCCGGCTGGCGCGTCGAATATTGTGCACGTCGCGCGTGGTGTCGTCGCGGGGAATCACGATCGTGAGGGGCCATGGGCGGGGCGGGCGATGCGGGTAGTCACGCCTCTGAAAGCCGGGGCGGACGCCCGCGGCTACGGCTGCAAGCGCGCCTTTCCTACGCTCGTACGTGGAGTGGGTAGGGGAAGGTTTGATCCGTGGCGAGGGTCGAGAAGAACATCGAGGTCGCGGTGCCGGTCCGAACTGCGTACAACCAGTGGTCGCAGTTCGAGCAGTTTCCGCGGTTCACGGAGGGTGTTAAGGAAGTCCGGCAGCTCGATGACCGCCACCTGCACTGGCGGGCGGAGATCGGCGGGCGCGACGAGGAATGGGACGCTGAGATCCAGGAACAGGTCCCGGACGAGAAGGTGATCTGGCGCAACACGGACGGGCGCACGAACGCGGGGATGGTCAAGTTCGACCAACTCGGGCCCGACCGCACGCGGGTGCACCTCGAGATGAGCTACGAGCCCGAGGGCATGGTCGAGAACATCGGGGATGCGCTCGGCGTGGTGTCCCGGCGTGTCGAGGGCGACCTCGAGCGGTTCAAAGACTACATCGAGTCGCGAGGTAACGAGAGCGGCGGCTGGCGCGGCGAGATCGGGAACGACAACGCACCCGACGGCCACACCAGTGGAAGCATGCCGGCCTGATTGTCGTCCGAGGTCAGGGATAGCGCGCGGACATCGCCTCGTAGGCCAGGAACACGAGTTGCTGACCGAGGGGGATGTCCGCGTACTCGTCCTCGACACCCTCGGAGAGGAATGAGATCGCGTAAGCATATTCGGCGTCGCCGCGCTGAAGCCGGACGATGGCGACATCGTTGTCCACGTAGCCGTAGGGGGTCCACATGAAGCCGTTCTTGTGGCTCACGACTTCGGGGACGACGGCTGTGAGGTAGTTCAGGCCGGGCTTTACCTGCGTCATGTGGTAGAGCAGCACGTCGCGCCATGAGCGCTCGGGGATCGCTTCGCCGTGCCACAGGTCTGCGAGGGCGGCGTTCATGGCGTCGGCGGTGACCCAGTTGTCCGGACTGAGCCCAATGCTGTCGTCGAAGGCGGGCGGGTGGTCGAGGACCACCGCGGTCAGTGCGAGATCCTCGTTGATGAGGCGCGCCACCCGCTGGACGCCTGAAACCACGTCGCCGCCGCCGATAATGCCGTAAAGGTCACGTGCGGTGATGGCGTTGCTGCTCCAGATGGTGGCGGCGATGAGCCCGTCGACGTCCTCGATCGGGTAGCGCGCCGTCCAGACGTCGCGCAGGGCCTGGACCAGCGCGAACAGATTGACGACGCAGCCGGATAGCTGCGGCCGGTCGCCATTGACGCTGATCGACTCTCCGGTCTGAAGGTCGGTGACGGCGACGGCGTATTGGCCCGGTACCCAGTAGTCCTCGATCGCCTGTGCCATGCGGTCTCTCAGCGCGAGGAGGTCGTCGGCAGGAGCGACCTGTGTGGGGACGGATGCGGATGGCACGGCGATGGGCGCGGAGGACGCGCTCGTCCGCCACACCGCGGTGAGTGAGCAAGCGGCCAGTGCGGCGGTGAGCACGATGCGCACGACGCGATGTGAGGCGCGCATCGAATTCCTTTCGCTCGGCGACCGATGATGCCCCGACCGGCGGGCTTTCGGGCTGGTGGCGCGAAGCGGCCCATCACGGCCAACCGTCCGACTGTAGCATCGGTGGTAAAGGGGGAGCGAACGCGGATGCAGAGGAGGGGAGAGGGGTCCCGCTGGCCCTCCTCGGGTGTCCTGGAATCTCAGGCGGCTGAGCCGGCGGGCGGCGCGGTAGGCAATCAGGGCGGTGCGATGGCGGATGCCGGGCCCGCTGACATATCAGAGGAGCCGGGACTGGACCGTGGAGCCTCGCTCGCGTTGAGGTGACCGCGCAGGGGCGCAGGCAGGCGGGGTCTGGTGCCGAGGGCCAGAATCGAACTGGCGACACCGCGATTTTCAGTCGCGTGCTCTACCGACTGAGCTACCTCGGCACGTGCGGCGACGAGCAGGGTTGGATGATACGACGGGCTTGCGGAGGGGGCCAGTCGTTACCAGGAGCCGCCGCCGCCACCTCCGCCGCCGCCACCCGAGGAGCCTCCAGAACCGCTGCCTCCGGAGCCGCCGGGGGTCGACGCGAGCGTGCTCGAGGTGCTGCTCGAGAAGCCTGACATGGCGTTGCCCAGCATCATCGCGTTGAACGGACGCGACGAGGAGTACCAGTCCGGCGGCTCAAGTGCGAGGCCTTCGAAGGCCTCGGCCCATTTCTCGACGCAGCCGAACACGACGGCGAACGGCAGGTATTCGTAGAAGAGGTTCGCT
Source organism: Dehalococcoidia bacterium (assembly GCA_019694855.1). Lineage (GTDB taxonomy): Bacteria > Chloroflexota > Dehalococcoidia > UBA2979 > UBA2979 > JAIBBD01. Next base: position 20,061 of record JAIBBD010000001.1, read on the forward strand.
TTCTCCGCGAACTCGGAGCGCCGCGTTTCGGCCGTCTCGATGTACTGGCGGAAGCCAAGGACGCGCCTGAGTTCACCCGTGCCCTTGGCGGTGCGGCGCGGCATGCGTCCGTGCTGGGACATGAGGACGAGCGAGCCGAGGACGAGCGGGATGGGCACGATGCCAAACGTGGTCCATTTGGCCGTGGCGACGAGGATGCCGATCGAGGCAGCGACCACGACCGCCGAGATCAGGAACCAGGAGCTCCGGGTCGAATCCGGACGGCTGTTGAACCACCCTCGACCGACGGCATCGGTGTACAGCTGATCCTGGACCTTGGCGAGCTCGGTGTGGAACTGGCGCTTCAGCGATGACAGGCGCACCTCCTCGCCGTCCGCGAACAGGCTGTTGAGGAGGGTGCGTTCGTACGGCAGGAGTCCTCGTTTGTCCGAGGCCGGGTCCGGCAGGCGGACGAACTGCCAGTCCGATTTACCAAACCACCAGGTCTTGTCGATTTCCTCGATGCGCAAGTAGCCACGGGCGGCGAGGTCGACGATCGTCGCGGAAACATCAAGGGGGTGGGCGAGCTCGTCGATGAGGGTGCCGATCTGGCCGGGGCGAAGGTCATCCGGTGGAGTGAACTCGATGGCGTAGGCGCCGCCCTCGAAGAGCGGGACTGTCTGTTGACGGGTGCCGCCGAAGACCACCTCGACGGGTGAGCCCTGCCAGCGGCGGTCGCGGCCGACGGACCACATCAGGCGCGCCAGCGCGGCGAGGACGACGGCGAGCAGCGCGCCGGCGAGGCCGATCCGTAGCGGGTCGATGGTGAACGCGCGCTGGAAGGTCCAGCGGCGATCGAGGATCGGTTTGGGGTCGGGCACGAGGCCCTTCGGGAAGCCGACGACGACGGTGAGGCCTTCGTAGGAGCCGAGGAAGCCGTTCGTGAACTGTGCTTGGGCCCCGTCCGTCGTCGCGTTGCCGCAGCGGAGGGAAGAACCTCGGGGGCCCTTGAAGCAGGCGACCTGCACGTCGCTGACGGCGATCGGTGACGGGAGGTGCACCGTTGCCGATGGGTTGAAGATCGTCGTGGACCATTCGGTACCAATGGCGTTCCAGTACAACTCGTCATGGTCGGTGAAGCCGTTGAGCCCGCCCTGGATGCGGTACTCAATGTGGTACGCATGCTGGCCGGTGACGGTCTTGTCGGCGTCGCCGATGCGGATGCGGGTCTTCCCGCCTTCGATGCCCTCGACTTCATGTTTCGCAGAGGCGCCGTCGGACGCCGTGACGGCGAGTACTTTCAGCGGGTAGTTGCGGTCGAACTCATCGTCATAGCGGAGCTTCGTCGGCACGTCGCGGTAGATGCCGTGACGATCCTCGGAGCCGAAGTCGTAGGCGATGTCCTCGGCGATCGTGAGGTCACCGTTGCTCTCAATGCGGATATCGACGTGGTACGAGTCGATCTTCTCGACGCCGCCCTGGGCACGCGCGGGCGACGACGCGAGCGCCGAGGCGATGGCCACGAGGAGGAGCAGCGGCAGCAGCTGGAGCCAGGATCGCCGTCGGAGGAGGGACATGGCTCGCCTTTCGACGCAGGACGCACGGGGCATGATGCCGCATCGAGGCGACGAACGCATCGCTGAGGTCTAGGTGCCGAGAAGGGCGCTGAGGTCATGCTTGGCCTCGAGGATGTTCGCCCAGAGGTCGCCGACGCGGCGCAGGCGGTCGGGAGCGGTGAGGATCGTGAAGTCGGTGGGGTAGACGGCCTCGAGTTCATCCCAGCGGAGGGGCATCGAGACGGGGGCGCCGGGCTTCGCGCGCGGCGAATAGGCGGCGGCCAGGTTCTTGAAGCGGGCGTTCTGGTTCACGTCGAGGAAGACCTTGCCCTCGCGCTTCGGGACGGCCCACTCCATCGTCACGGCCGAGGGGTGGGCACGGATGAGGAAGCTCGCGAACGTCTCCGCGATGGAGCGAATCGTGGCGTAGTCGATGTTGCGGACGACCGGCACGTAGACGTGGAGACCGGTGGCACCGGAGGTCTTCACGAACGACGAGAGCGAGGCGGAGTCGAGCAGCTCTTTCAGCCAGCGGGCCACCTCGCAGATCTGTTGCCAGGCGGCGCGGTTCAGTTCGGGCTCGGCCCCGGCCCCCTCGTCGCCGCGATAGATATACGGATCGAGGTCGAAGAGGACGAAGTCGGGGTAGTTGAGGACGGATCCTTCGATCTGATCGACCGAGCCCGTGAAGTCACGGGAGAGCCCTCGGGCGTCGGGCTCCGGGTTGACGCGGGCGAGCGAGGTGTGCAGGGCGAGGTCGGCGACCTGCCCGAGCCACAACAGTGTCGAAAGGTTGTTGCAGAGCAGGTACGTCTGGTCGCGGACGTTCGTTCCGGAGTACGCGCGAATGCGGTCGACGTACTCGGGTGCGTCCTCATAGTGCTTCTGGTAGAAGAACTGACCCTCGATGCCGTTGGGGTAGCGGGTGAGGGTGAGCGGGCGGTCGCGCAGCTGCGGGAGCAGCCAGGGGGCGGCGGTGGTGAGGTATACGAGCAGGTCGCGCTTGGTCAGCGGGCGCTGCCCGTCGTGCGGCGGCCACAGCACCTTGTCGAGGTTGGCGACGCGGAGCTGGTGACCTTCGACATCCAACGTGAGCTGCTTGCGGGCTCCTTCGAGCTGGGTGAGGACGCGCGCGACCTCGGCGTCCAGGAGCGATGCCGAGCCGGGCTCCACAGGCGTCTTCGGGACCGCGATCGCGGGCTCGGCGGGGAAGCGAATCTCGGCGGGATCCTTGTCGTCGCGGACGCGGAGGAAGACGGGGGCGCGGAGGCGCTTGTCGCGGGTCCAGTGGCTGAACTCGACCTCCACGACCAGCTCAGGGCGCACCCACGTGGCGGCGGGGTGGCCGTTCTTCGGGGGCGGCTCGGCGAACGGACAGTCGGCGGTGGTGAGATCGCGGACGAGAGCGTTCACGTCGGCGAGGGTGCGGTCGTCGAAGCCCGAGCCGACATGGGTGACGTAATGGAGCGCTCCGGCGTCATCGTACTGGCCGACGATGAGGGAGCCGAACGTACTCGCGCGGCCGCCCTGGCCGGCCGCGAAACCTCCCACCACGAACTCGTCGGTGTTGCGTGACTTGATCTTCAGCCAGTTGCGCGAACGCCGCCCCGACTCGTAAACGCTGTCGCGCTTCTTCGCGACGAGGCCCTCGAGATCGTGGCTCGTCGCGATTTCGAAGGCGTCGACGCCGTCGACGTCGAAGTGGTCTACGAGGCGAATCGATGGCATGGGGAGCAGGACGCGCTCGAGTGTCTCGCGTCGGTCCTCGAGGGGCACGGCGCGGAGGTCGATACCATCGAGATAGAGGAGGTCAAAGACATAGTAGATGACGGGGATGCGCGCCTCGGCACGGGAGATCTCGCCGTCGCCGCTGAGGTGGATGCGCTCCTGGAGCAGCTGGAACGAAGGCACCCCGCGCTCATCGAGGGCGACGATCTCGCCGTCGAGGATTAGCTCTCGGGCGGGCTGCTGCTTCAGCCCCGAGACGACCGACGGGTACTGCCTTGTACTGTCGAGGCCGCGCCGCGAGCGCAGCTCTACGGCGCCGTCGTGGACGAAGGCGAGGGTGCGGACGCCGTCGAGCTTGGGCTCGAAGAGCCAGCGCGGGTCGCTGAAGGGCGTGGGGCGGGACTCCGACTGCATCGTCTCGGCGTCCCGCGGGAAGGGAGAGACGCGTGCGCCGGGAAGGTCCTCGGGGCGGACTGACGAGACGCCGTTGCGGCCGGCGGCGGGGGGAAGCAGGCCGCCCTTGATGTCATCGATGCTCAAGCCGGAGCGGACCGAGCGGTCCTCAGCGGTGAGGTCGCGGGTGGCGTCGGCAGTCGCGTCGCGGTGCTTGATGAGGAGCCATTGTTCCTTGCCGCTTTCGACTTTGTTCGTACGGACGAGTGTCCACGAGCCTTTCAGCTTCTTACCTCGGAAGGTGACGGAGAGCTTGCCTGCGGCGAGCCCAGCGCGCATACGGCGCTCAGCCTCGTCGCGGTTGTGGAAGACGAGGTCGGGCTCGTCGGGGGAGTAGGTGCCGTCGTCCCAGACGATGACCTGGCCGCCACCGTACTCGCCGCGGGGGATGACTCCCTCGAAGGTCGCATAGTCCAGCGGATGGTCTTCGACATGGACGGCGAGGTGCTTGTCGGCGGGATTCAGTGAGGGGCCTTTCGGGACGGCCCAGGACGGCATGACGCCGTCCCACTCGAGACGGAGGTCGTAGTGGAGGCGGCGGGCGGCGTGCTTCTGTACCACGAACGTCAGCGCGCCTGCCGCGCGCGGGCGCGCGACGCCGGGAGGCTCGGGCGTCTTCTCGAAGTCGCGCTTGCGGTCGTACTCCTCTAGGGGCGGGGAGTCCGGCGAGGGTGGCGGCGCGACGCGGGGCCGCCGCGCGGGCACTAGCGCCCCCGAGGCGCGGCGACGCGCACGCTAACTCGCCGCTCGACGGCGCCGGCTGGACGCGGTGGTCGTCGCCTCGGCGTCCTCGTCTCGCGCGGAGCCGGCCTGCGCTTCCTTCTGGCGGCGGGTCGCCTCGACGCTCGCCTTGAGGGCGGCCATGAGGTCGACGACCTTGGTGGGTGCGGGCGCTTCCGCCTCGACGACCTCCTGGCCCTCAAGCTTGGCATCGATGACCTGCATCAACGCCTCCCGGTAGGTGTCCTGGTACTTCGCGGGGTCAAACTGCTCGGTCAGGAGGTCAATCAGCGCGGACGCCATCTGGAGCTCCTGGTCACTCACACTTACCTCGGGAACCTCGGCGCCGCGCTCGACGCGGATCTCGTCGGGATAGAACAGGGTCTCGAGCATGAGGGTTCCGTCCATGGGGCGGAGCGCGCAGAGTTGCTCTTTGTTGCGGATGGCGATCTTGGCGACAGCGGTCAGGCCCTTCTCCTGCAGCGCGCGCATGAGGAGCGCGAAGGGCTTCAGCCCCGTGTCCTCGGGTTCGAGGTAGTAGCTCTTCTCGTAGAAGACGGGGTCGATTTCCTCGGCCTCGACGAACGCGGTCAGGTCGATGGTGTGCTTACTGGGGAGCGGAAGCTGGTCGAAATCCTCGTCGGTGAGGACGACATAATGATCCTTTTCGTACTCGTAGCCGCGCACGATCTCGTCGTTGGAGACTTCGGTCTCCTCTTCCGAGCAGATGCGAATGAAGCGGATACGGGCGTTGTCCTTCTCGTGGAGCATGCGGAAGGAGATGTCTTTGTCCTGGGTGGCGGTGAAGAGGCGAACGGGGATGCTGACGATGCCGAAGCTGATCGCACCTCGCCAAATGGAACGTGGCATGGGGCCGACTCCGTTGTTGGAGCCGATGCGCTCGCATCGGCCGGGGACGCCGAATGGAGTACGCATTATAGGGGACGGATTACGACAAGCTGCACTGCCGAAATGGCGTGGGGGTTACGAGCGGCTCGCGACCAGGACCGGTTCGAGCTCAGGGATGCCGTCAACGTAGTCGACGGTGCGGCCGGCTACCGAAGGGATTCGCGGACCCGGGAATAGGACGCCGGTGAGATTGAGCGGGTCGACCGCCGCGATGCGTACGCGCTCGCCGGTCAGCGGGTCCTTGCGGACGCGCCGGAGGGCCTCGACGGCCTCGGGAAGGGCGTACTGTTCGCCAACAAAGCCGCTCACGAAGCGGCCACCGCGGGCCGTGCCGCGGGCCTCGAAGCGGCGGAGGGCGCGCAGGACTTCGCGCCAAGGCACGATGAACGACTCCTGCGCGACGACATCGCGGAAGACGACGCCGTAGCGCTGAAGGAGGACGTTCGCGACCTCCTCGGCGAGGGACTCGAGGTCGTGAGTACCCGTCGAAGGCGCGGCCACCACCGCCCAGCGGCCGGGCGGTCCCCCGGCGGCGCGGAGGTAGCCCGCACCTCGACGGCCACGGCCTGAGCGGCGCCAGAGTCCGGACAGCTGACGCAGGCCCTGAAAGCCATCGGAAGCGACGAGACCCCGGGCGACCAGCTCGCGAAGGCCCTGCTCAACGTCGGTGGCGAGCCGGCGGGTGCCGGCCACCAGCTCGTCGAAGAAGAGCGCGCCGCGCGCCTCGAGGAGTTCGAGGAGTTCGGCCGCGGCTCCAGTCTCCGGCCGGGTGGCGTCCTCCTCGGAGCCGCGGACGGCCTCGAGGAGGACGGGGAGGTCGGAGCGGAGGGCGAGGGTCATCGGGGTGACGCGCGAAGCGGCGACGGTGCCGCCGCCGGCGGCGCGGCGAGGAGTAAGGCGGGCCCAGGTGACCTCGCCGGCGAGGCAAAGCTCATCGAGCCAGGCGGGAGTGTAGTCGTCTACGCGGGCGGCGAGCAGCTCGCTCTCCCAGGCGCTCGCGGCGGCCTCGAAGCCCTCGAGGCGGGCGACGGCGTGACGGACGGCCGTGCGGCCCTTCATGCGGGAGCCGGGGGCCATGTGGTGCCAGCTCAGCAGGAAGCGCATGTAATCGCGGGTGGTGACGGGATCGATCTCGCGTCGTAGCTGGTCGAGCGTGTAGCGGTGGATACGCGCGAGCAGTCGGCGGTCGCAGAATTCCTCATCCGGCAGGCCCGGCGTGAATCGCCCGCGGAGGACGTAACCGCCGGCCTCGAGCATCGCGAGGCCGCGGCCGACGTCGCCGAGGTCGAGGGCCACGCGCTCGGCGAGGGCGGCGGCGGTCACCGGGCCGAGCGCCTCGCAGTGGCCCCGGAGGAGCAGCATCCGTGCGTCCTCGCGCTCGGCGATCGGGATGCGGGCGGCGTCGGGGATGTCGAGGAATGGGAGATCGGCGCCGGGATAGAGCAGGCGGATGGTCCCAATGTGCTCGGCAGGGAACCAGACCGCGTGCGGGGAGGCACCCCCACCCCCGCCCTCTCCATCAGCGGGGAGGGGGCCGGAATCCGGAACCACACGCTCGAAGAAGGCGGCGCGGCCGACGGCGGCCAGTTCCTCCAGGGCGGGGAGCCAGTCGGGGACGTCGGTCAGGCGAAGAGCGATGAAGCCGAGGAGGGCGTCGTGGACTTCCTCGGGGTCGCGGGGCGCGGGCCAGGCCTGGTCGCGCACCTGTTGAATGGCTTCGAGGTTGAGGGCGCCGAGTTCGCGCGCCTCGGTGGGGAGAGCGCGGCGAAGAGTGACTGCGCGTGTCCGGCGCTCTTCAAGGGGGGCGTCGTCAAGGTAGGTATACAGGCGGCCGTTCACGATCTCGTGGGCCATGGGCGAGGGCTCGGTGGTGTCACGGGCGTGGAGGCGGATCGAGCCCTCCTCGATCCGTTTGAGCACGTCGAGCAGGCCGTCGATGTCCATCGCCTCGCGCAGGCAGTCCTCGACGGTCTGGCGGATGAGCGGGTGGTCGGGGATCTCGAGGGGGCCGGTCACGTTCTCCTGGCACCCGACCTGCGCCGGGAAGACGGCGGCGAGCAGGTCGTCGGCGCGGAGGCGCTGAATGAACGGCGGGACGCGCTTGCCGCCTCGCTGGCGAGGGATGGCGAGGGCGCGCGTGGCATCCCAGCGCCAGCGCGTGGGGAAGAGCGGGGTGTAGAGGATCGACTGCTCGACGGCCTCCTTCGCGTTCCTCGGGCTCACGAATGAGAAGGCGTCTTCCAGGGGGAAGGAGTGCTGGGGGCCGAGGGAGAGCAGGATGGCGTCATCGCCGGCGGCCGCCTGCAGCTCGAAGTCGAAGGTGACACAGAAGCGCTTGCGGAGCGCCAGGCCATAGGCGCGGTTGATGCGCGCGCCGAACGGGGCGTGCACGACGAGCTGCATACCACCCGACTCATCGAAGAAGCGTTCGAAGACGATATCGCGGTCGGTCGGGACGAGGCCGAGGCCGTCGCGGGTGGCACGGACGTAGTCGACCAGTTGACGCGCACCGTGTTCGTCGAGGCCGCAGTCTTCCTCCAGGCGCTGGCGGAGCAGCTCGGTGTCGCGGAGGCCGGTCTCGACGTCGGATCGGAGGCGCCCTACTTCCTCGGAGAGCTCGATGGTGCGGCCGGGGGCTTCTCCCAGCCAGAACGGGATCGTCGGCGGAGCGCCGTGGGCGTCCTCGACGCGGACCTGGCTCTGCTCAATGCGCTTGATGCGCCAAGAGGTGCTGCCAAGCAGGAAGATGTCGCCCTTCATGCTCTCGATGGCAAAGTCCTCGTTCACGGTGCCAACGAAGGTCTCATCGGGCTCGGCGATGACTCGGTAGTCGCCGAGCTCCGGGATGGTGCCGCCGTTCTGGATGGCGACCATGCGCGCACCTCGTCGGGCTCGCAGGACGCCATTGATGCGGTCGCGGTGGAGAAGGGGCGTGGTGCGACCGGCGCCTTCGCCGACGCCGGAGGCGAGCATCTCGACAATCTCGTCGTAGTCCTCGCGGCGGAGATCGCGGTAGGGGTGGGCGGAGCGCATGAGGTCGAAGAGCGCGTCCTCGGCCCAGTCCTCGCACGCGCATTCGGCGACAATCTGCTGCGCCAGCACATCGAGGGGCGCGACGGGCTGCACGATGCGGTCGAGGCGGCCGTCGCGCACGGCGCGTACGAGCGCGGTGCACTCGACGAGCTCGTCGCGGGTCGTTGGGAAGAGGCGGCCCTCCGGGCGGGCGCCGAGGGCGTGGCCCGAGCGGCCGACGCGCTGGAGGAAGGTCGCGATGCTCCTCGGCGAGCCGACCTGACAGACGAGGTCGATCGAGCCGATGTCGATGCCGAGCTCGAGGGATGCGGTGGCGACGAGAGCTTTGAGCTCGCCGGCCTTTAGTTTGTCCTCAAGCTTGAGCCGGCGTTCCTTCGAGAGGCTGCCGTGGTGGCTCGCGACATGCTCCTCGCCGAGGCGCTGCGCGAGGTGATGCGCGACGCGCTCGGAGAGCCGGCGGGTGTTCACGAAGACCAGCGTGGTGCGGTGCTCGCGGATGATTGCGGCGAGGCGGTCGTAGGTATCGGCCCACTGCTCGGCGGAAGCGACTGCCTCGAGGTCGGCGGGGGGCACCTCGATGGAGAGGGCGAGGTCGCGCTGGTGGCCGAGGTCGATGACCTCGCAGTCGGGTGAGCCGTCCGGCCGCACGCGCGCGCCGACGAGGAAGGCGGCGATCTCCTCGATGGGACGCTGGGTGGCGGAGAGGCCGACGCGGTTTGGCCTCGTCCCGTTCGCAGTCATCGTGACGTGGTCGAGGCGCGCGAGCGAGAGCGCGAGGTGGCTGCCGCGCTTGTCGCGGGCGAGCGCGTGGATCTCGTCGACGATGACGGTGCGGACATGGCGCAAGGTCTGTCGCGCGCGCTCGGCGGTGAGCATCAGGTAGAGGGACTCGGGGGTGGTGATCAGGATGTGCGGCGGGCGTTTCACGATCGCCTGGCGGTCCGCGGCGGTCGTGTCGCCGGTGCGGACGGCAGTCCTGACCTCGGGCAGGTCATAGCCAAGTTCGGCGGCAACGGCCCGAATCTCCTCGAGGGGTGTCTCGAGGTTGCGCTGGATGTCATTGCCGAGGGCCTTCAGGGGCGAGACGTAGACGATGTCCGTGACCGCATCGAGCGTGCCGGCTTCGGCACGCCGGATGAGCGAGTCGATGCCTGCGAGGAAGGCGGCGAGGGTCTTGCCGGAGCCGGTGGGGGCGCAGAGGAGCGTGTCGCGGCCGGCCCGAATGTGCGGCCAGCCGGCGCGCTGGGCGTCCGTGGGCGCGTCGAAGCGCCGCTCGAACCAGGTGCGGACGGCGGGGTGAAACGAGGCGAGCAGCCCGGGCGCGGCGCTCTTCGCGACCATCGGCGGCACTCCGAACGGATGTACGTTTATGGAGTATAGCGCTCGGCTGGTGCGGGCCGGCGGTGTAGTGTGCCCCCATGACTGACCTCGTCACGCTGCAGGACATCGAGGCTGCGCGCGGGCGGATCCGCGAGCAGGTGCGGGTCACGCCCCTGTGGCCGACCCAGTCACTGTCGGAGCGCCTCGGCGTCCCCCTCTCACTCAAGTGCGAGAACCTGCAGCGGACGGGCTCGTTCAAGCCTCGCGGGGCGCTGAACATGATCGCGGCCACGCCGAGGCCGGCCGGGGTCGTGGCCGGGAGCGCGGGGAATCACGCGCAGGGGGTAGCGCTGGCTGCTTCGATGCATCAGCTGCCGGCGACCGTGTTCATGCCAGCCGAAGCGCCGATCGCGAAGCGGCTGGCGACCGAGGGGTACGGCGCGCAGGTCGAGCTGGTCGAGGGCCCGCTCTCGGCGGCCATCGAGCGGGCACGTGCGTTCGCGGAGGAGCGGGGGCACTTGTTTATGCCGCCGTTCGACCACCGGTACGTTGTGGCGGGGCAGGGGACGGTTGGCCTCGAGATCCTGGAGCAGGAGCCCGAGGTCGAGACGCTGCTCGTGCCGGCGGGCGGCGGGGGTCTGCTCGCGGGGGTGGCGCTGGCGGTGAAAGCGCTGCGACCTGAGGTGCGGGTGGTCGGCGTGCAGACGCGGGCGATGCCGGGCATCGTAGACTCGCACCGCCTCGGCAGGCGAACGACCGTGCCCGCCGTGCGGACGATCGCGGACGGCGTGGGCGTCGCCGGGCCCTCGGAACTGACGCTGTCGCTCATCGAGCGATACGTGGATGACCTCGTGGAGGTGCCCGAGGACGCGATCGCGCGAGCGGTGGTGCTGTTGATCGAGCGGACGAAGCTGGTGGTGGAGGGGGCGGGCGCGCTCGGCGTCGCTGCGCTGCTGACGGGGGTCGCCGAGGCGCGCGGGCGCACGGTGGCCGTGCTATCCGGTGGGAACATCGATATCAACCTGCTGGACCGGATCGTGGAGCGCGGGCTCCTCGATGAGGGGCGGCGGCAGCGGCTGACGTTCGCGGCGGCGAACGTGCCGGGGGAGCTGGCGCGGATCACGAACGCGCTGGCAGCGGGCGGGGCGAACATCATCGAGGTGGCGCACGAGCTGGTCGTGCCGGGGCTGCCCGTGGGGGTGGCACGCATCACCGTGCGTCTGGACGTGGCGGGGCCGGAGGGTCTGACGCGCCTCGAGGTGGCGCTGCTGGAGGCGGGGCTGCAGCGGGCGATTGAGACGGACTTCGCGACGGACGCGGCGGCGGCGATGCCCTCGTAGGGCTCGATTGGCCCGGCCGCGTTGCCGTCGCGACGGGGCGCTGGCTATACTCATCGGCACGCGGAAGTAGCTCAGTGGTAGAGCGCCTCCTTGCCAAGGAGGAGGTCGCGAGTTCGACCCTCGTCTTCCGCTCCACTCCTCCTCTCGTCCGTCCTCGAGGCCGAAGTGGCGGAATAGGCAGACGCGACGGTCTCAAACACCGTTGGGGGCAACCCCGTGCCGGTTCGACCCCGGCCTTCGGCACCACTGCTGCTCGTAGCCAGTCTCGAATGCAGCTAGGACCTCATGACGTCGAGGTAGCGGCGGGGTTCTGGTCCGATCCGTTCAGGCTGGTGCGGTTGTTCGCGAGCATCTGTGCGAGGAACGCGCCGAAGATGTTCGCCCCTCCACCGTCAGCGCCGCCGCCGACGACGATGTCTGGCGTGATCTTGAGGCCGGCGGCGGCGAGGGCCTTGGCCACCTCGATCCCGAAGAGGTTGGCCTGCCCGATCGCCTCCTGCTGTCGGTCGTACGCCTCGGCGGTCGCCTGACCGATCGCAAGGATCTTGGTGCCCTCGGCGTTGCCTTCGAGTTCGACGGCGCGCGCCCGCCCCTCGGCTTCGATGACCGTCTTCTGCCGTGTCTGCTCGGCGATCTGGACCCCGATTTGCGCACTGACGAGGTTGACCTGCTGATCCGCCTGCGCGCGGGTGTTCTCGGTGGCGATGCGCTGCTGCTCGGACTGTTGTTGCGCGACGAACATCTCCTGTTGCTGCGTCGCGATGACGCGGCGCGTCTGAATCGCCATGAGTTCCTCGGGCAGGATGATCTGCGAGATCAGGACACGCACGCATTCGACGTGGTACTGCTCCATCTCCTCGCGGGCCCGCTTCTCTGCCTTCTCCTGTTCGAGGGCTCGGTCCTGCATGAACGCCATTGCCTCGCTCGACGAGGCCTGGTTGCGGAATGACGAGTCGATCATCGGGTGGATGACGTGATCGATCAGGTTCTGGACCGAGCCGATCTTCGCGACCATGAGCGGGGCCTGCTCGGGATGCACGCGCATGATGACTTTCACCGACACGCGCATCTCAAAGCCGTCCCGACTGATGACGGATAGCGGATTGAAGAGCTGGATGCGCCGGCCGAGGATCTCGCGTGGATCCGCCTTCGGGTCGGGCTGCTGCGGCTCATCGGTCACGTTTGTCTCATCGGCCCAGTCGATGGTGAGGTTGGTGGTGGGGATGACGTAAGCGAGGTAGGCCCAACGGTTCAGGTAGTAGACGCCGGGTCCGGCGACCTGCGCCTGGATGCCCCGGAATCCGCTGGGGACGACATAACGTTCTTCGCCGGCGGCGAGGCGCTCCGTGGTCGGGGCGCTGGGCTCGGGTCCGACATTAGAGACGAGGACCGCGACCTCGCCACGTTGGACCACGGCGACGTCGTCGACTTTGACCTCGAACATGAGCGGATTCACGTAGTAGGTGCCGGGTCGCAGGAGGTCAAACTGCGGCCCGCGCTGGCCACCGCTCGCGAGGAACGCGGAGCCGTCCTGGTAATCGTTGTGGCCGGAGACGCTGGCGGCGACGACCTCACCGGCCGGCAGCGGGACACCGTCGCGAGCGGTGACCATGCCGACCTTGCTGGCCTCGACCATGGTCGCGGGGGCGACGTTGACGTCGAAGAGGTCCGAGTTCACGCGATAGCGGCCGGGCAGCATGACGTCGATCTGTGGGCCGCGCTGCCCGCCAGCAGCGAGGAACGTCTCGCCATCCTGGAAGGAGTTATGACCGTCGACATGGGCCGCAAGCAGCCGGCCGGCTTCGATATGGCCCCCGTCGCGAGCGGTGACCACTCCCACCTCGTTCGGCGGAATGATGAGCGCGGGCTCGACGCGGATGCGAAAGAGGTACGTGTTCACGCGGTACTTGCCCGGCGGGAGCACATCAACCTGGGGGCCCTTCTGGCCTCCATTGCGGAGGAACACCTCGCCATCCTGGAATCCATCGTGACCTTCGACACGCCGGCCGAAGATGTGGCCGGGCTGGAGCGGCTCTCCGTCGATGGATTCAACGAGGCCTACCTCGTCCTCGCCGACCTCGACCATCGGTTCCTTCATGACGCGGTAGAGATACGGGATCATGACGTGCAGCCCCGGCGCGAGGACGCGGGCACGAATGCCGATCTGACCCGGGAACGCGACGACGCGGCCCTCGGGGAGGGGCGTGCCGAGGTAGCGGCGCTCGACGATGCCGATCTCCTCGCCGCCGATGTTGACCAAGGGGTGGCCGGTGAGGAGGAAGATGAGGAGTGCCGGCGCGGCGATGGCCAACAGCACCAGCAGCGTGAGATCGAGTGGTAGCGCGCCCATGTCATCGCCTTTCGCACGTCTCGAGCCTGCGCAAATCGAGCAGCTCGATATCACGAATCTACGCTCTTGTAAGGCGTACGGCACCGATCGTTATCGCGCGTTGATTCTGCGACGAAACATGGCCCGCGGACGTGTTCAGCGACGACAACCGGGAGTACGATGCGGCGCGAACGGCGACGCTCCTCAGGAGACGCCGTAGACGGGCCTGCCCGCTGGCCGGCGGGTGAGCGAGTTCAGGGAACGTAAAGGCGGTGACAGATGGCTCGCGTTCGACCGATGTTGCTGGCGGCGGCCGTCGCGGTGCTTGTCCTGACGTCGAGCACGCTGACGCATCATACGGCGACGGCTGCGACGCAGCCTGGCGCCGCTGAGGCGACTCGTCCGACCGCCACCGAGACTCACCACTGCGGAACGGACACGATCCAGGTCCCGGATCGAGGGGCCTATTTCGACTTCGCTGACGCATGCGCGAACCACGATGTGTGCTACGCCACGGGCGGCAGCGAGTTCGACCGGTACCTGTGCGACCGTGCCTTCCTCTCGGACATGACCGCGTCATGTAACGCGATGTGGCCGGTGTCGAGCATCTGGGACACAGCGCAATTGCGCAGCCGGCGTCTCTGCTACGGAGTTGCGTACACCTATTACCTGGGTGTGCGCCTCGGCGGCAGCGCGTACTTCAACTACATCCCGATTTGAGTACAGCGGGCAGGCAGTCCGCGGACTGATCCGCGGATCATCGCAATCGTCCGGGACGTGCGAGGAGTTCCTTGAGGGCGGCGTCGACGAACGCCTCGTCCTCCGGGCTGCGCCCGCTGCGGCCCCCGGCGCCGTGGCCGAAGATGGACGGGATCGGGCGCAGCTCCGCGTGCGGCATGCGCGCGACCTCGTAGGCGTTGTCTTCGGGCGGGAAGTAGAGGTCCGTGCTGCCGGGCATCACGATCGCCTCCGCCTCGATGGCTGCGAGCGCCTTCGCGAAGTCGCCATTGAAGCGGGGGCTGGCGGCGATGTCGGCGTGCTGCCAGGTCCAGATCATTGAGAGCATGTCGTTGGCGTCGCGGTCGAGGCGAGGCTCCTCCCAGGCACGGACGAGGTAGTCCTCGAGATCGGCGAAGCCGAGCTCCAGGTAGCGGCGTTCGCGATAGAAGGCCTGGCTCAGCGCCCAGCCCGCCCAGACGCGGCCCATCGCGCGCAGCCCGCGCTCCGGGCGCTCCTCGTAGTCGCCGTCCTTGAAGGCGGGGTCGCAGGTCAGCGCGGCCTTCACGCCCTCCAGGAAGACGTAGTTATGGACGGAGCAGCGCGCGGCGCCGCACGTCGGGAGGATGCGCTCGACCATCTCGGGGTGGTGGGCGCCCCAGTGGAACGTCTGGAGCGCGCCCATCGAGGTGCCGGTCACGAGCGCGAGGCGCTCGATGCCGAGGTGCTCGGTGAGGAGTCGATGCTGGGCGCGCACCATGTCGTCGATGGTCATGCGGGGGAAGCGGCCGCGGTCGTGGGGCGGCCGGGTGTTGCTCGGCGAGGAGGAGAGGCCGTTACCGAACATGTTCGGGACGACGATGAACCAGCGCTGCGGGTCGAGGGCGAGACCCTCCTGGAAAAACGGTTCGCAATCGGTGTGACGCTGACCGTAGGCGGTCGGGAAGAGGACGACGTTGTCGTGGCTCGGCGCGAGGTTGCCGTAGGTCTTGTAGGCGAGGCGAGCGTCGGCCAGGACCTCGCCGGACTCGAGGGGCCAGTCGCCGAGCTCGTACATCTCGTAATCGGTCACGCGCTGCCTCCCTCGAAACGCCGGCAGCTGCCGCCGGGCCCGAGGCAATCTAACACAGACGTCGTGACGGGCAGGAGCGGCGGGCGAGCCTCAGATGTGCTTTGGCCTCGGGCCCTTCTGGAGGGGCGCGGCCCCCGGCCCGGCGATCTCGATGTGGAAGTCGCCCGTGTAGAGGTCGAGCGCCTGGAACTCGAACCGGCCGGGGGTGAGTGTGAGCAGGCCCACCGTGCCGAGGATGCGCGGGTAGCCGTAGGGCATCGTCGGGCTGCCGGGGTTGAGGATCGTCGTGCCGGTCGAAAGGCCCCAGCCGAGCGGGATGTGGGTGTGACCGCAGAGCGCGATGTCCACGCGCTGCCCGAAGACGCGGCGGATGAGGTCGTCCGCGTACTCCTCGGGGCGGCCTTCCACGGTCTCGAGGTCATGGGTGATGCCGAGCTGGAAGCCCTCGAGCTCGAGGAGGTGCACCTCGGAGACGCGAGGGTCCTCGGGGACACCGGGGCGGCGGTGCCAGGGGTGGAGGGTGTCTCCGTTGCCGCGGGCGGAGATGACGGGGGCGATGTGCTCGAGGCGGTCGAGGACCACAAGGCTGTGCAGGTCGCCGCAGTGCAGGATGAGATCGCTGCCGGCGAGCGCCTCGTACGCCTCGGGTGGGAGATCCGGGCCCGCCTCGGGGACGTGGGTGTCTGAGACGACGCCGATGCGCATGTCACCTCCTCGCCTCCTCCGAGGCGTAGGCACGATCGTACCCGTGGAAGCGAGATGCGGCACATCGGACGGCAGCGCTCGTTGACAGTCCTTGGGGCCGGCGGTACAACGCGGCGCAAACGAGGCCGCCGGCCGCAGGTGTCCGAAGGGGGACCCAAGCATGCCTGAGTACGAGAACGTCATTTACGAGACGCTGGATGACGGCGCCATCGCGCGGATCTGGCTGAACCGGCCCGAGTTCCGCAACGCGCAGAGCTTCCCGCTCCTGGACGACCTGAACGACGCGTTCCTGACGGCCGAGATGGATGACAAGGTGAAGGTCGTCATCCTCGCGGGGAAGGGGACCTCGTTCTCCTCCGGGCACGACATGGGGACGCCCGGGCAGCGCTTCGAGGAGTCGCGCTTCGGGGCGACCGAGGGCACGCACCTGCGCTGGAATCGAGAGTGGGAACGCTTCTTCTTCTACCAGCAGCGGTGGCGGGACCTGCGCAAGACGACGGTGGCGCAGGTGCATGGCCCGTGCATCGCGGCGGGCATGATGCTGGCGTGGGTGTGCGACCTGATCGTGTGCGCCGACGACACGATCTTCGCCGAGGTCGTGGGGCCCCGGCTGAACATGTGCGGCGTCGAGTGGGTGTCCCATCCGTGGGAGTTCGGGACGCGGCGCGCGAAGGAGATGATGCTGCTCGGTGACTTCATCGACGCACAGGAGGCGCACCGCCTCGGGATGGTCAACCGCATCTTCGCGGCCGACCGGCTCGAGGAAGAGACGCTGCACTACGCGCGGCGGATCGCGCGGCTTCCGATGGCAACGGCGCTGATGATCAAGGAGACGATCAACCAGACGCAGGACATCCAGGGCTACACGAACGCCCTCAAGGCATCGTTCTCGATCCACCAGATGAACCACGCGCACTGGGCGGAGGCGGGGCCGATGCGGCCCGCGGCGCTGCCGTCGGCGGCCGGCCAGATCCGGCCCGGCATCCAGGGCCTGGGCTTCGAGCCCCTGCGGCCGTTCGACGTCACCTCGCCGGGGTACAACGACGACCTCGACCGCATCCCGGCGGCGCGGGAGACGCCCGCGAACGCGTAAGTGGTAGCGACGAGGGCGGGCGAAGCACTCGCCCGCCCTCCGCCGGCTTCTAGCCGAGGGCGTCCTCCAACGCGATCGCGGCGGCGAGTGCGACGTGATCCTCCCACGGGCGCGCCGCGAGCTGGACTCCGATGGGGAGGCCCTCGGAAGAGCGGCCGAAGGGAACCACGGCCGCGGGCTGCCTCGTGAGGCTGTAGGGGAGCGTGTAGACGTACTGCTCGCTGCCCCAGCCCTCGAGGGGCGGCGCCGGCCTAGCGGCAACCGGCGACAGCAACACGTCGAAATCGCGCATGAAGCCGAGCAGGTCTCGAGTGAAGCGCTCCCACTCGAAGAGCAGGCGGTCGACGGCCTCGGCGTCGCGAGTGGGCGCGAAGGCGGGACGCCAGCCGGAGAACGACGTGGACTGGAGGCGCGCCCAGTACCCCTCGGTGATGGCGGAGGCCTCCTCGAGGCGGGGCGGCGCGACCTCGCTGACGTGCGCGCCGGCGGCGGCGAGGTCGCGTGCGGCCGCCTCGAGGGTCGCGACCGTGGCGGCGTCCGGCTCGGCGCCGGGGAAGGCGACGTACCAGCCGACGCGCAGTCGGCGGAGGTCAACGGTTTCGGGGTTCTGCAGGGGGACGGGTGCGACGCCGGGGTCGACTCCGTCGGGGCCTGCGATCACCTCGAGGGCGAGCGCGAGGTCGCAGGCGGAGCGGGCCATCGGGCCGATGGTCGTGCGCGGGTCGCTCAAGTGGCCGATGCGGGGGAAGTGCCCCGTGTTCGGCACGAGGCCGGTGGTTGGCTTGAGGGCGAAGACACCGCAGCAGTGGGCGGGCCAGCGGATGCTTCCTCCGGAATCGCTCGCGAGGCCGAGCGGGCTCATGCCGGATGCAACGGCGACCGCATCGCCGCTGCTGCTTGCGCCCGGCGTGCGGTTGGGGTGGGTCGGGTGCCTCGGCGCCGGGTACACCGGCGCGCCGTCGCCGACGTTCGACTTGCCGAGGAGGATCGCGCCTGCCGCGCGAAGGCGGGTGACCACGGTCGCGTCACGCTTCGGGACGTAGTTCGCGCGCTCCGGGACGCCGGCGGCGCAGACCAGGTCGTGAGTCTCGATCCAGTCCTTCGCGGTGAAGGGGATGCCGTAGAGCGGCATCCCCTCGCGCTCCTCCGGGCTCAGGGTTTCGAGGCGGCGGGCGTCCTCGAGGACATGGTCTGAGCGCTGGACGAGGGCATTGAGCTCCGGATTGAGGGCGTCGATACGGGCGAGGTGGGCGACGACTACCTCGGACGGTGAGAGCTCACCGGCCCGAAGCAGCGCAGCGAGACGGTGCAACGGGAGAGCGCAGAGGTCGTCGGAGAGCGGCATGGCGGCAGTATGCACTGCCCCGAGGGCGCGGTAACCGGCTGAGAACGCTGTGGTAGAGTCGCGGCGCTACTCGGAGGAGGCTCTCGATGCGTGTGCTCGTGATGGGCGGGACGAGGTTCAACGGGCTGGCGCTCGTGCGGGAGCTGGCCCGGCACGGACACGACGTGACGGTGCTCAACCGGGGCCAGACGCCGGTCGACCTGCCTCGAGGGGTGCGGCGGCTGTTCGGCGACCGCACCGACCACGAGGGGTTGAAGGAAGTGCTGCGCCACGAGGAGTTCGACGTGGTGCAGGACATCAACGGGTACTCGGTCGCGGACGTGCAGCCGATGATCGAGCTGTTCCGCGGCCGGGTGGCGCACTACATCTTCGCGAGCTCGACCGTGATCTACGCGCCGTCGCACGTGCTGCCGATGCACGAGTGGGCGCCGGTCGACCGCGGACCTCGACAGTCTGAGTACGGGATGAACAAACTGCTGGTGGAAGACCTGCTGTTCGCGGAGCACCGCGCGAACGGCTTTCCAGCGACGACGGTCGCGTTCTCGATGGTCTTCGGGCCCAACAACATCATCCCGGAGCGTGAGCAGCGGATGTTCAGTCGGCTGCTGTCCGGGCGGCCCGTGCTCATTCCCGGGGACGGGACGACCCTCGGGCAGGTGGGGCATGTCGACGACGAAGCGCGGGCGCTGCGGATGGTGATGTGCCAGCCGCAGACGTTCGGGAAGCGCTACAACCTGACCGGCAAGGAGTACTACAGCGACGAGGGGTACGTGGACACGTTTGCCGAGGTGCTGGGCGTCACGCCTCGGAAGGTGCATATTCCCGCGGCGGTGATGGACGACATCTATGGCGATCGGATCGCGCTCGAGGGGAGCACGATCGCGTCGAACATCGAGACGCGGACGGCGCCGCCGCGTCCGGGGTCGAACCTCGGCATGGTGCAGAGCCTGATCCAGCGGCTCGCGCCGAACCTGCACCACTGGAATCGGAGCGTGCTGTTCGGCATCGACCGGCTGCGGCAGGACGTCGGCTGGGAGCCGGAGTACACATTCCCGGCGATGGTGGAGCAGACGTACGAGTGGTACCGCCGCGAAGGACTCCACGAGTCCCGGCAGTTCGACTTCAGCTGGGAGGACCGGCTGCTCGAACGCCTTGGCGCCGAGGCCGGGGGTTAAGCCCGAGGGTCCCGCTACACCACGCCGGCGGTGCGCAGGCGCTCGAACTCCTCGGGGGTGACGCCTGCCTCGGCGAGGACCTCGGCGGTGTGCTCGCCGACGAGCGGCGGACGTCGCGAGATGGCCCAGGGCGAAGCCGCGAAGCCGTAGGGCGCGCCGGGATAGCGGAACGTCTGGCCGAGCTCGGGATGTTCGACGGGGACCTGGAATCCACGCGCGACGAAGTGGGGATCCTCAAAGACCTCGTCGGGTGAGTAGATGATCCCGCACTGAAAGCCGCGGGTCTGAGTGCCCACGAAGAAGTCGTACGAGTCAATCTGTTCGGCGATGAAATTGAGCGCATCGCGGACGGCGCCGTAGATGGCGGCCTCCTCGCCGCCCTCGGCGACGGCGGCGATCGTGATGTTGTGGTCGAGGTTCGCGCCCGCCTCGAGGAGCGGCCAGTCGGTGAAGGCGTCGCGCAGGGCGAGGTCGTCGAGCCAGGCGAGGATCGAGGCGATCTCGCGGGGCCGCCTCGGGGCAACGCCGGTGGTCACATAGCGGCCGTCCTTCGCGAGGATCTGCAGCGGCGAGGACGGCACGACGGTGGCGTGGCGGCCGGTCTGGCGCTGCACGGTCTGACGCGCCACGAGCCAGGTGTACGAGGAGGCCTCGGTAGTTACGTTCGCGCCGGCGTGCATGTTCGCGTCGACGTGCTGGCCTTCGCCGGTCCAGTCGCGGTGGAGGACCGCGACCAGGGCGGTGGCTACGGCCCAGTGACAGGCGGTCTGGTAACCCTGGTTGCCAAGCCCTCGGACGGGCGGCAGTGAGTGGTCGTCGTAGCCGTTCGACCATTCCGGGCCGCCGGCGAGGACGGTGAGATCGGTCGCCACCCAGTCCGACTTGGGACCGCTGCGGCCGTAAGGGGTGATCGAGACCATGATGAGGCCGGGGTTGAGCGCCGACAGGTCGGGGTAGTCGAGGCCGAGCTCGGCCATCTGGCCGGGCGACTGATCTTCGAGGACGATTGCCGCGCCGGCTGCCAGGCGGCGGAAGACCTCGCGGCCGGCTTCCTGCTCGAGATCCAGGGTGATGGCGCGCTTGCTGGTGTTGTTGTGCCAGAAGGCGAGGCTGCGGTCGGGGTGGGGCTCGTCGCCGAGGAACGGCGGGTAGCCGCGGACGCGGCTGCCCCCGGGCGGTTCGACCTTTACGACATCGGCGCCCATGTCGGCGAACAACTTGCCCGCCCAGGCGCCGGCCTCGTCGCAGTACTCGATGACGCGGAGGTCGGTCAGCGGCCCGGTCATATCACCCCCTCCGCCTGCAGCTGGTCGATCTCGTCGTCGCTCATTCCGAGCAGCCCGCCGTAGACCTCACGGTTGTGCTCTCCGAGGCAGGGCGCGGCACGGTCCAGCGACCAGTCGGTTTTCGAGAGGTGGGCGGCCATGCCCTCGACGCGGACATGGCCCATCTCGGTGTGTTTGACCTCGGGCCAGAGGCCCCACGCCGCGGTGTTGGGGTCCTGGTCGATGCGCTGCTCGGGGCGCTGCACCGGGGCGGCGGGGACGCCCGCGGCCTGGAGGCGTTCGGCGACCTCGTCTTCGTCGAAGAGCCGCGTCCAGCGGGACATGAGCTCGTCGAGCGCGGGCTGATTGGCGAGCCGGCCCTCGAGGGTGGCGAAACGCGCGTCATGCACCCAGAGCTCGGCGATCTCTTCTGCGATGGCCTGCCAGTCGGCATCGTCGCGGCAGGCGATGGCGACCCAGTGGTCCTCATCACGTGCGGGGTAGATGCCGTGCGGGGCCATGGGCGGGGAGTCCGAATGGTTGGCGTCCGGGTATCCGTCGCGGCGGGCGGGGCGACCGTTGACGGTCCAGTCCAGGATGGCCGTGCCCGTGAGGCTCGCCGCCGCCTCGGTCATCGAAAGGTCGATCCACTGGCCCTCGCCGGTGCGGTTGCGGTGGTGGAGCGCCGCGAGCATCGCGATGGCGCCGTAGTAGGCGCCCGTGTGATCCATGTACGAGTAGCCCCAACCGGCGGGCGGCAGGCCCGGAAGGCCCGAGATGTGCGTGAGGCCGCTCACCGCCTGCACGATCGGGCCCCAGGTCTTGAACGACACGTAGGGGCCGGAGGCGCCGAAGCCGCAGTTCGAGAGGTAGATGATGTCCGGCTTGATCTCGCGCAGACGGTCGTAACCGAAGCCAAGGCGTTCCATGACGCCGGCGGCGAAGTTCTCGGCGACGACATCGGAGATCGCGATGAGGCGCGGAAGGATCGCGCGCCCCTTCTCGGTCTGAAGGTTGAGGGTGACGCCGAGCTTGCCGGCGTTGTGGTTGTTGAAGCCGCCGCCGAGGTTGTGTCCTCGGCGCTCGTCGATGTAGGGCGGCGAGCCGCGGACGACGTCCCACGCCCCGAGGTTGGAGGGGTTCTCGACACGGATGACCTCGGCGCCGAAGGCCGCGAGGATTTTGCTCGCGCCGGCCCCGGCGAGGACTCCCGAGAAGTCAGTGATGCGGATGCGTTCGAGTGCCTTCACGGTTGCCTCCCGAGCATCGATGTGGGCGGCAGCATACCGAACGCGCCGCGATGGTGCGCGGCGCCGTACTCGCCTCGCGGGCGATCACGGCGGACGTCGAGGACGGCCACGCGTGCGCTCTCGAGACGGGTGTCTTCGACGGGGACGACGGTGGAGCCCGTCCGCCGGACGGGCTCCGGAGGAACTCCCGGCGGCCTGGCTAGGCGCCCTGACCGCGCTCGGTCATGTCGCTGGCCTTGGCGCGGATCTCGCTCCACATCGGCACGACCGCGCCGGCGGTGAACGCCGCAGCCCCGACCACCGTGAGCCACAGGCCCCAGCCGATGCCAACGCCGTCCGTGCCCATGATGTCGAGGAAATCGAGTAGGACGAGGAGATCGATGATCAGTGCGGCGGCGACGAGCCCCCACATCAACATGCGCTCCTCAATGCGAACGTTGAGGAACGCGTAGGCGACGATGGCGGCGGCGGCCGCCAGCGCGATGATGAAGACGATGTCGCCCTTGTGATCCATTCCGTTCGTCGAGGCGCTGATTCCGAGCACCTTGATCGAAACGGTGGCCCAGGGCCCGAAGACGCCGATGACCATGAGGAGCAGGCCCGCGAGCGTGCCCCATTGCACGGGCTCATGCACGTAGCGCTGACGAAGCCGGTCTGTGTACTGCTGCATCGAGGCCTCCTCTGGCATCGCTCCATGCCCGCCGCTGTATGCGCGGATTGTACAGACGTGATGCCCTGTTGTGAGGGCCGACCGCCTATCCTTAGGAGGCGAGTATTGACCTCGCCAGCCGCTCCTTAGTCAGCTGGTATCACCGTGCGACCATCCGGCAACCTCGACGGCAACGGCCCTCTCTACCGGCCTGTGTCGCGGCGCGGCTTTCTCGAGGCAGCGACCACGATCGCGGTCGCGGCGCCGTTGCTGGCACACCCGATCATCCCTGGAGTTCGGAATCTCGATATGGACGGCGATCCCCGCCTGCGGGCTGAGGCACGACTGCCCCTCGAAGGGTTCCTCGAGCACTACGCGGGGTTGATCCGCGAGCGACGGATCCGCATCGGCTGCTCCTTCTCCCCCGAATCGCTCGGGGTCGACGGGCCACGGGTCGGCGAACGCGGCAAGGCACGCGCGCTGCGCGTGCTGCAGGCGGCCGTCGAAGACCTCGGCATGGCCGATATTCGCCTCGGGCTGCGGTGGAGCAACCTCGCGCCGAACGGCGCCGACCTAACGACGTTCTATGCGCCGTACCTCGACTACTGCTTCCGGAATGCCTCGGTGCGTACCGTCGCGCTGGACTTCGGGCCGCTGAAGACGTTCCGCTGGCCGGAGATCCACGTGCCCCAGCCGGTCCTCGACGGTCTCGACTCGGTGCCCGGGGATACGGCGGAGATCCGGCCGCAGATGGCAGTCGCGCAGCGCGGCCTCGAGCACCTCGGACGGGCGGTGGCGTTCGTGGGGCAGGAGTACGACGGCGCGAAGCCGGTGACGATCAGCCTCAACGAGCCGTTTCACGGGTTCGGCCGCTTCAGCTGGACGATGAGTGAGGCGTATCTCCTCGAGGTGCTCGACGTCGTGCTCGGCTCGGGCCATTTCGCCGATGCGGGCGTGCTGGTGAATTCGGCGCAGGGGCTTGACCTGCATCGCATTGCCGCGTTCTTTCAGCAGCTCGTGCGTCAGCGGCCGGAGCTGCGCGGACGGCTCACGAGCGGCTTCGACATCTATCCGTTCCTGCCTCCGATGTCTCACTTCCCCGTCCTCAAGCAACTGCTTGGGAATATCCGTGCCCACAAGCGCGACTGGTCACAGCAGGTTGGGCCGAACCTCGAATGGGCGCACGATCCCGAGGCCGGCTATCGCATCGAAGTGACGGAAGCCCAGGCAGAGCCATTCGGCGACCACCCGCTGGTCGGTAACTCGTTGCCGCATTTCCAGCACGTCCTCGCGGAGTGCTTCGACAAGATTCTCGACCCAGACCAGGACGAATCGCTGATCCGTCTCTTTGGCATCGAGTACCAACTACGACTGCAGCTGTCCGGGCGCGCCGCGCCGGACAACCTCGCGATCCTCGAGTTGACGCGGCGGATCAACGAGCTCGGGGCGAGGTAGAGCCGAGCCTTCGCTCACCGCCACTACCGCGTCTCGCGGACGATCTGGATGAGGACGCCGCCGGCCTTCTCCGGGTGAATCCAGGCAAAGTCCTCGTCGACGTCGCCGACGATCTCGAGGCCGCGGTCGCGGACGAAGTCGGCGGCGGCGCGCACGTCACGGGTCGCGAGGGCGAGGTGGTGCATCGTGCCGTTGCTGCGTCCGCCGTAGCGTTCGAGGAAGCGGGCGGTGCCGCTGCCGGCGCGCTGGGGGAGCACGGCAACGATCTCGCCGCCGTCGCGACCGATCGGGATGTTGAGGACGCGTACCCCATCGGACTCCACGAAGCGACCGCCCTGGTTGACCGGTGAGCGGAACGGGTCGACGCGGAAGCCCATGACGTTGCACCAGAGGTGGCGCGCGGCCTCGAGGTCGTTTGTGACGACTCCGATGTGGTGGAGGCGGGTGAAAACGCCCGCGCCCTGATAGCGGTCGCCCACGCGGTGGTTGTCCGGCGTCCAGATCTCGAGGAGGACGCCGAGGCAGTCCTTTGGGTGGAAGAACGCGACCTGCGTCCACGGCTCGTCGGAGGCGAGCTGCTCAGGGGACGCGGCGATCTGAGTGATGCCCGAGGCGCGGAGGTGCGCAACGTCCTCGGCGACGTTGTCGGAGTGCAGGCAGATGTGGTGCAGGGCACCGACGCCACCGCGCGCCTCGACGAAGCGGTGGGTGCCGCCAGCGGGCGTGCCATCGCGCGGGGCGGCGTTCAGCTCGATCTCGGCGTTGCCGATCGGGATGTCGAGGATGTCGGTGGGGTCGGCGCCGCGCTGCTTGTTGCCCTCGGGGTAGGGCGAGCGGGTGGTGTCGACGCGCAGACCGAGCGCGTCGGCGAAGACGGCCTTGGCGGTGACGAGGTCGGCGACGGCGAGCCCGGCGTGGTGAATCCGATCGAACAAGGTGCTGCTCCTGCCTCGATGCGTGGTGCTACGCGATCCGTGATGGCAGAGATGTACCAGCGGCCCTCGAAGCTGTCGAGCATGCGTCGCGGGGAGCGTGACAAGAACAGACGTACGTACCTATAGTTCATGTGTTCTAACGATGGCGAGGAACACATGACGGTACAGACGGCGATCGAACGACTGCAACACGGGGGGCCGCTCGCGAGCTCGTTCGTGGAGTGGCGGGAGCTGGCGGCAGAGCCGGCGCGGTATGCGCCGTGGCCCGGAGTGGACGCGCGGATCATTGAGGCACTCGGGCGGCGCGGGGTGGCGGGGCCGTACGTGCACCAGTCCGCCGCCATCAAGGCGGCCCTGGCGGGTGAGGATTTCGTGGTCGTGACGCCGCCGGCCTCCGGGAAGACGTTGTGCTACACGGTCCCAGTGCTGCAGGCGATCCTCGACGAGCCTCGATCGCGGGCGCTGTACCTGTTTCCGACGAAGGCGCTCGCGCAGGACCAGATGCACGAGCTGCACGGCCTCGTGACCGAGGCCGGGGTCGACGTGAAGACGTTCACGTACGACGGAGACACAAACCCGACGGCACGACGCCAGGTGCGAACGGCAGGGCACGTCGTGATCACGAATCCCGACATGCTGCACACCGGCGTCCTCCCGCACCACACGAAGTGGGCGCGGCTCTTTGAGCAGCTGCGTTACGTCGTGGTCGACGAGCTGCACACGTATCGAGGCGTGTTCGGCTCGAACGTCGCTAACGTGATCCGGCGGCTGCGGCGCATCTGCCAGTTCTACGGCTCGGATCCGACGTTCATCTGCTGCTCGGCGACGATCGCGAACCCGGGTGAGCTGGCGGAGGCGCTCCTCGGCCGGCCTGTGCGGGTGATCGACGACAACGGCGCACCTCGAGGGCGGCGTGTGGTCGGGCTGTTCAACCCACCGGTGGTGAACCGCGAGCTGGGTATTCGGCAGGGCGTGGTGAACGCGACGACGAGCATCGCGAGTGAGTTGCAGGAGGCGGGGGTGCAGACGCTCGTCTTCGCGGGGAGCCGGACGCGGGTCGAGCTCGTCACGCAGTACCTGCGCGAGGCACCCGGCGGCCTCGGGCGGCCCGGGGAGCCCGAGCGCGTGCGGGGATACCGCTCGGGGTACCTGCCGAAGGAGCGACGGGAGATCGAGGCAGCGATGCGCGAGGGCCGGGTGCGGTCAGTAGTGGCGACGAACGCACTCGAACTCGGCATCGACGTGGGTGGTCTCGATGCCGTGGTCGTGGCGGGGTATCCGGGCACCGTGGCCAGCCTTCGGCAGCAGATGGGCCGCGCGGGGCGGCGGCAGGCGGACTCGCTCGCGGTGATGGTGGCCTCCTCGTCGCCGCTCGACCAGTACGTGGTGTCGCACCCGGAGTACCTGTTCGGCGGAGCGGTCGAGGCGGGGCGGATCGACGCGGACAACCCGATGATTGCGGCGGAGCACCTCAAATGCGCGGTGTTCGAGCTGCCCGTCGAGCGGGACGAGTACGCGCTTCTCGGCGCGCGGTCCGAGGAGCTGTCGGACGCGCTCGTCGAGACGGGAATGGTGCACCGTGCCGCTGACGGGCGGCTGTACTGGTCGGATGAGGCGTTCCCGGCGCACGAGGTGTCGCTGCGCACGGGCGCCGACGCCAACGTCGTCATCATCGAGCAGGGGGTGTCGCCGCGAGTGATCGGCGAAGTTGACCGGCCGAGCGCCATGACGCTGGTGCATGACGAAGCGATCTACGTGCACGACGGGCGGCAGTATCACGTCGACCTCCTCGACTGGGAGGAACTGAAGGCGTACGTGCGACCGGTCGACGTCGACTACTACACGGACGCGCACCTCGCGGTCGACCTCAAGGTGATCGAGGAATGGGAGGCGTCGACCGCCGGTCCGTCGAGCGCATGGGGCGAGGTATCGGTGACGTACCTCGCCACGTTGTTCAAGAAAATCCGGCTGCACACCCACGAGAACATCGGCTGGGGCAAGATCAGACTCCCACAGGACGACCTGCACACGGCGTCCTTCTGGCTCACGCTCGACCCGTCTGTGTCACGAGGGATACGAGACCTCGAGGGGGCGCTTCTCGGTCTCGGGCAGCTGCTCGTCCAGGTCGCGCCGTTGCTGCTGATGTGCGATGCGCATGACCTCCAGTTGGCGACGCAGGTGAAGTCACCGCACACGGGCCTGCCCACGGTGTTCCTGTGGGAAACCGTGCCGGGCGGCATCGGCTTCAGCGAGCATCTCTACCGAGAAGCGGAACGCCTCGTGGCGTTCGCGCGGGAGGTGGCCGAGGAGTGCGGCTGCTACGAGGGGTGCCCGGGCTGCGTCGGGCCCCCGGCGGCGCCCGGGCTCGGGGTCCGGGGGGATGTGCTCGCGTTGCTGCGCGCCCTCACGGCGGCCGCGGCGGCGGCATAGCGTGGTCTCGGCCATCGACCGCGCGGCAACTCGGGAGCGTCTGCGCCGGCTGATCCGGGAGATCGAGTCGCGGCCGAGCGCCCCTCGTCCGTTCGTGCATCGGCCGGTTGTGGCGGATGCGCCGCAGCTGCGGTTCGCGACGGAGTGGCGCGAGGTCGACGGTGCGCTCATGCGCGAGCGGGAATATCCGGCGGCGTACCTCCACGGTGCGCAGTCGCTCGGGGGTGGCGATATCGACGGGGAATTGCTCGCGCTCCTCGGCGGGGACGACGAGCTGGCGCGGGCGACCGCAAGTGACCTCGTATTCCTCGACATCGAGGCGACGGGGCTGGGCGGCGCGGGAGCGATGGTGTTCCTCGTGGCGTCGGGACGGTGGGAGAGCGGTGGGTTTCGGTTGCGGCAGTACCTCGCGCCGGCGCCGCCGGCCGAGGCAGGTCTGCTGCGGCAGGTGATCGCCGCTTGCCGAACGGGTAGCGCGGAGCCGGTGCTCGTGACGTACAACGGAACGACGTACGACGCGCCAATGCTCGACGCGCGCGGGACCATGCACCGGCTCCGCATGGGGTTCGATGCGATGTCGCACCTCGACCTGCTGAAGACAGTGCGGCGAGGCATTCGCGACGCGCTGCGTCCGCATCGGCTGTCGCACATCGAGGCGGTGCTGCTGGGGCTGCGGCGGCCCGAGGGGGAGGTGTCGGGCGCCGACGTGCCCGGCTGGTACTTCCGGTTCCTGCGGACGGGCGACACGAGGATGCTCACGCCGATCGTGGAGCACAACGCGGCGGACGTGCTGTCGCTCGCGGCGCTGCTCACCAGGCTTGCGGCGGTGCATGGACGGGCCGAGGAGGGCGGTCACCTCGAGCGACTGCTGCTGGGGCGGCTGCGCGCGCGGCAGGGGCGGATCGAGGAGGCGCTCGCGCACCTCGAAGCCGCGCGCGGGCTGACGAAGAGCGTCGGACTGCGGCATACGGTCGCGATGGAGTCGGCACGGCTGCTGCGGCGGGCGGGACGACGTCTCGAGGCGGCCGCACTCTGGCGCGAGGTCGCCGGCGGCGAAGTGGCGGCGGGCGCCGCACTCGTGGAGCTGGCCAAGCACCACGAACATCACGAGCGTGACCTCGAACGGGCGCTGGCAGCGGTCGAGCGTGCGCTTGCGCTGCGAGGGCCGGAGCCCGCGCTGCTGCATCGACGGCAGCGGTTGCTGCGCAAGACGGCGGTCGCGGCGGCCAGCGGCGGGGCTGCGATTCAGTAGGCGTTGCTACGACTATAGTCGTGCAGGTCGTCACTGCCGCCGATGGTCGGGCGGCGAGGGCGCCTTCGGAGCGCGATGCCAGAAGAACCTCACGCCGCGGTCATGCAGCGGGGCGACGCCTGGGTGGTGGAGCCGCTGCCGCCTGTGTCCTGGCTCCCGGAACGGCTCTCGCCGGTGCGGTACCGTGACTTCCGGCTGCTGCTCGCCGGGCTGCTGATGGCGCTCAGCGGCTGGTGGATGATCATCGTCGCGCAGGGGTGGCTCGTCCTCGAGCTGACCGATAGCGCGGCGGCGGTGACGCTTGTGGGAGCGATGCTGTCGCTGCCGTTCCTGTTCCTCGCGCCGCTGTCCGGGGTGATGGCCGACCGCCTCTACCGGAAGCATCTGTTGGTGGGGACGCGATCCGCCGTTGCGGTGCTGATGTTCATTGAGGGCGCGCTGATCGTGTCGGGCCACATCGAGGTGTGGCACATGGTGGTGCTGGCGTTCCTCGCGGGATGCGCGTTCGCGGCGGACATTCCCGCGCGGCAGTCGCTCATCCCTGACACCGTGCCGCCACCTCTGGTGGCGAACGCAGTGGCGTTGAACGTCTCGATGTTCTCGCTGACGACGATCGCGGGCCCGATCCTCGGAGCCGCGATGCTGGCCTGGGCCGGGGCCGGCGGCTGCTTCATCGCGAACGGGTTTGGCAACGCGGCGCTGGCGGCCTCGATCGGCCTCATGCGCGTGCCGAGGCGGCAACGGAGCGGCCGGCTGAGCGTCACGGGCGACTTCATCAGCGGGTTGCGTTACGTGCGAGGGCAACGGGTACTGCTCACGCTGCTCTCGGTGTCGTTGATTGTGACGCTGACCGCGCGAAACTGGCAGCAGCTCGCGCCCGTGTTCGTGCGCGACGTGTTCGACAGCGGCGAGGCGGGCCTCGGGGCGCTGTACACAGCGGCGGGAATCGGCGCCGTGATCGGGGCGGCATTCCTCGTGGCGGTATCGCACTGGCGGCGGCGCGCGGGTATCTACGGCGTGGGGCTGTCGGCCGCCTTCGTGGCGATCGCGCTGTTCGCGCTCAGCCCGTCGCTCGGCGTAGCCCTCGGTGCAGTGATGGTCGTCGGCGTCGGACTGCAGGTGACCGAGACGACGACGCAGACTGTGCTGCTCGTCGAGACGCCCGAGGAGTTTCGCGGCCGGATGATGTCGTTGTCGAGCCTAATCTGGGGACTGCAGCCGCTCGGGGTACTCGTGGCCGGCATCGTCGCGGACGCCGCGAGCCCGCAGGCGGCCATTCTCGTCGGGGTCGGGGCGGGGGCGTGTCTCCTTGTGCTGCTGTACACGCGCACAGCGCGCGTTTGGTCAACCTTCTGAGGGAGCCTGGCCCACGGAGGCATGCGAGTGAACGACTCGCCACACGCCCTCCGTCTCGAGGTGCCAGATGAGCGTCACCCGCGCGCGGAGTGTGCCTCCGTCCGGCGTCACCAGCGTCGGACGATCGATGGTCCACCCGACCGTGCCCTCGACCCTCGCGAGTGCGTCGCCGGCACGCCACGAGTAGACACCGTGTTCGCCATCGAAAAATGGGCGGACATCCGCGTTATGTTGGACCGAATCCGTCCAGAACTCCGACTCGTCCGTCCCGATGAAGACTGAGCCCTTCTGGAGGGAGTACATCGCCTCGACGGGATCCGCGCTTCCGCTCGACATGGCGGCGTACAGATCGATCAAGCGCTGCTTGAGCTCGGCGCTGGCCTCCATCTCGACTCCCGTCTTCGGCTAGAAGATCGCGATCGGGTTCACCGGCGACCCGGTGCCGCCGACTACCGCCAGCGGCGCGACCACGAGCATGAACTCCCAGCGGCCGAGCTCTTCGCACGTGGCGGCAAGAGCGTCGAGGTCGGCATTGTCGAGCAGTGGCATACCCATGTACGGGATGGCGATCTCATGGATCGGAATGGCGACGTTGCGGCCGCCCATCGGCAGTCCGCCGGGGTAGGGCTGGCCACCGTGATCGAGGAGGTCCCATACGAGGACGGAGGCATCCGTCGCATGGAGGAACTCAAGCACAGAGGCGTGACCGCCCGGCATCCGCTCGATGTCGCCCATGCCGAAGTCGGGCGTCGCGGCGTAGAAGGCGTTGGCACCGGAGCGAATGACCACCGCGTCTCCAGAAGCGGGCCGGACGCCCTGGGAGGCGGCGACGTCGACGAGCTCCCAGCCGTGCACAGGCGTGTCGAGCGTGACGTGCGGCGTGCCTCGAAAGCGGGGGACGTCATAGAGGACGCCGCGCGTGACGAGGCCGCCGGCGTAGGCCGAGACATCGCTGCTTTTCGCGCCGCCCTCGGTGACGTCGGAGGCGGGCCGCCCGTTGTAGAGGGCGCCGCCCGGGCCCGTGAAGATGTGGCAGAGGGCATCGAGGTGGGTGATCGACCAGCCGTGGAAGTTGATGTCGAGCTGGTCGCCAGAGCTGGCCTCGCCGACCCGCATCGTCTGCCTGAATCCCGACGGCAGCGCCGCGCGGGTCGGGCCGTTCAAATTGAGTGCGAGCGAGACCGTGCGGCCATCGCGCACGAGCCCCGCAGCCCGAGTCCGCACCTCGGGGGTGATGTGGTTGAGGGTCCCGAGGCGGTCGTCGGCGCCCCAGCGGCCCCAGTTGCTGAAGCGCTCGCGGTAGGAGGCGTACTCCTCGGCGGTGGGTGGGGTGCGGTCGGCGAGGCTCATTGTCGGACCTCCAGGTACTTCAGACGGTGCGGAGCGACTTCCAGCCGGTGATGGCGCAGAGCAGCAGGACGGTGGCGGCGGAGAAGGAAACGAGACAGGTATCGGGAGCGCCCCACCTCGAGATGGCGAAGCCCATGGGGAGCGCGCCGAGCGGGTAGAGCGCGAACGCGGTCTGTACGACGCCGGTCACACGGCCGCGCATCTCGTTGACGGGGAGGAGCTGCTGGAGCATCTGGAGCATCGTCTGGGCGATGGCGTGCGGCATGCCGCCGACGGCGAGCAACGCCGCGGCGATCCAGAGGTTCGTCGCGCGGGTGAAGGCGATCAGGCAGACGAAGTAGAACAG
Organism: Dehalococcoidia bacterium; assembly: GCA_019694855.1. GTDB lineage: Bacteria > Chloroflexota > Dehalococcoidia > UBA2979 > UBA2979 > JAIBBD01. The sequence goes on from JAIBBD010000001.1 coordinate 51,823, forward strand.
CAGCCCGAACATGAGCACGACCGCTCGGTGTTCGACGCGGCGCATCACCACGAGCCCGAATAGCCCCAGGAGGGACCCAATTCCGGCGGCCGCCGCGAGCGTGCCGTAGCCACCGGAACCGGCGTGGAGCACCTCGGCCGCGAAGATCGGAAGGAACGTCAGGTACGGGTAGACCAGGAGCGCCGTGAAGCTCATGACGACCGTGAGGCCGAGGAGGCGGCGGTCGCGCGCGACGTAGACGAAGCCGTCGCGGAGGTTGGCGAGTGGATGGCCGGTCGCTCGCGCGCCCTGCCTCGTCTGGCGGCTGATCGGCAGCGTGGTGAGGACGCCGAGCGTCATGGTGCTGGCGATCATGAGGAACGGCGCGGCCGTGCCCCAGGCGCCGATGAGGGCGCCCGCGAGCGTCGGGCCGGTGATCCTCGTGATGTTCTGCATCATCGAGTTGACCGCGATTGCGTCGGGGAGCGCCTCGGGGCCGGTGACGTCGTAGACGAAGGCCTGGCGGGCGTTCTGGTTGGTCGTGCTCAGGAGGGCGTCGAGGGCAGCGAAGATGAAGACCTGCCAGACGGCGACGAGGTCGGTCAGGACGAGGACGGCCAGCAGCAGCGCCTGGACTGCACTGAGCATCGTCGACGTCATCAAGATTGACCGGCGGTGCCAGCGGTCGAGCGCGACGCCGACGAACGGCCCGATCAGGAGGCGGCCGAAGCCGCCGACGAAGTTCACCGCGGCGAGGTGCACGGCGGAACGGCCGGTTAGCTCGTAGACGAGCCAGCTCATCCCGATCATCTGCCCCCACTGCGCGTAGCCGGTGGCGATCGAGGAGAGGAACAGGAAGCGGAAGTCGCGCTGGCTGAGGACGGCAAGCGCGGCGAAGCGACCAGTCCGCGGCTCGGCGACCGCCGCGCTGCGGTCAGAGTCGTCCTCCGCTTCGGCCGCAGCCTCGAACGGTTCGATGACCGAGGGTTCGGCCGGTGCGTCGGCGGTGCGAATGAGTTGAGCCATTCGAGGTGTTATAGCACTCACCTCGTTCGCCTGCTCCTCGACGTGCTGCACGAGGGCGGTGGCCGGATGCTACGCTCCTCGTGATTTGCCAGAGGGGGAGGCGATGACTGCGACCATCATCCAGGGGGAGACGACGTTCGAGTCGGCCCAGGCGACGTTTCGGGACGGCGACCTGTGGGCGCCGCTTGCTGAGGTTACGGCGGCGCTCGGCTGGGAACGCAAGCCGGAAGGCATCTGCCGAGAGGACATCTGCATCCCGGTCCCGGAAGGGCGGGAAGCAGCGCTTCTGGGGGCAGACGGGCGCGAGTTCAACCTCAGCGAGTTCGCGCGGCTGATCGAGCAACCCGTCGCGGCGAGCGAGGAGTTCGGGGCGGCCTACTTCGGGGCTCCCTCGTGGCAGTGGCAACATCCGCTGGCCGGCGGGATGGCGCCCGATTTCGAGCTCCCCGACTTCGAGGGCCGGATACACCGGCTGTCAGACTATCGCGGTTCGAAGGTGTTCTTACTCTGCTGGGCGTCGTGGTGCAGCTGCCGGCTGTGCCTGCCGATCTGGAAGGAGCTGCGGGACGAGCTGCACGACCAGGGATTTGAGGTGATTGCGGTCGCGTGCGAGAGCAAAGGCCCGGAGGCGGCGCTGCCCTGGATCGAGGCGGCGCAACCCTCGTACCCCGCGCTGCTCGATACCGAACACCTGGTGCCGGAGCTGTACAACACAAAGAACGTGCCGGCGGCATTCTGGATCGACGAGGAAGGCCGGGTTGTGCGGGCGAACGACCCGATTTACGCGGAGCGCCGCAACTTCCAGACGGGCGTGAACGTGCGCAACGAGGGCTACCTCAACGCTTTGCGCGACTGGGCCGCGAGAGGGCCCGAGAGCGAGTTCGTGCGCGGGGTGCCCGGCCTCGAGAGCGTGACCGAGCAGACGTGGGAGAACGTGAGCGCGCTCGCTCACTTCCGCCTCGGGCTGTGGCTGCATGAGCAGGGGCACGAGGAGGCGGCCACGGCCGAGTTCAAGCGGGCGCACGCGCTCGAGCCGGGGAACTGGAACTACAAGCGGCAGGCGTGGAATCTCGACAGCATCGAGGAGTACGGATACGAGAACGTGCTGCAGGCGATCCGCGACCCGGCCGCCCCGGAGTTCTACCGGCAGGTGGACATCGTCAACCAGTGGTGATGCGCCGCTTCTCGGCGGTGTGCTAACGGAGGAGGCAGCACGTGGCTGACATTCGTCATCATTACTTCTCGGTCGCCGTCCGCGACCTCGAGGCGGGGATGAAGCGGTACGAAGAGTTCTTCGGGTTGAAGCCCGTGGGCGAGATCCTGGAGCAGCGCTGGGGGTTTCGCGGGGTGATGCTCGGGAACGACGAGGGCGCGATCCTCGAGATGATCTCGCCGATGAGCGACGACAGTGCGCTCAAGCGGTTCATGGACATGCGCGAGGGCGACGCGTATCCAAACGGCGAAGGGCTGTATCTCGTCGGGATGCAGGTCGATGACCTCGAGGGCACCGTGCAGCGCATTGAGGCGTCTGGCGGAAGGATTACCCGCGAGACGGAGTCGCCGAACCTGGCATGGCTCCATCCGTTGTCGAACGGCAACGTGCTCGTGGAGCTGATCCAGAAGGCCGAAGAGCAAGGCGAGGCGTAGGCGGCTTGCCTCGGGCGGTGGCAGTCTCTACCGTCGGTAGCAGGCTGCCAGGCGGCCGGTGCCGGATGGTGTAACGGTAGCACACGGGACTTTGGATCCCTTGGTCAAGGTTCGAATCCTTGTCCGGCAGCCACTGCATGCCTCGGCTTGCCCGGCAGAGAGGCATCCGGCACACTAGTCCAGCGACCTTCCCCGATAGCTCAATCGGTAGAGCGGGCGGCTGTTAACCGCTAGGTTCGAGGTTCGAGTCCTCGTCGGGGAGCCAATTACCCTCGGCACGGGCGCCGTGCTCTACCTCGGAGCACGTCCCTTCGGCGATGCTGCTTCTTCTGTGGTCCCCGCCTCGCCCTGCTATGCGGCCGACTCGCTGGCGACGAGCGAGACGGTGCGCGTCGGCGCGGGGGCCAGTGCGACGCACAGGGCCGAGAGCAGTGGGCCGACCGCGAACACCAAGAAGACGGGCGTGTACGTCCCGCTCCGGTCGAAGGCCCACCCTGCGATGATGGGCGCAACCACCCCGACCGGCATCTGCATCAGGTTCGCGAGTCCGCTGATGGTGGCGAAACGCCGCGGACCGAAGTAGTCCGCGATCGTCGCTGCCTGCAGCACCACCCAGGCGGCCTGGCCCACTGCGAAGGTCGCGTAATACAGGGGCAGGAGCCACAGCCGATCACTGGTGAGCAGCGAGAAGACGACCATCCCGAGGCCGACGAAGACGAATCCCACGCCGAATAGACGGCGTCTTCCGATGCGGTCGCCGAGCACGCCGCCGAGCGGCCGGAAGGCAATCTGACAGATCGCGAACCCCACGCCGATTGCGGTCGCGGCTCCCAGCGAGAAGCCCACGTTCTCGAGGTGCGGGATCGCATGTACGAGCCACACGTTCACCGCGCCGCCGCCGATCGCCTGCGCAAACGCGAGCAAGTAGAACGCCCGCATGTGCAGCGCCTCGGCGACGGTGGCGCCGGTCAGCTCCTTGCGGTCCCGGTTCTGTCCGTCGACCTCGCCGAGACTCGCGTCGGATGCCACTCCGTCGACGTTCAGCCCTAGGTCGGCCGGGTCGTCTCGCACGATGAAGGCAATCGGGAGCCCGATGAGCAGGATGAGCGCGGCGCAAACGACCAGAGCGGGGCGCCAGCCGGCGGCGCTGACGATGAACGCAATTCCGGGTACGAGGAAGTAGCCCGCCCCGTTGCCGGCATTGAGGACCCCGATGGCGCGGCCGCGCTTCACCGAGAACCAGCGCATCAGCACCGCCGTGAACGCGGTGAACGACCCGATGCTTTGCCCGAGCGCGATGAGCAGGCTCGCAGCGAAGTACATCGGGATGCTCTGCGTCACTGCGAAGAGCAGGAAGCCCGCCGCGAGCACGATGGTCCCGGCGAAGACCATCGCTCGCGGCCCAAGGCGGTCGATGACGATGCCGACAAACGGCGCGAGGAATCCCTGCTGGAAGCTCCGGATTGAGAAGCCCGCGGCGATGACTGCCGAGCTCCAGCCGAACTCGTCGCGCAGAGGCCGGATGAAGACGCCGAATCCCCATACCGAGATTGCCGAGAGCAGGAAGTTGTTGAGCGCCCCACCGAAGGTGATGTACCAGCCGTAGAACATGCGCCGCGATCCCGGCAGCGCGGCGGGCCGCGGCGACAGCGTCATTCCATCGAGCCCATCGACGTCCCCTTCCGGGCGTGAAGCAGCCGACCGCCTCTTCAGAAGCAATCCGTCGACGCGTCAGTACTGGCCCTTGATCACGAAGAACGATCCGCGAATGGTTCCCGCCAGTTTGGACTTCTGCCTCGCGAATTTGAAGCGCGAGGCCAGTTCTTCGGGTACCTCCATGCCATCGGAGAGCTTGAACCCCACCGCGCGCTTCCCCTGGTCGTCGAGTGCGTACATGACGTTGATCGAGAGGCCGTTCTCATAGAAGACATACGCCATGTGGAGGTTGTCGACCTGGAAGTCGCTCGCCTCGAGCGGCCGTGACGCGATGACCAGGTCGCGTTCCGTCTTCAGGATGCGATGAACCCAGTCGATCGTCTCCGCACCGTCCTCCGCCGGCACGACGCGAAAGACGTGGCTGTACTTGTTGCTGAAGTAGCGGGCCTCGTTGGCGCGCAAGCCGGCGAGCGCCTCTGCTACAGGCGATGACTCCAATCCAACGGTGGAGACATTTCTAAAGTCCACTTCGTACACCATCGACTGCTCCCTTTCGGCGGAACCGAGCGTTCCCCGGCGGCCGACATGCGAAGGCTCTGACGTCGAGCTATCGAGGCCCGACGGCGGTTCTCGGGGCATCTCGCACTTGGGCGATGTCCGCCACCAACTCGTACGAGCGCAACCGCTCCTCGTGGCTGTGCACCGTGGTCGTGATCATGAGTTCGTCGGCGTCAGTCTCCACCAGCAGCCGGGACAGTTCCTCACGGACCTTCGCGGGTCCGCCGACGATCAGGCCGGCGGAGCGCGTCTGCAGCACCAGCTGCTCGGTCGGGCTGTAGACATGGGTCGCCGCTTCCTCGGGGGTCGGGAGGCGGCCGGGCGTACCGGTACGGAGGCGGACGAACGAGAGCGTGGAGGAGCCGGCGAGCCACTCCGCCCGCTCATCGGTTTCGGCGCAGATCACCGCCACCGCCACCATCGCGTGGGGGCGCGCCAGGGTCTCGGAGGGGTGGAAGTTCGAACGATAGGCACCCAGCGCTGGCATGGTGTTCCTGGCGCTGAAATGGTGCGCGAACGAGAACGGGACTCCGAGCCAGCCGGCGAGCTGCGCGCTGAAGTCGCTGGAGCCGAGGAGCCAGATCGCGGGCTCGTTGCCGAGGCCGGGGACAGCGGTGATGCGGCGGTAGGGGTGACCCTCCGGGAAGCGGCCAGAGAAGAACGCGAGCAGTTCCCCGAGTTGCTGCGGGAAGTCCTCGGCTGACAGGGGGTCGGTGTCCCTGCGGAGGGCATGTGCCGTGACGGGGTCGGTCCCGGGTGCGCGCCCGATCCCGAGGTCGATACGCCCGGGGTGGAGCGCCTCCAGCATGCCAAACTGCTCCGCAACGACCAGCGGCGCGTGGTTGGGCAGCATGACGCCGCCCGAACCCACTCGAATGGAACTCGTAGCGTCCGCCACGTGTGCGATCAGCACGCCGGGGGCAGAACTCGCGATGCCGGGCATGTTGTGGTGCTCAGCGACCCAGAAGCGCCGGTACCCGAGTGCCTCGACGTGGCGCGCGAGGTCGATCGAGTTCTTGAGGGCCGTGCCGACGTCCGAGCCGTCGGGCACATTCGCGAGGTCGAGGACGGAGAACGGCACGTGTCCGAGCGATGTCATTGCGCGAGCTTACCCCAAGTATCGTCTGCCCGATCTCCGAGTAGGACGACCACGAGCGGACGGCCCCATGAGGACGGTGCTGGCCGGTCAGCGGGCGGCGGAGGGGTCCCTCGTGCGGGCGGGGGAACGGAAGCACGGTCGCCAGGGCATTCGGGGCCGATCGCGAACGCACCGCGCAGCCGGGACTCCTCGTAGTCTGATGCCGAGCGACGCGGCCCGGTCACGCCGTCGAGTCATGCGGAGGAGCGATGGAACTTCCAGCGTTCGTGGGGCTTGCGGCGGCAGCCGCGGCGGCCGGTGCGGTGAACGCCATTGCCGGCGGCGGCACGCTGATCACCTTCCCGTCACTCCTCGCGGCAGGCTTTTCGACCAAAGTGGCGAACGTCACGAGCACGGTTGCGATCTGGCCGGGGACGGTCGGCGGATCCTTCGCCTATCGGCGCGAACTCCGTGCGAGGCGCCGCCGAGTGGTCATCCTCAGCGGCCCCAGTGTGCTGGGCGCACTCGTTGGCTCGGTGTTGCTGCTGGCGACCTCGCAGCGACTGTTCGACGCAATCGTGCCCTGGCTGATCATCTTCGCCGCGGTGCTGCTTGCCATGAATGCCCGCCTCGCAGCGTTCGCATATGCGCACCGGATCGGAGCGAACCACGAGGAGCACACGCCCGCCAGCCTGCTCATCGCCGTATTCCTGGTCGGTGTCTACGGGGGTTACTTCGGGGCCGGGATCGGGATCCTGATGCTCGCGTTCATGGCGATTCTCGCGCCGGACGGCATCCAGCACGCCAATGCGGTGAAGGGCATGCTGGCGATGCTCATGAACTTCGTCGCACTGGTAGTGTTCTCACTCTTTGGACCGGTCCAGTGGCTGCCAGCCGGGGTGATGGCGGTGGGCGCGATCCTCGGCGGGTACAGCGGCGTGGCGCTCGCGCGCCGGCTCAACGCCACGGTGCTTCGGTTCGCGATCGTTGCGTGGGGAATCTCGCAGGGGCTCTTCTTGCTCGCTCGGTGACGGGTGGCTCCGCGAGTCCCTCGGCGAGCCTCGAGGTTCGCTTTGCAGAACGTGAGAGGGAGCCCGGCCGGGGCTCCCTCTCCGTGGATCAAGCGCGACTCGTGTGATGCCCTACTTGTCGAGCCAGGTCTGCCCGATCTGGACGCCCCAGTCGTAGTAGGAACTGTTGGCGCCGAGGATCGCGCCGAAACGGATTCCGCGCAGCCAGGGCTGAAGCACCTCGAAGGCGTAGCCGTAGGGCAGGGGCGGACGGTACGCCATGTCCAGGTCGCGGTCCCAGATCTTCTTGTGAATCTCGCGGCGCTTCTTCGGGTCGAGCTCGACGGACTGCTGCGTCGCCCACTCGTCGATCTGGGGGTCCTTGAGCTGCCAGCGGTTGCCCGGAGACTTCGAGTGCATCTGGTTGTAGAAGTAGGTGTTTGCCTCGAAGCCAAGGGCGGCCCAGCCGCTCGTGGTGGCCTCCGGGAGTTTGGCGCCGACCCACTGCGAATTGAACTCGGTGTAGTCGACCTTCCCGCCTTTGAGCGTGATGCCGGCGGTGCGGAACTGGTCAACCAGCACTTCAGAGAGCCGGTCGTAGGTCGTGGAGTACGGGTAATAGATGTAGTTGATGGTGAAGTCCTTCTGCCCCGCGGCGTCGAGGAGCTGCTTGGACTTCGCGATGTCGAACTTGACCCACTGTCCGAGGTCGGTGGGCCTCTGGTCGAAGACGTAGTTCCACGGCAGGAGGTGCAGGATCTCTTCGCCGATGCCTTCGAAGAGGAAGGTGTTCACGGCCTTCCGGTCGATGGCGAGCGAGATGGCGCGCCGAACTCGTTCGTCGGCGAACTTGGGGTTCGAGAGGTTCATGCCGAAGGGCAAAATGCTGTTGGCGAGCGCGGCGAGGTTGACCTGGAGGCCATTGACCGTCTTCGTCAGCTGGTCGACCTCGGTCTTGGTCGCGACGACCGAGTACCCGTAGTCGATCTGTCCGGATCGGAAGGCGGCCAGGCGGGCGGAGGCGTCGGGCATCAGGCGGAACTCGACGCCGTCCAGTAGTGCCTTCGAGCGCCAGTAGTCGGGGTTCCTGGCGGCGGTCACGCGCTGCCCCGTGACCGCCTCCTGGAGCACCATGGCGCCGGTTCCGATGACCTTCTTGTCGATCTCGCCACTATCGACGAGGTCCTTCGGGAAGATCGTCTGGTAGCGGCTGGCGAGCGGAACCTCGAACTCCGGGGTGGGCTGCTTCATCTTGACGCGGACCGTCGAGGCGTCGGGCGCCGTGATGGAGTCGACGTTCACGTAGTACGACTGGTGCACGCCCTCCTTCGAATAGCGTTGCAGCGCGAACGCGATGTCGTCCGCGACGAGCGGGCGGCCATTGAGGGGCGCGACGTTCTGCCACTTCACGCCCTCCTGCAGCTTGAAGTTGTAGGTGAGCCCGTCGGGCGTGACCTCCCACGACTTCGCGAGTTCCGGGACGACCTCGATCTTGAAGGGGTTGGCCTCGGGGCCGGCCTTGATCGCCAGGAGCCGGTTGTAGATCAGGTTGGGCACGGTGATCGTGCCGCCGGCGGCGGACTTCGTTGGGTCGAACGTGCTGACGTCCCAGGTAGCCGCGACGCGAAGCGTGCCGCCCGACTTGGGCTGCTTGTCCGGCTCAGGGTAATTGAACGCGTACGGGAGGTTGGGGTCTTTGCGATAGCGAGGGTCATTGGCGGCGGCACTGGTGGACGAGCTGGCGGCAGTGGCCGTCGAGGTCGCTGTCTCCTTTTCGTCGTCGCCGCCGCAGCCGATCAGTGCCGCCGCGGCGAGGCCGCCGGCCGCCAGAGCGGTCCCGCGGAGCAGATCCCGGCGGCCGATGCTCGGGCGGGTCAGGTCTCGAGTGGTGGTGTCCATACGCGCTCCCTCCAGTGCGTCAATCACGACCGTCGCAATATAACCACGAGCGTGCTGCCATCAAATCCTGTGATACTGCAAACGTTATTCTCGGGCGGACTTCGGCGGAGGGACGACCGAGTCGAGGCGCTTGAATGCCGGCTGAAGCGCGCCCACGATGGGCGTTCGGCGGCCTGGCCGCCTCACGACAGTCCTCCGCGCCGCACGCAGTCGAGGAGTTCGCATGTCTTTTCTCACCGACGAGCAGCGTCACCTGGCGGCGGAGATCGCCGGGCGTTTGACCGACCGTGGCGAGACGGTCGCGGTGGCCGAGTCGACGACGGGCGGGCTCGTGTCCGCGGCGTTGCTCTCGGTGGCGGGGGCGTCCCGGTACTACGTGGGCGGCGGCGTGCTGTACACGCTCGCGTCGAGAGTGGCGCTCGCGGGGGTTCCTCGCGAGGAGTATGCGAATTACCGGGGCACCACGCCCGACTTGCTGCTCTCGCTCGCGCGCGCCACGCGGGCACGCCTCGATGCCACCTGGTGTATCGCGGAGTCAGGTCTGGCAGGGCCGACAGGCAGTCGCTTCGGCGCCCCCGCTGGGCGCACGACAGTCGCAGTGGTCGGGCCTCGCGAGCGGTCGGGGATCTTCGAAACGGGCGAATCTGATCGTGAAGCGAACATGGTGGTCTTCACCACCCTCACGCTGCGGGTCCTGCTCGATACGCTGTCGGAGGCTGCTGCCGGGTAGCCTGGTTGAACCGGACGGCGCGCGGGTCGAACATGCACGCGTGGCGGAACCGAACGCAGAGTTCACGATGCTCCGGTCCTCGGCAGTCCAATGGCTCCTCGGTCTGGCGGCCGTCTGCCTCCTCGCGCAATCCACGCTGATCCCGATCGCCGCGCCAGCGGCGGCAGCCTGGGACCCAGCCCACGCTCACCTGACCCTGAACGGCGTCATCCCGCCCCACCGGCACGTCTTCAGTTTGGGCACGGAAGACGGACAGAAAGGGTGCGTCGTCTCCACGCCAGATCGGAGTCTGGCGAATGCCTCAACCGGCGAGGACGTCGTGTGTGCTGCGTCGAATAGCGGCGAGACGGCAACCGTGGCGCTCGCGGTCCACGCCTCCGCTCCGGCGGCGGACGTCGGCCTTGCCGGGTTCGAGTCGTCGGCCGCGCCGGCGGCGCTTCCCGGCTGGTTCGATGTCACCGCTGAGGTACAGACCCCGCCGCCGCGCGCGTAGTCCCCGCTCGAATCATCAAGGAATGCCGCGTGCCCGGCGCGCTCGATCTGGATCGGCGCGGCGGGCGGCTGCATTGGCAGCGGAAGGACTTACGAATGATCGCGCACGCTCGACTGCTGCGCGCGGCGCTGGCCGCGAGCTTGGTTGCCCTGATCGTGCTGCCTGGCGTTGCCCAGGCGCATGAAAGCCGGACCGTTGGGAAGTACTCGTTCGTCGTGGGGTGGAGCGTGGAGCCAGCCTACGAGGGACAGAAGAACGGCGTGGACCTGCGGGTGCAGGTGCCGGGCAATCCAGCGACTCCCGTCGAGGGGGTTGAGAAGACGCTCAAGGTCGAAGTAACGAACATCGCAACCGGCCAGAAGATCACGTTGCCGATCGAGGCGGTGTTCGGGACGCCGGGCCGATACATCGCGCACATCGTGCCCACACTGTCCGGACAGTACTCGTTCCGGTTCTTCGGGACGGTGGAAGGCAACCAGATTAACGAGACGTTCACTTCGGGCGAGAAGTTCAACAACATCCAGAGCATCGGGGATATTCAATTCCCCGAGAAGGTGGCGCAAGTACGCGAGGTGCAGGGCGTGGCCAGCCAGGCCCAGGCGACGGCAGACGATGCCGACAGCGCCGCCTCGTCCGCGCGCACCCTCGCAATCGTCGCGATTGGACTGGCGGTGCTCTCCGGTCTCGGAGCTGGCGCTGCGGTCGCGATGAAGCGGCGCTGATTGCGGCCAGGGATGCGGGCTGGCACGCCAGCCCGCATCTTCCTCGGATGGGTGCGTGAGACGAGGCAGGACGATGAAGATTGCATCCGGCGTCCTCGCACTTCTGCTCTTGGTGGCGGCCTGTCTCGGCGTATCAGTGCCGCGAGCCGCGTACGCACATGCCAGTTTCCTCGGCTCCGACCCCGCAGCGGACTCGGTGCTGCCGACCTCACCGTCGAGAGTGACGATGCGCTTCAGCGAGGCGATGGCACCGACGGGAAGCGACGCCCAGATCGTCGACTCGTCGGGCCGCCGGGTGGACCTCGATGACGCGAAGGTGGACCCGAACGACCTGACACAAATGGCGGTCTCCGTCTCGAGGCTGGCGGACGGGACCTATACGGTCGCGTGGCACAACGTCTCGGCCGTCGACGGGCACGGGCTCCAGGGGTCGTTCGTCTTCTTCGTGGGCAGCCGCCCGCCTGATGCGCCTTCGAGCGCCTCCACCAAGCCGCCGCTGCTCCAGTCGCGCGTGGATCCGGCGGTGCGCTGGTTCACGCTGTTCGGGGCGCTGGTCGCGACCGGCGCGATCTTGTTCGACCCGTTGATCCTGCGCTTCGCGGCCGGCCGCGAGCCACGCCGCGCGGTCACGGGAGCCCTCGAGACTGCGCGAGGGAGGATCGCGATCGTCGCGCGCGCGGGAGCCTTTGCGTTCCTCGGAGGGACGGTCGGGCAGCTCCTCTTGCAGGCGGGCATCACGGCTGGCGTCCCCGCCTATCGAGTCACGCCCGGCGACGTTGCTGACATTTTCTCCACGGCGTGGGGCCTGCGCTGGCTGGTGCGCTTCTGCTGCCTCGTCATCGTCGTCGTGTTGATGGGTATTGAGTGGGGCGTGGAACGGCAGGGGCGGAGGCCGCGGCCGCGTTACGCATCGCTGCTGTGGGTCCCCGTCTCGCTCCTTCTTGTGGTCGCGATGGCCATGGTGAGCCTCTCGAGCCACGGTGCGGCCACGACCGACCTCGAGGTGCCCGGCGCGATCAACGATGGGCTGCACCTGGCCGCTTCGGCGCTCTGGGTCGGCGGTCTCTGTGCACTGGTGCTCACTGTCCGGGCCTTCTCGGTACTCCGCTGGGAGGAGCGGCGAGGAGTGGTGGCTGCCCTCGTGGCGCGCTTCTCCCTGTTCGCCGGGTTGAGCGTCGGGGTGTTGCTCGTGACCGGGCTGTACTCATCGTGGTTGCAGGTCACCTCGAGGGCGGCCTTCGATACGCCGTACGGCTCAGTGCTCGCGGTCAAACTCGTGCTCGTCGCGGGACTGCTGACGCTCGGGGCGCTCAATCTGCTCTGGGTGCGGCCGCGACTGGCGCAGATCCGCGGCGAGACGTGGCTGCGCCGCCTCGTCCTCGGTGAGGTCGCGCTGGCGGTGCTCGTTGTGGTGACCGTCGCCGGGCTCACCAGTCTCGAGCCGGCCCGCCAGGTGCATTCCCGCGACGAGCAGCAGGCCGCCCTTTCGTTCGGGGAGACGGTGCAGGGCACACGTATCGGGGGGACGGTGGCACCCGGCACCGTGGGCACGAATCGCGTCGTCGTGACCGTGGCAGATCGGAACGGCGCGCCTGTGAACGACGCCTCGAACGTGCTGGTACGGTTGAAGTTCCTCGACCGCGACCTGAGCCCGATTGAGTTGACTGCGACCTCGGTGGGTGGCGGTCGATACGAGGTACCGCCGACCGTCCTCAGCATCGTTGGTGCATGGCAGATCGAGGTCGAAGTGTCTCGGCCCGGGTCGTTCGATGCACGGACGGCCTCGCGGTTCCTCGTGACGTCGCCGACCGACGTCAGCACGACGGCCAGCTCGGCGGCGCCCCCGGCATCCGATGGGCGAACGTACTGGTCGTGGGTGATGATCGCCGCCGGCGCGCTGGTGCTGGTGTTGTTGCCCCGGGCATGGACGACGCGGCCAGCGCGAGCGCGGTCGCGCGTCCTCGGCACGGCGGTCGTGCTCGCGGGCGTCGTGCTGTTCTACGGCGGCCACACGCACGCTCCGGCGCCCCAGTCGGTGCTCAACCAAACGAACCCATATCCGCCAGACAGCCGATCCATCGAGGCCGGGCGCTTGCTGTATGAGCAGCAGTGTGTGAAATGCCACGGGGCAGCCGGGCACGGCGACGGACCGGAGGCGTCGGGACTCGTCCCTCCGCCGGCAGACCTCAGCACGCATGTTCCGCTGCACACGGATGGCACCGTGTTCTACTTCATCTCCAGCGGGTTCCCCGGCACGGCGATGCCCGCGTTCGCAGGCACCCTTTCCGAGCAGCAACGCTGGGACCTCGTGAACTACCTGCGGACGCTGGCGCAGCCGTTGCCCAGTCGGTAGCGTTGCTCGCGCGAGGAGACGGGCCGTAGTACGTTCTGGCCGACGGAGGGAAGGAGCTGGCGATGCCGGTCATCGTCGTGAGCGGCAGCGAGTCCGCGGCGGGGGTAACCACCGTCGCGGTCGGTCTCGCTCATCGTCTGGCGTACGCGGGGCACGAGGTGCACCTCGAGCGGCTCGCCTTTGGCGCGAACGCGGAACGGGACGCCGCCACCTTTGGATCGCTCGACTTCGCCGCGAGTTCCGGCTCGCCGGTCCACGCGGGCGCCGTGCCGGCCGCAGGGGGGATCACGATTGTCGACGCCTCCGTTTCTCCGGACGCCGCCAGCCTGGCGCAGCAGCTGGGCGCCACGCGTATCGAGGTCTCGGGCGACGAGGACAGGGCCGGTACCGCCTCGGTCACGCGCGTCATGAACCACGCGCGGGCGGCGGGGCCGTTGGCAATCCCGGAGGACCGCCTGCTGGCCGCGCCGACCGTGGGCACGCTGATCGAGGCGAGCCGGGCACGGGTGCTTGCTCGCTCGGTTGAGGGAGAGCGGGCGATCTGCGAGCACGTCGTCGTTGGCGCGATCTCGCACGATTCGGATCAGCCCTACTTCGCTCGCTTTCCGCACAAGGCGGTCGTGACGCGGGCGGAGCGTGTGGACATCGCGCTGTCCGCGCTCAGGACTGATGCCGATTGCCTGATCCTCACGGGCGGCAGTGAACCCAGTCCGTATCTGCTCGATCGGGTGGCGGCGAGCCGGCGCACGACGCTCCTCGTGACCCCCGAGGGGACCGTTGAGACTGTGCGTGACATCGAGGGGATGTTCGGCCGTTCGCCGTTCGGCGGCGACGCGAAAATCGAGCGGATCGGGCTCCTGATGGCCAGTGCGCTCGATGACGAGGCGCTGGCGTCGCTGACCGGCCAGTAAGGCCTCGGTACCGCTTCGATCCGGGGCCGGCGGGGTATGCTGGAGGCATGAACCTCGGCGCTGGAATCGGCATCGGACGCATCCGCGGGATCGAAATCCGCATCCACTGGTCGTGGTTCATCATCCTCGTCCTGCTGACGTGGTCATTCGCCGACGGGCTCTACCGCGACCTGTACGAGAACTGGTCGGATAGCCAGCGCTGGACCGCCGCGGCCGTCACGAGTGGCCTGTTCTTCCTGTCTGTGCTCCTGCACGAGCTGTCGCACGCCTTTGTCGCGCAGCGGTATGGGATGTCGGTGCCCTCTATCACGCTGTTCGTGTTTGGCGGGGTGTCGAGCATCGCCGGGGAGATGCGGACCGCACGCGAGGAGTTCGCGGTCGCGATCGCTGGCCCGCTCATGTCGTGGGTGCTCGCGGTGATCTTCGGGGTGCTGTGGCTGGCGACGCACGGCACGGGCCTGGCGGGTATCTTCGGCTATCTCGCCTGGATCAACGGAGCGCTCGGCCTGTTCAACCTGCTGCCCGGCTTCCCGCTCGATGGCGGCCGAGTGCTGCGTTCGATCGTGTGGGGGCGCTCGAAGAGCCTGGTGCGGGCGACGCGAGTGGCGGCCTCAGTGGGCTCCATCATCGCGTATCTGATGATCGCGCTGGGCTTGTTGAGCGTCTTCTACTTCGGACTGCTGGGCGGGATCTGGTACGTGCTCATCGGGCTCTTCCTGAAGTCGGCGGCGGAGGGGTCGTACCAGGCGATGCTCGCCGACCGGGCGCTGCGCAACGTGGACACGCGCACGGTCATGCAGCCGCCCTCGCAGCCGGTGGACCCTTCGATGACTGTGCAGCAGCTCGTCGACGAACGTCTGCTACGGGCCGCCGAGCGGGCATACCTCGTGGGCGATGAGGGGCGGGTGCTCGGCCTCGTGACGGCGAGCGACATCACCCGTCTGCCCCGCGAGCGGTGGGCGAGCACGACCGTGCGGGACGTGATGGTCCCGGCGGAGCAGGTGAAGACGGTTACGCCGCAGACCGACCTCGTCGAGGCGATGCAGCTCATGCAGCAACACGACGTCCACCAGCTGCCGGTGCTCGAGGACGGCAGGCTCGTCGGCATGCTGACGCGCGGCGATGTGCTTCGCCAGATCGAGATACGGATGCGCTTCCAGGACGGGACCTAACCCTCAGGCGGGCTCCCACTGGTCATCGACCTCGCGAGGGGCTTCCGCCTCGAGCGCCGCGAGCGAGAGCAACAGGCGTTTGACGCCGGCGCCGCCCTCGAAGGCGACGGTCACTTCCTGGTCGCCTCCGCGCAGGACACAGGACACCACGACGCCGCGACCGAAGTGGCCGTGTCGCACGCGATCGCCAGCTGCGAACTGTGGCGTTTGTGGACCGTCGTCCGCGTGCGTGTCGCGTGCGGCCAGCGCCGCGCGCCGTTCGCGCGCGCTGAGCGACCCGGCGGTCTGGCGGGCGGCGGTTGGCCTCGCGCGGTCCGCCGACGGCACGTCCGCGAGAAACCGCGAGGCGATGTTGTTGCGGAAGAGCCCCTGAAAGAACCGCCGCATCGCGTGGGTGAGATACAAGCGTTCACGGGCGCGGGTCATGCCGACGTAGCAAACGCGACGTTCCTCCTCCATCTGCGAGGGATCGTCGATGGAACGGAAGTGGGGGAGCAGGCCCTCTTCGAGGCCGGGCATGAAGACGACCGGGTATTCGAGTCCTTTGGCCGCATGGAGCGTCGTGAGCGTGACGGCATCCGGCGCTTCGGCACCCGGGTCGTCCACGTCCGCCACCAGCGCGACCTCTTCGAGGAACGAGGCGAGGGAGTGCTCGCCGTCGAGGTCCTCGTACTGCGAGGCGACGGCGCGCAGCTCCTGGACGTTCTCCCAGCGGGCTTCCGCGTCCTCTGGGTCGCTGCGCTGGAGGTATGAGCGGTAGTGGGTTTCCTCGAGGATGGCATCGAGCAGCTGGGAAACGTTGTGCTCCTCGCGCAACGCCGTCAGACGGTCGAGCATTGCCACGAAGAGACCGAGCGCGCTGCGGATGTCGCCGCGCAGCTGCGGCAGCATCGGATCGCGGTCGCCGCGAGCGACGCGTGCCGCGACGGCGACCGGCGAGATCGCCAGTTCCTGCGCCGCGTGCCCCAGGTCCGCCAGGCTCTTCGCGCCAATGCCTCGGGCGGGGACGTTGACGACTCGCTGGAAGGCGACCGAGTCGCCGGCGTTGTGGACGAGCCGGAGATAGGCGAGGAGGTCGCGCACCTCGCGGCGGTCGTAGAAGCGAGTGCCCCCGACCACGCGGTAGCGGATGCCGTTCTCGATGCACGCTTCCTCGATGGCGCGGGACTGGGCGTTCGTGCGGTACATCACCGCGAAGTCGGCGTAGGCGCGCGATTCCTCCCGGATCAGGCGCCGGATCTCGGAGGCGATGAACAGGGCCTCTTCGTCGCCGTCGTACAGCTCCTGGACGGTGACCGGTGCGCCCTCGGGGTTCTGCGTCCAGAGCTCACGCTGTGGACGGCCGGCGGCTTTCGAGATGACCGCGTGTGCGGCGCGCAGGATGTGGCCGGTGGATCGGTAGTTCTGCTCGAGCAGCACGACCTGGGCACCGGGGAAGTCGCGCTCGAAGTACTGAAGGTTGCGGATGTCGGCGGCCCGCCACGAGTAGATCGACTGGTCGGGGTCGCCGACGGCCGTGATGTTGCCGTGCGCCGAAGCGAGTTCGCGCGCGAGCGTGTACTGGACGAGGTTCGTGTCCTGGAACTCATCGATCAGGACGTGGAGATAGCGCTCCGCGTAGTGGTCCCGGACCGAGAGGTCCTGGGCGAAGAGCTTCAAGACGTCGCCGAGCAGGTCGTCGAAGTCGACGGCGCTGTTTCGTTCGAGGCCGGCCTGGTACCGCTCGTAGACGCGGCCGACGATCTCCTCGAAGTAGGAGCCTGCCTCGCGGAGGACGGTTGAAGGGTCGCGTCGCTCGTTTTTCGCGGAGGAGATCGCCGAGAGGATGGAGCGCGGTGTGTAGCGCTTCGGGTCGATGTGCAGGTCGGCCGCGATGCCGCGAACGAGGGCCATTTGATCATCGGTGTCGTAGATCGCGAAGTCCGACGGCAGGCCGATCACGGACCCGTCGCGACGGAGGATGCGGGCGCAGATCGAGTGGAACGTACCCAGTGAGACATCGCGCGCCTGTGCCCCGAGGAGGCCCTCGACTCGCTCGCGCATCTCGCGGGCGGCTTTGTTCGTGAAGGTGACGGCGACGATACGCCACGGTGGCACGCCGGTTTCGACCAGATGCGCAATGCGATGGGCGATGACGCGCGTCTTGCCCGACCCGGGCCCGGCGAGGATCAGGAGGGCGCCGCGAGGCACCTCGACAGCGTGCCGCTGCGCGGGGTTGAGGACATCGTGAGTGGCGGTCATGCACCGTCCGAACGCAGGGGGAGAGCGCACGCTGAGGGGTAGCGACCGAGGCGATCTACTACAACCCCCATGGTACGCTGTTTGGACGTAACCACGGAACGGAGCCGCATGTTGGACGTGTTAGTCGGCTGGCCAGGTGGCGACTGGCAAACGACGCTCAAGATCGCGGGCACCCTGACGGTCGCCTACCTCCTGCTGATCTGGATTGCCTCCGTGATGTGGGCGTTCCGCGACATCCGTGCACGTTCGACCGACCCGGTCGCGCAGGTGATCGGCGTGGCGCTGGTGACGTTCTTTCCGTTGCTGGGCATCGCGCTCTATCTGATCGTCCGACCCAGCGAGACACTCGCCGAGTCATACGACCGCGAGCTGGAGCAGCAGGCGATCCGTTCCGAGCTGGGCGCGCTCACCTCGTGCCCGACGTGTTACTACGAGGTGCAGTCAGACTTCATCGCGTGCGCGTACTGCCGCACGCCACTCCGCGAAGGGTGCCGCTCCTGCGGGAAGCTGCTGTCGCTGGACTGGCGCTACTGCCCGTACTGCGAGACGCCTCGGCCAGCCCCCGCACGGGCGCCGGAACGCGTGCGCGCTCCTCGCTACGAGTCCGAGGACGACGCGATGGAATCGGCCCGCGCGCCGCGGCGCACGCCGGCTCGCCCGCGGACAAACGTGGCAGGCGACGAGTAAGCCCCGTCGCCTGCGTCTCTCTGTCCCTCGGCCGACTGACCGACTGACTAGCTGAGGGCGTTCTCGAGCAGCGCCCGCATCTCCTTGAGGGTGGCGTGCCGCCAGCCGGGGGCGAAGTCCCATGTCCTCGCGCGGTAGCGGGCCAGGGCTTCCTGGCGCTCGGGGCCGTCTTCCTTCGGAGCACCGTCCAGGATGGCGCGCAGCGGGACCATCTCCTCGTTCGCGAGTTCCGGGCGCTCAATCCAGTGGCCGAGGTAGCGGTGACTGCCATCGTAGAAGACGACTGTGGGGATCGACTCAAATTCCCCCTGGTTGAGGAACTCGCTCATGATGTCCTTGTTCTCGTCACGCGCGAAGTAGCGGACTTCCATACCTGTCGCCTCGGCGATGCGGGCCATCACCGGTACCCCGCGCCATACGTCCGGACACCAGTGCTCGCCGAGCACCAGCGCCTTCACGCCATGCTCCGCGACCAGCTTCTTCACGGCCTCGACATCGCCGGGATCCGGCGTGTACTCGTCGTAGTGCCGCTGGAACTCCTTGTGGCGTTCGGGGATCTTCTCCATCCACTCGGTGAAGGAGCCGAGACCGGTTGCGAACCGTTCCGGCGTTACGACTGAAGTGCCACTGGTCATTGCGATGCCTCCCCGCGCGTTCGTTTCCTTATACTCCCCCGGAGTATAGCACCCGTTCGTGATGGCTCCCCCGTTCGGAGGATGAGGGCGGGCCGGCGGACAGGCTCGTATAATCTCGCGGTGACCGCCATTCGCTGGATCACTACCGCGCTCTTCATCCTCTCCGTACCGGTGTTCCTGCTGCTCTCCAACGTGCGGATCGCTGCCATGGAGCAGCGGGTGTACGGCTACTCGTTTTCGCACTATGACGTCGAGGCGATCACCGGAGTTGACCGGGAGCAGCTCGACCGGGCGGCGGCCGAGATGATCCAGTACTTCAAGGACGACGAGCCTCTGCTCACGACGCGCGTGCGCATCGAGGGGCAGGAGCAGCCACTGTTCTCACCTCGTGAGACGCTCCACATGCGCGACGTAAAGAAGCTGTTCCAGCGGGCGTTCTTCTTCCAGGAGGCTTCGTTCGTGTACCTCGTGACCTACGTGGTCACGGTGTTCCTGTGGGCGCGCGAGCGTTCACTGCGCAAGCTCGCGCGCGAGTGTCTGTACGCCGGGGTGTTCACGGCGGCGCTGCTCGCCGTGGCCGCCGCGGCGATGCTCGCCGGATTCGACTCGCTGTTCAGGCAGTTCCACCTGGTGTCGTTCTCGAACGACTTCTGGGAGTTGGATCCGGCGGTCGATCACCTCGTGCAGATGTTCCCGGAGGGATTCTGGTTCCGGGTGTCGCTCCTCGTCGGGTTCGTGACGCTGGTCGAAGGCCTGGCACTCGCGGGCGCCGCGTATGCGACGCTGGGCTGGCTCAGCCAGCCGGAGCCAGTGAGGCCGCCCGCAAGACGGCCCGCCGAGGGGACCGGGGCCGCTTCCTAGAAGTCGGCCCAGTCCGGCTCATCGCTGTGATCGGTGTGCTCCAGGTCGTACTCGTCCGGATCGACATCGTCGTATGTGAGGTCAACCTTCGCCCGCCCGGCGAGGACGAAGGCCGAGATTTTGCGCCCCGTCTCCTTTGAACGGCAGGCGGGGCATGGCGCCGGCGCGTCCATCTGCGACAGCCGGCGCATCAGCTCGAACTCATGCCCGCACTTGCGGCACTTGTACTCGTAGATCGGCACTTCGCCCCTCCACCGAACCAGGCGCGACTAGTCGAGGTAGTCCTTCAGCTTCTTGGAGCGCGTCGGGTGACGCAGCTTGCGCAGCGCCTTCGCCTCGATCTGGCGGATGCGCTCGCGGGTGACGCTAAACTCGCGCCCGACCTCCTCGAGCGTCCGTGAACGCCCGTCTTCCAGGCCGAAGCGGAGTTCGAGCACCTTGCGCTCCCTTGGAGTGAGGGAGGAGAGGACGTCCATCACCTGCTCCTTCAGGAGCTGGTGCGAGGCCGCGTCCGCCGGCGCCAGCGCGGACTCATCCGGGAGGAAGTCACCCAGGTGGGAGTCTTCCTCCTCGCCGATCGGGGTTTCGAGGGAGACCGGCTCCTGCGAGACCTTCATGATCTCGCGGACTCGGTCCGGCGGGAGCTCGAGCTCGCGCCCAATTTCCTCGGAGGTGGGCTCACGGCCGTATTCCTGCACCAGGCGGCGGGAGATGCGGACGAGCTTGTTGATCGTCTCCACCATGTGCACGGGGATGCGGATGGTGCGCGCCTGGTCGGCGATCGCGCGGGTGATGGCCTGACGGATCCACCAGGTCGCATAGGTCGAGAACTTGAAGCCCTTGCGGTAGTCGAACTTCTCGACGGCCCGGATCAGACCGATGTTGCCCTCCTGGATGAGGTCGAGGAGAGACATGCCGCGGCCGATGTACTTCTTGGCGACCGAGACGACGAGGCGAAGGTTGGCCTCGGTCAGCTGGCGCTCCGAGCGCTCGCCGTCGTAGGCGATCTTGTCGAAGTAGTACTTGATGGCGGTGCCGTGATCCGCCTCGAGCTTCTGCACGAGGCCCTTCGGAGGCGGGAAGACCTTCGACTCACCGCCGACCTGCTCGCCCGCCCAGCGCACGTGCTCGGGCCGCATGATGTGGGTGATGATGGAGAGGCGGATCAGCGCGGCGTACGCGCGCTCCTCGTCCCACTTCAGCTCCTTCATCAGCGCGTCTCGGGCCGGCTCGTCGAGTTCGCGGTCGATCGTGGAGCGGAACTTCTGGTCGACGATCCGCTCGGAGACGGACTGCCGGGGCAGCTCGAGGTGGCGGCTCACCGCCTGGTAGACCGCGCGCTCCTGGTGGAACTGCTTGAACAGCTCGATCAGGATTTCGACGTGGGAGGGGTCTCGCCCCTCCGCCTTGCGGAAGTCGTCCTTGATCGCCTCGACGTGGAGCCACTCCTCCATGGCGCGGGCGAGGCGCTTCTCGTCTTCGGCGGTGAGCAGCGGCACCTTGCCGATCTCGCGCAGGTACATACGCACCGGGTCGTCGATGCCGATGGCCTCGTCGACGATGCGTCGGGCGGCCTCGACGACTGCGCCCGCGCCGCGGTCCATGTCGTTGTCGATGCGGACCGTGATGCCGTTCTCGGACAACTGCGACACGATCGAGGAGAGCCGCTCGCGGCTACCCTCGGCCTCGGGGATGGCCGCGAGGACCTCAGCGGCGGTGACGTGGCCGGAGCGGCGTCCTTTGTTGAGGAGCTCCTCCATCCCGGCCTCTTCAAAGGTCTGCGTCATATCGATCCTCTCCATGGTCGCCGCCCGCTCATCGGGTCGACGCATTACTCACTTCGTTGATGTTCAGACGGCGGGCGCGCCTTCGCTCTCGACCGCCGCTCCTCCACGTGCCCGTCGCGAGAGGGCGCGCTGGCGTTGATGGAGCTCATCGAACTCCGCGACGAGGCCGTCGTCGGAACTCCCGCTGCGCCTCGATGCTGCGAGGTCCGTTGCCACCGCGACGGCGGCAGGCAGCAACCTCGCCTGCGCCCGGCGCAGCCGGAGGCGCTCGGCGATCTCGGAGACGCGCGGCTCGACGAACTTCGCGTCGATCGCGTCGGGATCCCAGATGCCGTTCGCCAAGCCGCGGACGGCGTCGAGACGCGCCCGGACGTCATCGTCGAGCTCATCGAGATGCTCATCCAGCTCGCGGAACTCGCGCCATGCCTCGAAGAGGAGGCGATTCGTCGTGTCCTCGAAGGTGTCCGGGTCGAGGATGCGCCCGGCCGGGCGTGCCTCGGAACGGAGGACAAGGAGCTGGAGGAGTTGGGTCTCACCATCGGGTGTCGTGCTGGCACCATGAGCGGCGGCCTGTGCCACGTCGCGCGGGGAGGGCACGGCGGCCGGACGGGCACGACCTCGGTTGAGGAGGGCAAGCACGGTGCGCTCGTCGACCTGCGCCATGCGCGCCATCTTCTGGACATAATGGGCGCGGACGACTGGATCGGTGACGGCGGCAACGGTTGGCGCGAGCGCTTCGAGGGCGCGAGAGCGCGCTCGGGGGTCGGCGAAGTCCGTGGTCGCGCTCACGGCGTCGAAGAGGTGGTCGGCGACCGGCTTCGCGGCGCCGAGGAGTGCCCGGACGCGGTCGGGGTCGGAGCGTACGAGGGAGTCGGGGTCCTCGCCGTCGGGTAGCGCGATCACGCGGATGTCCGCTTTCAGCACGTCCTGGTAGGAGACCAGGCCGCGCCAGTCGACGGTGGGCGCAAGGCCGTGCTCGGCTGCGCCGGCTGCCACCTCGACACCGCGCAGGGTCGCCTCGGAGCCCGCGTTGTCGGCGTCGAGCATCAGGACGACGTTATGCGTGTAGCGCTGCAGCAGCGTCATCTGGCGGTCGGTGATGGAGGTGCCCATGGAGGCGACGACATTGCGGATGCCCGCCTGGTGGCAGGCGATCACGTCCATGTAGCCCTCAACGACGACCATGCGGTCGGCGCGGCGGGCTTCCTCGCCAGCGCGGTCGAGGCCGTACAGCGTGCCGCTCTTGTCGAAGAGGGGGGTCTGCGGGGTGTTGAGGTACTTCGGGTCCTGGTCGGCGGCGAGGGCGCGCGCGCCGAAGCCGATGAGCCGGCCTCGACCGTCTCGAGTCGGGAAGATCAGACGGTCGCGAAAGCGGTCGTAGAGCCCACGATCACCGTCGATGGCGAGGCCGGCATCGCGCAGGTCGGCGTCGGTGAAGCCACGCGCGCGGAGGTGCTCGACGAGGCCGTGCCATTCGTCCGGGGCGTAGCCGATCTGCCAGGCCTGGACGGTGGCGGCGTCGAGACCGCGCTTCTTGGCGTAGGTGAGGGCCGCGGCGCCAGACGGGCCGTGGATCGCCGCCTGGAAGTAGACGGCGGCAGCCTCGTTGGCGCGCAGCAGGCGCTCGTGCGCCTCGCGCTCGCGCACCTCGCGGGCGGAGGGGGGCCGCAGCTCGATCCCTGCCCGCTCGGCGCAGCGCTGCAGCGCCTCGCGGAAGTCGAGGTGCTCGATGCGGCGGACGAACTCGATGACGTCGCCGCCCGTGGCGCAGGCGCCGAAGCAGTGCCAGGTGCCGCGGTCAGGGTCGACGACGAACGACGGCGTGCGCTCGCTGTGAAAGGGGCAGGGCGACTTCCAGGTGCGCCCGCTCTTCTTCAGCGCGGGCACGTAACCGCGCACGACCTCCACGAGGTCGAGCTGGTCTTTCACCTGGTCGATGGTGGTCACACTTCATAAGACACCGCAGCCCGCGGATCGTTACGCGGCGGGCGTTCGGCCGATGCGGAGCGCAATCCGGTCGGCCAGCGCACGTTCCTCGCCGATGACCGCGAGGAGTGTGTCGCCGGCGGCCCGAGCGACGCC
Source organism: Dehalococcoidia bacterium (assembly GCA_019694855.1). GTDB lineage: Bacteria > Chloroflexota > Dehalococcoidia > UBA2979 > UBA2979 > JAIBBD01. The sequence continues at coordinate 75,350 of JAIBBD010000001.1, forward strand.
GGTCTGAGCTGGGTCCAGTGCCGCGAGCGCGTCGATGAGGAGGATTGCCTCGTGATGGGCTCCGGCGAGGTCGTGGACGACCGGGGGTGGCGTGAGGCGCCGGGTGGCGTCGCCATGCGCCACAGGTGAAGGCCGGGGCGCGAGTTCGGCGAGGCGTCGGGCGTCCTCGAGAGCGGCACGTTGCCGCCGGGCGAGGTCCGCGAGCGCGCCGACGACCGTCACCCCGGGTTCGAGGTCTGCGTTGAAGTCGCTCTCTGACGCGCCTTCGAGAGACGCGATCAGGCGAGCGCGTGCTGCGCTGACCTGCTGGCGGAGATCGTCGGCGTCCATCTGCGCGGCTATTGTCCTCGACGCGCCGCCCCGAAAGCGAGCGGAGCGGGGCCGCTACTCGAACGCGAGCCCGAGTGCCTCGGCACGGCGGACGGCAAAGCCGTCCGTCATGCCCGAGACGTAGTCAGCGGCGCGCCGCCAGGCCGGGTCGGAGGACAGCGACCAGCCGGCGATCTCCTCGGGACGCGCTTCGTAGTAGCGGAATAGCGCCTCGACGACCCGCTGGCCGCGCTGGGCCTCCCGCAGTGTGGGCTCGACGAGGTAGACCCGCTGGAACATGAACTCGCGCAATTCATCGGTCGCCTCGAGGACTGGCGCGCTCAGTGTGATGCGCTTCTCGGCGCGGCCCTGCGCGGCCTCCCACGACTGCTCAACGCAGTCGGCGACCAGCGTCTTGATGCGATCGTCGTGGGTGGCACCGAGCACGGTGTGAACCGCCCGAGGGAGATCGTGCTCCTCGATCAGGCGCGCCTGCACGGCGTCCTCGATGTCGTGGTTGAGGTACGCGATCGAGTCGGCGAGCTTCACGATCTGGCCCTCGAGGGTGTCGGCCGTGCCCCAGGCCTCGGCCGCGATCGATTCGCGGGTCTTGGAGTGCTTCAGGATGCCCTCCCGCACCTCGACGGTGAGGTTGAGGCCGCGGCCGTCGCGGGCGAGCTGCTCGACGATCCGGAGCGACTGTTCGTTGTGGCGGAACCCGCCCGGCAAGAGGCGGCCGAGCGCTTCCTCGCCGGCATGGCCGAATGGAGTGTGGCCGAGATCGTGGCCCCAGGCGATGGCTTCGGTCAGATCCTCGTTCAGTGCGAGCGCGCGCGCGATGGTCCTCGCGACCTGTTGCACTTCGATGGTGTGGGTCATGCGGGTCACTACGTGGTCCGAGTCGGCCACGACAAAGACCTGCGTCTTGTGCTTGAGGCGGCGAAATGCGCGCGTGTGCACGATACGGTCGCGGTCGACCTGGTACTCGAGGCGGAGCGGGTCGGGCGGCTCAGGGACGTCGCGGCCGCGCGAGGCAGACTCGCGCGTGGCGGCGGATGCGAGTGACGCTTCGCGATATTCGAGCAGTGCGCGGACCGACGCCAGCATGGGTCGAGTGTGGGCGTCGGAGATGCGCCGGACAAGGCGGCAGCAGACTCCGCAGCCCGCGCGTTCGCTTTCTGCTGGTTCGTCTGCTCCTTATAATCGACCCACAGACAGCTCGCCTCCCTGAGCTACCTCGTGCGCTTCAGTCCGGTCTGCGCCCGCCGGAGGAACTGAGCGTAGCGAGTCGTGCATCGCGAGAGGCGCGGGCATTGAGAGGTGCTCGATGACGACAGCCGCGCCGAAGGATTCACCCGCCGTAGCGAACAAACAGGTGTATCTGTTCGGCGATGGCGCCGCCGAGGCCGACGGGATGATGAAGGAGCTGCTCGGCGGCAAGGGCGCCGGGCTGGCGGAGATGAGCCGCCTCGGGATCCCGGTGCCGCCGGGATTCACGATCACCACTGAAGTCTGCAACACCTTCTATGCGCTCGGCCGCCAGTACCCGGATGGCCTGGAAGCGCGGGTACGCGAGGGCATCGCGCACATCGAGCGCGCGGTCGGCGCGGGTTTCGGGGATGCGACGAATCCCCTGCTTGTGTCGGTGCGCTCCGGTGCGCGGGTGTCGATGCCGGGCATGATGGACACCGTCCTCAACCTCGGGCTGAACGACGTGACGGCCGAGGGGTTGGCTGAGCGCTCCGGCAGCGGGCGGTTCGCTTACGACTCGTACCGCCGGTTTGTGCAGATGTACGGGGATGTCGTCCTCGGCGTGAAGCCGGACTCCGACACCGAGCACGACCCGTTTGAGGTGCTCCTCGACGCGAAGAAGGCGGCGCGCGGCGTCAAGCTCGATACCGAACTGACCGAGGCCGACCTGCGGGAGCTGGTCGTCGAGTACAAGGGCGCGATTCGCGACCGCCTCGGCATCGAGTTCCCGGACGACCCCTGGCAGCAGCTGTGGGGCGCGATCGGCGCGGTGTTCAACTCGTGGGAGAATCCGCGCGCGATCGCGTACCGCTCGATGTACGGCTATCCCTCGAACTGGGGCACGGCGGTCAACGTGCAGGCGATGGTCTTCGGCAACCTCGGCGAGGACTGCGCTACGGGCGTCGCGTTCACGCGGCACCCGGCGACGGGCGACCGTCATCTGTACGGCGAGTTCCTGTTGAACGCGCAGGGCGAGGACGTCGTCGCCGGCATCCGTACGCCGCAGCCGATCGGCAAGGTCGACCGCGTCCCTGGCGGGCCCGCGTCCCTCGAGGAGACGATGCCGGTCGTGCACGGGGAGCTGGTCGAGGCATGCGACCGCCTCGAGGCGCACTTCAGGGACATGCAGGACATCGAGTTCACCGTGCAGCAGGGGCGGCTCTGGATCCTCCAGACGCGCTCTGGGAAGCGCACCGGCCGCGCGATGGTGAAGGTCGCGGTCGACCTCGTGGATGAACACATGATCGACGAGCGCGAGGCCGTGCTGCGGCAGGAGCCGGAGAAGCTCGACGAGTTGCTGCACCAGACCTTCGACCGCGCGGCGCAGACCGACGTCATCGCGAAGGGCCTCGGCGCCTCCCCCGGCGCGGCGGTCGGAAAAGTCGTGTTCACCGCCGACGAGGCCGCCCAGTGGGCGGAGCGTGGCGAGGACGTCGTCCTCGTGCGCATCGAGACGAGCCCGGAGGACATTGTCGGCATGCGCGTCTCGCGAGGCATCCTGACGGCGCGCGGCGGCTCCACCTCGCACGCGGCGGTGGTCGCGCGCGGCATGGGCAAATGCTGCGTCGCCGGCTGCGGCGCCCTCGAAATCGACTACCAGCGCCAGCAGTTCTCGGTGCAGATCGAGGGCCGCGGCCGCGTGCTCGTGAAGCAGGGAGACACCATCTCCATCGACGGCACCACAGGCGAGGTCATGCTCGGATCCGTGGCGCTCGTCGACCCGGTGCTGCCCGCGGAGTACGAGCGGCTCATGTCCTGGGCCGACGGCACGCGGCGTCTGAAGGTGCGGGCCAACGCGGACACCCCGGGTGACGCCGTCCTCGCGCGCCAGTTTGGCGCGGAAGGCATCGGGCTCTGCCGCACCGAGCACATGTTCTTCGGGGAAGACCGCATCCTCGCGGTGCGCGAGATGATCCTCGCCGAGGACGAAGCTGGTCGTCGCGCCGCGCTTGCTCGGATCCTGCCGATGCAGCGTGACGACTTCACGGGCATCCTGCGGGCGATGGCGGGGCTTCCGGTCACGATCCGCCTGCTGGACCCGCCGTTGCACGAGTTCCTGCCCCAGCGCCCCGACGAGATCGCACTGGTGGCGGCAGCCCTCGATGTTTCGCCGAGCGACATCGAGCGGCGCGTGCAGGCGCTGCACGAGTTCAACCCGATGCTGGGCCACCGTGGGGTGCGCCTCGCGATCACCTTCCCCGAGATCTACGAGGTACAGGCGCGCGCGATCCTCGAGGCCGCCTGTGCGCTCAAGGCGGAGGGCGTCGACGTGATCCCCGAGATCATGATCCCCCTCGTCGGGATCGAGGAGGAACTGGCGCAGGTGCGCACCCTCGTCGTCGCGACCGCCGAGGGCGTGATCGCCGAACGCGGCACTGCCGTCGAGTACACGGTGGGCACGATGATCGAGCTGCCGCGGGCCTGCATGGTGGCCGATTCGATCGCGAAACACGCGGATTTCTTCTCGTTCGGCACGAACGACCTTACACAGACGACGTTCGGGCTCTCACGGGACGACGCGAGCCGTTTCCTGCCGGCCTACGTCGAGCAGGGACTGCTGTCCCGAGACCCGTTCCAGGAGCTGGACCGCGATGGGGTCGGGGGACTGATTCGCATCGGCATCGAGAAGGGGCGCAGCACGCGCGCGAACCTCAAGGTGGGCATCTGCGGGGAGCACGGGGGCGACCCATCCTCGATCGAGTTCTGCCACGATGCCGGGTTCGACTATGTCTCGTGCTCGCCGTACCGGGTGCCGATCGCGCGGCTGGCAGCGGCGCAGGCGAAGCTCGCGGGCACGCCTGCAATGATGCGAGCCGACTAGCTACTCGAGCGTAGGGAAGGCCGGCGGTCGTGCCGTCGCACGCCGCGAGGCTGACGGCCCGACCCGCGACTGGGCGTACCTCGATTGAGTCGGGCGTGACGCGCGTGCAGCAGTCGAACGGACGCGTCGGCTACCTGTACGTCCCCCCGGACCACCTCGAGCCGTGCCCGCTGATGGTGCTGTTTCACGGCGCCGCGCAGTTCGCGGCGCGGAGCCTCGAGTTCCTGCAGGAACCGGCGAGTGCCGCGGGCGCGGCGCTGCTCATCCCGCAGTCGCTCGGTCGTACCTGGGACATCATCGAGGGCGGCTTCGGACCGGACGTGCAGGCGCTCGACGAAGCGCTGTCCTGGGCATTCGGCGTGCTGGACGTGGATCCGACGCACCTCGGGTCAGCGGGGTTCTCGGACGGCGGGTCCTACGCGCTCTCGGTAGGCCTCGTGAACGGCGACCTCTTCAGCCACGTCGTCGGCTGGTCGCCAGGGTTCGTATCGGCGCCGGTGCGGCACGGGCGGCCGCCCGTGTTCATCTCACACGGGACGCGTGACCCAGTGCTGCCCATTGACCACTGCAGCCGCCGAATCGTGGCGCAGTTGCGGACCGAGGCATATCAACTCGACTACCGGGAATTTGACGGCCTACACATCCTGCCGCCTGAGATTGCAGACGAGGCGTTCGCCTGGTTCCTCCGCGGGCGCGGCGAGTCCGGCGTCGCGCCCGTCGAGTGAGCCGGGTCAGTTGATGCGGCTGAGCGTGCAACCGTGCTCACGCAGAGCCTGTTCGATGCGGGCGATTTCCGCCGTCGTGCTTGCCTCGCGCTCCGAGCGCAGCTCGGCGACCGCGGCGTGCGGATCGCCGCCCAGGGTTTCGCGGATCGGGGCGGTCCGGAGCATGGCCTTGGCGCGGTCGAGGGCTCGATGCAACTCGCGGCAATGCTCGTCGTGTCCATGTCGGGCGGGCATACTCGCCTCCCTTCGCATTACATATGTTAACACGATGGGGAACGCGCTCGCGGCGCCTGGGAGGAACCTGCCAGCTATTCGACGGTGACGGTCTTGGCGAGGTTCCTCGGCTGATCGACATCCGCGCCGCGCTCGACCGCGATCTCGTACGAGAGCAACTGCATCACGACCGCCGTGAGCACCGGGCTGAGATCGGGCTCGACCTCCGGGAGCCGCAGCACGTCGTCGGCGATACCGTCGAGGCTCACATCGTCTGCCGAGACGATGGCGATGACGCGTCCCCGTCGCGCCTTCACCTGCTCGATGTTGGAGCGCATCTTGTCGCGGACCTCATCGCGCAAGGCGATGGCAACCGTGGGCATTCGCTCGTCGATGAGGGCGATTGGGCCGTGTTTCATCTCGCCGGCCGCATATCCCTCGGCGTGAATGTAGGAGACTTCCTTCAGCTTGAGCGCTCCCTCGAGCGCCATGGGGTACGACAGTCCGCGGCCGAGGAAGAGGAAGTCCTCGTAGGCGGCGTAGCGGGCCGCGAGTTCAGCCACGCGTGGCTCGAGGAGCAGCGTCTCGCCGATGGCCGCCGGCAAATGGAGGGCCCCCTCGACCTGTCGCCGCGAGGTTTCCGCATCGAGGGCGCCACGCAGCCGGCCGAGGTGCAGTCCGAGCGCATGCAGCGCGATCATCGAGCCGACGAGCGTCTTCGTGCTGGCCACGGCGATTTCTGGGCCAGCGCGCATGTACACCGTGGCGTCCGCGATCCGCGTCGTCTGGGCGCCCGGCGTGTTGCAGATCGTGATCTGCGGACAGCCGGCGCGCCGCGCCTCGTCCATGGCGGCGAGCGTGTCGATGGTCTCGCCCGACTGTGCGACCGAGATCACCAGCGTGCGGGGGTCGAGGACCGGGCTGCGGTAGCGGAACTCGGCGGCGTTGTCGACCTCGGCGGGGAGGCGCGCGTAGCGTTCGAGGTAATGCCTGCCCACCATCGCCGCATGCATCGATGTGCCCATGCCGATCAGCACGACGCGGTTGAAGTCGCGTACCTGCTCGGCGGTGAACGGCAGGTCCTCCACCTCGACGCGGTGGGGGGCGGTCAGGTACCGCCCGCGCACGGAATCGAGCGCAGTGTCGGGCTGCTCGTGGATTTCCTTGAGCATGAAGTGCTTGTAGCGACCCTTGACGGCTGCGACCGGATCCCATGGTTGCGTCTCGACCGGCTTCGCGAGCACGTGCCCGGCGGTGTCGTAGTACGTCACTTCATCGGGGCGGATGTCGGCCACCTCACCCGGTTCGAGGAAGGTGACCCGCCGAGTATGCGGGAGCAGCGCGGCGAGGTCTGAGGCGACAAAACGTTCGCCGTCCCCGTGACCGATGACGATGCCTCCGGCATTGCCCACGCGGGCCGCGACGATGCGCCCCGGCTCGTCGCAACAGATGGCAACGACGGCCGCCGCGCCCTGGGTCTGCGCGACGACGTTCTGCACGGCGCGAGCGAGGTCGACTCCGGCCTGGATTTCATCGGCGATCAGAAACGCGAGCACCTCGGTGTCGGTGTCCGAGGAGAATGCGAGGCCCCGCTCGACGAAGGGTCGCCGTAGCGCCTCGAAGTTCTCGATGATCCCGTTGTGGACGACCGCGACGCGGCCGGCGGGATCGAGGTGGGGGTGCGCGTTCAGGTCCGTGGCCGCGCCGTGGGTGGCCCAGCGCGTGTGGCCGATGCCAGAGACCGCTGGCGGGAGGGATCCCTCGATCTTGCTGATCAGGTTGTCGATCTTGCCCGCCGCGCGGGCGACGTATAGCTCGTGGTTTGCGTCGAACAACGCGATGCCGGCGGAATCGTAGCCGCGGTATTCGAGTCGTCGCAGGCCATCGAGGATGATCTGGCCAGCGGGGCGCTGGCCGGTGTAGCCGATGATTCCGCACATACGCTCTCTCCGCCCCGCGCCTCTAGGTTACCGTACGTCTGAAACCACCGGCGGACGATTCGCGTTCCTCGTCCGCGTGGGCTTGCGGGCTAGGCGTCTTGCGGCTGGCGTGCGAAGACGATCTGCCCTTCGCTCTCGGGCCCGTATGCCCCGCGGTATTCATCCGGCAGCAGGGCGGCGATGCGGCGCATGATCAGGTCGGTGGCGCGCTCGGCATGGCGCGCCTCGGCGCTCTCGAATTCGAGGTGGAACGGCTCGCCGAACCGCACGTGGACGCGCAGCCGGTCGCGGCGCATCCAGCGGAAGAGCGTGCCGGGTACGCGGATGGACTCGGTGCCCGTGATGGCGACAGGCACGACCGGCGCATCCGCAAGCAATGCCACCATGGCGGCGCCCGGCAGCGCCGGATGGAGGCGAGCATCCTTCGAGCGCGTCCCCTCGGGGAACATGAGGACGACGTGGCCGTTGCGCAGGTAGCCACGCGCGGCGCGCAGGGCGCCCATGTCCGCCGAGAAGCGCCGCACGGGGAATGCGCCGTAGGGCCACAGCACCCAGCCCACGAGGGGCGTCTCGAACAGTTCGCGCTTGGCCATGGGGTGCACGCGACGCTTGCTGCAGGCAGCGAGCAACGGTGGATCGAGGAGATGCAGGTGGTTCGAGACGAGAACGACGGGGCCGGTCGTCGGGATATGCTCAGCGCCCTCGACGGTCCAACGGGCGAAGGTGTAGACGACGACGCGGGTGAGGCCGGTCAGAAAGCCGTAGATCCAGCCGGAGACCAGACGGTAGAGCAGCGACTTCACGTACCGTTGGCGTCGCGGTAAGCGTTCAGGCAGACCTCGACGACCTCGTCGATGCCGAGCATGTCGGTATCGATCACGATGGCATCAGGCGCCGCCTGATCGCGCCGGATCGCGCGCTTGCCCGTGGAATCGAGCTCGTCGCGCGTACGCGTTTCGTCCAGCACGCGCTCGAAGGTCGTGTTACGGCCCGCATCGAGCTCCTCGCCCATGCGACGGCGCGCCCGAATCTCGGTCGAAGCCTCGAGGAAGACCTTGGTACGCGCTTCGGTGAGGACTCGCGTGCCGATGTCGCGGCCTGCCATCACGATGGGCGATCGAGAGGCGAGCCGGCGCTGGCGTTGCACGAGCTCGTCGCGCACCTCGGCGATGCGCGAGATGAGCGAGACGTTGCGTTCGATCTCGGGCTGACGCAGGCGGTCGGTTACGTCGACGCCGTCGAGCGTCGCACGAGGCCGGGAGGGGTCGGGCCACTGCAGGTCGAGGTCGAGCCCACGGACGAGCGCGGTGACGGCGGCCGCATCGTTCGGGTCGATGCCGCGCTCGAGGACGGCCAGGGTGCAGGCACGGTACATGAGCCCGGTGTCGACAAAGCCGAGGCCGAGGTGCTCGGCGAGCGCGCGGCCGACGACGCTCTTGCCCGAAGCCGTCGGTCCGTCGATGGCGATGCTGCGGGCGAGCGAATCGGTGGAGATCGGGGGCCTCTCTCTGGCAGCGGGGTCAGCGGCGAGCGGGCCTGACGATGATAGGGAGCCTCCTTCATCAGCGTCCACCTCGACGGGCATGCCGACGAGGCGGCGGAGTCCGTGCTCCTCCTGAGGCGTCAGTCGTCGCATCGCTCCGGCCCGCAGGTCGCCGAGCCGCACGTCGCCGAAGGCCACACGGCGCAGCCGACGGACCGGGGCGCCGACTGCCGCGAGCATCCGACGCACCTCTCGTTTGCGGCCTTCGCGCAGCTGCAGCTCGACCAGCGGTCGAGGGCCGTGACGAAGCACGCGGACGCGGGCCGGCGCGGTTACCCCGTCATCGAGCGGGACACCGTTGCGGAGCAGGTCGAGGCTCCTTGCATCGGGGGTCGAGGCGACCTCCGCCTCGTACGTCTTCCACACCTCGTACCGGGGGTGCGTAAGCCGATGTGCGAGCTCGCCGTCGGTGGTCAGGAGCAGCAACCCGGAGGTGTCGATGTCAAGCCGGCCGACGTAACGCGTGCTGGCCGCCTCGGGGGGGACGAGGGTGTAGACGGTGGGCCGGCCGCGCTCGTCGGATGCGGTGACGACGTAACCCACGGGCTTGTGCAGCATCCATGTCCCGGACGGCGCGCGGACTTCGAGCGGGCGTCCGTCGACTGTGATGCGCTGGAACGCCGGGTCCGCCTGGTCACCGAGTGCGGCGCGCTTGCCGTCGATCTCGACGCGGCCCTCGGCGATCAGGGATTCGGCGCTCCGCCGGCTGCCGTGTCCGGCTCGAGCGAGGATCTTTTGCAGGCGCTCGCGCGTCATGTTCAGTCGCGGCGGAAGCGCTCGATGACGGTCACCTCGGTGACCACGGCCCGCTTCGGGGCAGGGCGCCGGATCAGCGTGTCGATCACGTGGACGGCCGCCGCCCGCAGGACGTACTCGGTGGCGAGGCCGGCCAGTGCGACACCGGCGATGCCTCCGGCGACGGGAAGTGCGCGCAGCGGTGAGGGAAGCAGCGGCCCGTCGCGACGCAGCGGTAGCCTCGAGGTCAGCGGGACCAGGACCGGAGGGGCGGACATGTGGGGCCTGTCGAGTTCATGCGGGCGACACTGGCACGATGGTACCGTACTCAGCCAGCAGCGACCTCGGTGACCCGAGTATCGGGTTCCGCACGCCCGATCAGCGCGGGATCCCGGGAGCGTCAGCGCTGCTGGCGACGATGGCTTCCACCTCCGCCGTAAGGTCCGCTGCCGCGGCCGGCTGCCCGGCCGAATCGAATACCTGCCCGTCACGCACGACGAGACGTCCGTCCGCGAACGCCTGGAGGGTGGCCACCAGGAGCGGCGACTCACGCGCGACGCCGGCGGCTCGGATCGCGGCGAAGAGCGGACTTGCCTCGATCGCGCCATCGTCCTGCAGCGTGTTATCGCCCAGCGCGTCCCATGCTGCGTCGAAGGCGGGGCCGTGAATCGGGTAGCGACAGTAGGCGGCCACGGGGCCCGCATCCACCGCCGGTATGGCCAGGTGGAGCATCACTCCGCTCTCGGCAGCGCCGGTGCGAATCAGGCTGCGGATCACCTCGCGCCAGGTGCCAATAGGCCCCTCGGGGAGGGCGGGGTGCAGGTTCAGCAGCGGGTGGGACCTGGAGAACTCGCGCTCGAAGATGAGCATGTAGCCGGCGAGCACGCCGAGGTCGAACGGGAATCCCTCGAGCGCGCGGTCGACATCGTGGTCGTAGTCCCGGCGCCAGGCGGGCAGTGGCTCGCCGGAGCGGGAGCGTTCGCCACCGACGCGACGGCGGTACGCGACCGACGACATCGTCACGAGCGGGATCTTCAGTGACTCGACCCGATCGAGGAACTCGTCCGTCACCTCATCCTCGCCGCGGTCGCGGTTACAGAAGACAACCGCGAACTCGACTCCGGAGAGCAGCCCGGAGGCGCGAGCCGCGACGACCGCCTCGAACATCGCCCGCGAGCCCGGGCCGCGGGCGGTCGTGAACCAGCCGAGCCGAAGCGTCACCGATCGAATCCGTTGTCGTAGGTCTCGCGCAGCACCTGCACACGCTGCTCGACGTCGGCGAGCAGAGCCTGGCATCGATGCGCGAGGCTCATCCCTTCCTCGTAGAGCGCGATGGACTGCTCGAGCGTGAGGTTGCCGGCCTCGAGGGCCGTTGTCACCTCCTCGAGCCGCGCATACAGCGCCTCGAAGCTGACTCCGGATTCCTGGCCGGTCGTCACGCTGCCCCCTCGATCCGCGCACCACGCACCCCGTCGTGCCAGCGAACCGAGACGGCAGCACCGGGCGCCGTTTCGGCCGCCGACGCGATCGGCCGGCCGTCGGGGTCCGTGACGAGGACGAAGCCCCGGGCGAGCGTAGCGAGCGGAGACATGGACGAAAGCAGCGCGACCTGCCGCTCGACGGTCTGGCCGGCGTGGCGTGATCGGGCGGTGACTGCGGCGGTGGCGCGGTCGGCGGCAATGCCGACTCCTCTCCGCAGGGCGTCGATATCTGGAGCGCCGCGCTCCAGCGCGAGGCCTGCGAGGTCGAGCCGCTCCCGTGCCGCGGCCATCGTGCGGAGAAGTTGCACCTCGGCGTGCCGCTGCAGGGTATCGACACGATGCACCACCGCGAACCGGTCGGGCGCCACGAGTTCAGCGGCGGCTGAGGGCGTGGGCGCGCGCACGTCCGCCACGAGATCGGCGAGGGTTACGTCGGTCTCGTGGCCGACAGCGGAAACGACAGGCACCGGGCTGCCGAAGATCGCCCGGATCACCGGCTCCTCGTTGAAGGCCCAGAGGTCCTCGGCCGACCCGCCGCCCCGCGCGACGATGACCACATCGAGGTCGTCGACACGAGTGAGGGCTCGGATCGCCTCGGCAATCGCCGGGGCGGCGTCTGCACCCTGCACGGGCGCGGGCTGGAGCACGATCTCGGCCAGGGGCCAGCGACGGCCGAGCACGTCGCGAATGTCGTGGAACACGGCGCCAGTCGGGGAAGTCACTACGCCCACGCGCCGAGGGAACCGCGGGAGGGCTCGCTTGCGCTCGGACGCAAACAGCCCCTCTTCCTCGAAGCGGGCCCGGCGACGCTCGAACTCCGCGGCCAGCGCGCCGGTGCCCTCCGGCTGGACGAAGTCGACCACAAACGACAGGTCTCCGCGCTGCTCGTACAGCGAGAGCGACCCGTACACGATCAGCGAGGCGCCCTCGTGCAGCCGGTCGCGTTGCCCCACGTTACGATTGCGGAAGAACGCGCAGCGCAGGGCGCCTCGGCCATCTTTCAGCGTGAAGTAGATGTGGCCTGAGGAGGCGAGGGAGAGGTTGGACACCTCGCCCGACACCCAGACCTCGGTCAGGTGACGGTTGGTCTCCAGCAGCTCGCGCAGATACCGCGTGACCTGGTGGACCGGATACACCTCGGGAGCCATGGCGCGGGCCGGCTACGCGTTCGAGACGCGCTCGATGTAGTTGCCTTCGCTCGTGCCGACCTTGATCGTGTCGCCCTCATTGATGAACAGCGGCACGTTCACGACGAGACCCGTTTCGAGGGTCGCCGGCTTTGTTGCGCCGGTCGCGGTGTCGCCCTTCACTCCCGGGTCGGAACGGACGATCTTGAGCTGCACCGCCGGGGGCAGCTCGATGCCGAGTGCCTCCTCGCCGTAGGCGAGGACCTGAACGACGTCGCCCTCCTTGAGGTAGGAGAGCGCGTTGCCGGCGATGCTCGCGGGTACCGCGATCTGGTCGAAGGTCTGGGTGTTCATGAACGTGAGGCCGCTCGCGTCCGAGTAGAGGAACTGCATATCGCGCCGCTCCACGCGGGCCGCCGCCAGCTTCTCGCCCGCGTTGAACGTCCGCTCGATGATGTGGCCACCGCGCAGGTCGCGCATCTTCACCCGGTATACGGCGGACTTCTTCGTCTTGACGTGCTGCACCTCTACGACCTGGTAGAGGTTGCCATCGACCTCGACGGAAACGCCGCGCTTGATTTCGCCAGTGCTGATCACCGGTGACTCCCTACTGTGACTCGTGCGTGACGGGCAGGGCTTGCCGCGTCCTTCGGACTCTAATTCAACTTCGCAGCCGTGGAGAGCCTGCGCAAGCGCCCGTTCTCCATGACGCACTGATCTTCGATGCGGATGCCACCCCATCCGGGGAGATAGATACCGGGCTCCACAGTGACGACCTGCCCATCGACGAGGATGTCCGAGGAGCGCGGCCCCAGGCGCGGCGCCTCGTGGATGTCGAGTCCGACGCCGTGGCCCAGCCCATGGCCGAAGTAGTCAGCGTAACCCGCCTGCGCGATCACGGTCGCCGCGATCTGGTGCGCCTGCTCGCCGGTCATGCCTGCCTCGATGCGCTCTTCCGCCATTTCCTGCGCTGTCAGCACGATGTCGTAGATCTCGCGAAAGCGGGCGTCAGTCTCACCGAGGAAGATCGTGCGGGTGAGGTCGGAGCAATACCCGTCCACGATCACGCCGAGGTCCATCACGACCCCGGCATCCGGCTCGAGCGGCACATCGCGCGGGTAGGCGTGCGGAAGGGCGCCCCACGGGCCGGTGGCGATAATCGTCGGGAACGAGAGGTCGGCGGCGCCGTGCTCCATGGCAAACCGCTGCACTTCCCATGCGAGTCCACGTTCGGTCATGCCGGGGTGCGCGAGGCTCGCCGCGTGCGTAAACGCCGCATCGCCGAGAAGGACGGCCTGGGTGAGTGAGTCCACTTCCTCGGGCTCTTTCACCGCCCGGAGTGCCTCGATCGCGCCCGGCGCCGGCACGAAGGCCGGCCGGTCGGCGTCCGGCAAGGCGGCCAAGACGGTCTTCCACTCCTCGAAGTTGGCGTAGGTGAGGCCGCCTGGCTCGAATCCGACGCGCTGGCCTCCGAGGCCGGCGAGGAGGGCGGGCGCCCACTCTGCCATTGGCCCATTGGCGGGCACGAGGCTGAAGGCGGCCGCCTGGGCCGCCACCTGTTCGTAGTATCGGGCGTCGGTCGCGAAGAGCGCCTGCGAGCGGCTCACGAGGAGCGTGCCCGCCGTGCCCGTGAACCCGGAGATCCAGCGGCGGTTCGACGGGGTCGCGATCAGCAAGGCGTCGATGCCCAGCGCGTCGAAGCGCGCGCGTAGCCGGTCGAGGCGGGCGAGCTGATTGGTCATCCCAGCGCTTCCCTCGAGAGGCGGTCGTACAGCAGGTCCAACGCGGCGAGGTAGCCCCGGTAGCCGAAGCCGACGACCTGTCCCCACACGACGGGCGAGAGGTAGGAGTGATGGCGAAACGCCTCGCGCGCGTGGACGTTTGAGAGGTGCACCTCTACTGCAGGGACGCCCACCGAGGAGATGGCGTCGGCGATGGCGAGCGAGGTGTGGGTCAACGCACCGGCGTTGATGATGAAGCCGTCCCAGTCGCGGTGTTCCTGGATCGCATCGACGAGCACTCCCTCGTGGTTCGATTGCAGGAAGTCGACCTCGATCCCGTGTTCCTCCGCCCGGTTGCGGATGAGCACCTCGATATCCGCGAGGGTCTGAAGGCCGTAGATCTCAGGTTCCCGTCGCCCGAGAAGGTTCAGATTCGGTCCGTTCAGGACGAGGATCCGCATTGCTCTTCTTATTCTTCCGTTCGTGACGTCGCGTCAGCCGATCCTACCGCGCCGTCGTCCCCCCGCGCTCTCTCGGCGTCACGCGCCTGTCGGAGCGCCGAGGAGACGAGCTGCGCTTTCCGCTGTGGCGTGACGGCCGTGTAGATCTGCGTCGTGTCGGCGCTCGCGTGTCCGAGCAGCGCCTGCACGATACGGAGATCGGCGTCGCCCTCGATCATGTGGGTCGCAAACGTGTGGCGCAGCAGGTGAGGGTGCACCCGCTGAGGGATGGCTGCCTGGGTGCCGTATCTCCGCACGAGCGCTTGCACGGAGCGAACGGCGAGCCGCCGCCCCTCGCGGCCGATGAACAGGGCGGGCTGTGCTCCGGTGACGAGGTGTGGCCGCCCGCGTTCGAGGTAGGCCGTGAGCGCTGCGTGCGCTGGCTCACCGAACAGGCAGATGCGCGTCTTCGCACCCTTGCCGGTGACACGGACCTGGCGGTTCGTGAGATCGAGGTCGAGGAGGTCGACGCCCGCGGCCTCGCTGACCCGCAGACCTGCACCGTACAGCAACTCGAGCAGGGCCCGGTCACGCAGACCCCGCGCCGTGTCGGCGGGCGGCGCCTCGACCAGAGATATCGCCTCCTCGGCGGTCAGGAACTGCGGCAGGCGCCGGGGCGCCGCTGGCGTGCGCAGGCGGAGAATGGAGTCCCCGGGCCGCGCCGACGGCAGCAGCGCCTCGCGGTCGAGCCACGTGTAGAAGGCGCGAATGGTCGTCGCCCGCCGGCGGAGCGAGGCCTGCGCGAGTCCCGTGTCACGTGCGTGCGCGAGGTAGGCCCGCGCGTCGTCTCGTCCGGCCGTTTCCACCTCGATGCCGCGCGCGGCCAGGAACTCAATGAAGGGCTCAATGTCCTGCCGGTAATTCCGCACAGTGAATCGCGAGCGGCCCAGCAGGCCGCTCAGGACCGCCAGATACCGATCGAGGAGCGCGTCGCCGTGTTCGCGCACGGCGCGACGCGCGGCGACCTCCGCTGGCTGAGGAGCTGTCGTCTGCCGCGTCATCGCGCGTTACGCGGACTTGCGCTGACTCGCACGAGTGCTCGATCCGCGGGTGGAGCGGCCGCGCGTCGAGGCCGGCTTCGCCGCGCGCGGATCCTTGCCTTGCTCGCGCAGCTTCGCCTCGCGGGCCGCGATGAGGTCGACCGCGTCCTCGATGCCTACGGTGGCCGGGTTGCGTCCACGCGGCAGCGAGGCGTTGACCGTGCCGTCAGTTACGTAGGGACCAAAGCGTCCGTTTCGGATCGTGACGGGCGCCCCGCTGTCGGGGTGCGGGCCGAGGTCAGCCAGGATCGACGCAGAGCGGGCGCGGCCTTTTCGAGGCTCCGCCAGCAGGGCGACGGCCTCGTCGAGGGTCACGGATGCAAGCTGGTCGTGGTCGCGCAGGCTGCGGCTCTCCGTGCCCATCTTTACGTAGGGCCCGAGTGGACCGTCCTGCGCGGTGATCGGTTCTCCCGTCACGGGGTGGACGCCCAGGGTGCGAGGGAACGAGAGCAGCATGCGTGCTTCACCGAGGGTGAGCGTCTCGAGCGTCATGCCGGGCCAGAGTGACGCGCGCCGGGGCTTGCCATCCTGTTCGGTGTCCTCTCCGAGCTGGACGTACGGTCCGTAGCGGCCGCTCTTCAGGTAGACCGGCAACTCCGTGTCAGGGTCGACTCCGAGCGACTGGTCGCCGAGGGCGGCGCGTTCGAGGATGCGCAAAGCGGCCGGGAGGTCCAGCTCGTCAGGCGGGGTGTCCTCGGGCAGGCTGGCTCGCAGCTCGTCGTCACCCGCCTGGACGTACGGACCATAACGGCCGACACGCACCGCGACCGTGCGCCCCTGCTCGTCCTTGCCGAGCGGGATCGATGAGACCTCGCGAGCGTCGATCGCTTCCCAGCCGCTGCCAATCCGTTCTTTCAGACCCTCCGCGGCAAGGCCGTCGGGGGCCGGGCGGCCGTCGCCGAAGTAGAAGCGGCGGAGCCACGGGGTCGCCTCGATCGCGCCTGCGGCGACCTCGTCGAGGTCGTCCTCCATGCGTGCCGTGAAGTCGAGGTCAACGAGTTCGGGGAAGTGCTGCTCGAGCAGATTCACCACGGCGAACGCGACGAACGTCGGCACGAGCGCAGAGCCACGCTTCTGCACGTACCCGCGGTCCTGAATCGTCCCGATGATCGACGCGTAGGTGGACGGACGGCCGATGCCACGCTCCTCCAGCTCCCGGATCAGGCTGGCTTCGGTGTAACGTGCCGGCGCCTGGGTCTCGTGTCCGCGCGGTTCGGCTGCCGTGACGTCGAGCTGCTGGCCAACCACGAGCGGCGGCAGCAGGCGCTCCTGCTCGTCGAGTTCCGCTTCGGGGTCGTCGGAGCCCTCGACGTAGGCTCGCAAGAAACCGGGGAAGGTGATCACCTTGCCGGATGTGGCGAACGTGGCCGTACCGTGCTCGCCGGCATCCGCCTCGATACGCACGTTCGTGCGCCGGCCCGTGGCGTCCCGCATCTGCGAGGCGACCGTGCGCATCCAGATCAGCTCGTAGAGGCGGAAGGCATCGGCGTCCAGCTCTCCGCGCAGGCTTTCGGGCGTCCGGAAGGCGTTGCCCGCGGGGCGGATCGCCTCGTGCGCTTCCTGCGCGCCCTTGCTGCGCGTCGTGTACTGCCGTGGGGCGTCGGGCACGTATTCGCCGCCGTAGAGCTGACGAACCTGCGCACGCGCCGCATCGAGCGCCTCGGTGGAGAGGTTCGTCGAGTCCGTACGCATGTACGTGATGTAGCCGTTCTCGTAGAGCGACTGTGCGGCGGACATTGTCCGTTGCGCGGAATAGCGGAGCTTGCGCCCGGCCTCCTGCTGCAGGGTCGAGGTGATAAACGGCGGCGCCGGGCGCTGCGTGAACGGCCGCTCCTGCACGTCGCTGACGATGCCCGTAGCACCGGCGAGGGCCGCGGCGACGGCGGTCGCGTCGGCTTCGCCGAGGAGGACGACGTCGCGGTCGTCCGCGAGCCGCCCGGTGGTCGGCTCGAAGTCGCGCCCCGATGCGACCCGCCGCGCGTCTAGCTCAACGAGGTGAGTTGAGACGTCCGCTCCGTCATCGCGGGTGCGCATGGTGGCGTCAACGTCCCAGAACGAGGCCTCGACGAAGCGCATGCGCTCGCGCTCGCGGGCCACGACGATGCGGATCGCCGCCGACTGCACGCGGCCGGCCGAGAGGCGCGGGCGGACTTTCTTCCAGAGGACCGGTGACACCTCGTAGCCGTACAGGCGGTCGAGGATACGCCGCGCCTCCTGCGCCTCGACAAGATGCTGGTCGATGTCGCGTGGGTGCTCGATGGCGTCTTCGATGGCGTCCCGGGTGATCTCGTGGAAGACCATGCGCTTCACGGGGACCTTGGGGTTGAGCACCTCGCGGAGGTGCCAGGCGATGGCTTCCCCTTCGCGGTCTTCATCTGTGGCGAGGTAGAGCTGGTCGGCGTCCTTCAGCAGCTGCTTGAGCTTCGTGACCTGCTGCTTCTTCGTCGTCGGGACGATGTAGAGCGGTTCGAAGTCGTGGTCGACGTCCACACCGAGGCGCGCCCAGGCCTCACGGCGGTACTTCTCGGGTATCTCGGCGGCCCGGGACGGCAGGTCGCGGATGTGCCCGATCGAGGACTCGACGACGTACTCGGGGCCGAGGAACCGCCCGATCGTGCGCGCCTTGGCGGGCGACTCGACGATCACGAGACTCTTTCCGCTGCTGGCGCGTGTCCGGCCCCTCCGCCGGGGTTCAGTGGTCAACCGTTGCTCCTGCCCTCGGGACGACGTACTCGGCGACGTCCTCGCGCAGTCGAACGTACTGCATGCCGCCCATGTCGCGCACGAGGCCCTTCAATTCGAGGAGCGCGAGCGTGGCTGCCACGGTGGCGGCCGGGAGCCCGCTCTGGCGCACGACCTCGTCCACGTGACGTGGCTCTCGGGAGAGGGAGGCCATCAGCGCGACCTCGTTCGGGTCGTCCGGTGGCAGCGCGCGACCGAAGTCCATCTGGGCGCCGACCATCGTGAGGTTCAGCGCCTCGAGGATGTCCTCGATACGCCCGACCGGCGTGGCGCCGTCCCGGAGCAGCGCCAGGGGACCGCTCGATTGGGTAGAAAAAATCGAGCCGGGCACAGCGAACACTTCGCGGTTCTGCTCGAGGGCAAGACGCGCCGTGATCATCGCGCCGCTTGTCGGTTCGCCCTCCACCACCAGTGTGCCCAGAGCCACTCCGGACATAATGCGGTTTCGACGCGGGAAGAAGTCCGCTCGGGGTTTCGTCCCGAGCGGGTAATCGGTCATCAGCGCTCCCTGGGCCGCGATCTGGTCGGCAAGTCGCGCGTTCTCGGGCGGATAGACGGTGTCGAGACCGTTTGCGAGCACAGCGACCGTGCGCCCTCCAGACTCGAGCGCGGTATGGTGGGCGACCGTGTCGACGCCTCGGGCGAGGCCGGAGACGACGGTGACGCGGTTCGCCGCCAGTCCGCGGGCAAACTCGGTCGCCGCCTGCCGCCCGTAGGCGGTCGCGCGACGCGTCCCCACGACCGCGACGCTCCATTCGTCGTCAGGGATCCAGCTGCCTTTCACGTACAGGAGCGGTGGCGCGTCGGCGATCTCATGCAGCCGCGAGGGGTAGCGAGGATCGTCGGGGGCGAGCGCGTCGACGCCGGCCAGATGCAGTCGCTCTAGCTCGGCGAACGGATCGGTTTCGGCATGGGCGCGCGTGATGGCCTGCGCGGTGCGTACGTCGAGGCCCGCAGCATGGAGGGCACCTGCGTCGGCGTGCCAGGCGTCCTCGAGATTCGAGAAGGTCGCCTCCAGCAGCGCGAAGCGAACGCCCCCCATGCGCGGCACGCGATGGAGCGCGACGCGGTACGCCAGATCATTTGTTCGTGATGGAGCGGTCACGGGCTCCAGATTAACAAGCATGGGCAAGAAATACGCAACTGTGATGACGCTTCGGGCCGGAGATGGGTGCGGCTACGAAGCCGCTTCGCCTGCCGTTTCTTCCTCGAGGTACGGGATGAGTGCGTCGATGAGGTCCGTCTTCGAGTCGAGCTGCCGTCCGATGCCGGAGAGCAGCCCCATGACCCGTGCGATGAGGATCACGTCGCCCGGCACCTCGACGAGCGGATTGGCCCTCAGGATGCGTCCGAGGCGGACGTTGACCTCGGCGAATAGCGCTGCGTCCGCATACGCCTTGCCGGAGCGCAGCACATCGCCGAGGAACGCCTCGCCGAGTGCGTAGTAAGTGTCTTCGTCATACACGCGCGTACGGAACCCCATGCCTTCCATGGCCTCGGTTACCTGCTGCCGGTGCTGCGCGACGATGGCGCTGGTCAGGACGACCACCTGCTGGCGGAACTCCTCTGGCAGTCGTTTGGTGAGGCCGAAGTCAATCAGGCCGATGCGCGCGGGACCGCCCGGAGTGGCCGCCGGCAGCACGAGCAGGTTTCCGGGGTGTGGATCGGCGTGGAACATCCCACGACGCAGCACCATCACGCTGTAGAGGTCGATCAGTGAATCGGCTACCTGAGTGGTGTCAATGCCGGCGGCTCGTAGCGCTTCGACGTCAGTGATCTTCGTGCCGTCGAGGTAGTCCATCGTCAGCACGCGACGGCCGGACCACTGCCAGTAAATGCGCGGCACGACGACGTCATCGCGAGTGGATAGCATCGCGGCGATCTCCTCAGCGGCGTGGCCTTCGTGGACGAAGTCGACCTCCTCGGGGGCGTTACGCTCCATCTCCTCGACGACAGGCCGGAAGTCGATGACGGTCTCCAGCCGCGACCAGACGTTGGCGAGGAAGCGGATCGTCTGCAGGTCCCAGTGCACGATGCGTTCGATGCCGGGGTACTGCACCTTGACCGCCACGTCGTGGCCGTCGCGCGTGCGCGCGCGATAGACCTGCGCGAGGGATGCCGCGGCGACCGCGTTCGTATCGAACTCGGCGAACACCTGCTGTACGGGGGCGCCGAGATCACCCTCGACGACAGGCCGCATGTCGGCCCACGGACGGGGCGGGACCGCGTCCTGCAGCATTGAGAGCACCTCGACGTACTCCTCCATGAGGATGTCCGCGCGGCTGCCGAGGAACTGACAGGTCTTGATGATGAGGCCCTGCTGGCGCACCGCCAGGCGCGCGACCGATCTCGCGGCACTGAGGTGAAAACGGTGCGTCGCCTCAGCCGTGCGCGCCTCGCCGAAGAAGTGGCGCTGGATCCGTAACCAGCGCCAGCGCAACCACAGCCAGACGATCGTTGCGGTCAGCGGCACGAACCGTCGCCATCGGCCTGCCGGTGCGCGGACGTAACGGTGCTCAGGTCGGACGGTCACGAGGAAGGGGGCTCCCGCCGGATGTGCGTTCCATCCAGCGTACGGGGGGGACGATGGCCTCGCAACGTGCGCGCCGACTCGCGAGGCACGCGGTACGATCGAGTGGCTATGGCCATCTTCAACCCCTTTCTGCCGTCATTCGCGAAGAACCCGTATCCGGCGTACGCCTCCCTGCGGGCGTCGGAGCCCGTCCATTTCAGCCCCACGCTGCAGGCCTGGATCGTGACCTCGTTCGCTGACTGCGAACGCGTGCTTCGCGAGCCGGAGACGTTCGCCAACAACCCGTTACTGGCGACCAGTCCGATGGCGCGGCAGTTCCAGCAGCAACGGCGTGAGTTCCCGCTCGGTGAAGTGCCGACCGTACTCAACTCCGACGCGCCCGTGCATACGCGGCTGCGCGGGATCGTGAGCCGCGCGTTCACACCGCGCGTGATCGAGGGGATGCGCGAGAGGATCGAGGAGATCACGTCCGAGCTTCTGGACGCAGCACCCGTCGGCGAGCCATGGGACCTTGTTGAGGGGCTCGCGCTGCCGTTGCCGGTCATCGTCATCGCGGAATTGTTGGGCGTCCCGGCGTCCGACCGTGAGCTGTTCAAACGGTGGTCGACCGCGATCGCCGACACCGCGACGAATGTGTTCAGCACGCCGGAGTCGGTCGAATCCACGAAACGCGCTTCGGCGGATCTCATCGAGTACCTCGGTCGCGTCGTGGAAGAGCGCCGCCGTTCACCTCGCGAGGACGTGATCACCGCCCTCGTTCAGGCGGAAGACGAGGGCAGTCATCTCACCCGGGACGAGCTGCTCGCGTTCACCGTCGTGCTGCTCATCGCGGGCCACGAAACGACGATCAACCTGATCGGAAACGGCACGCTCGCGCTCCTCGACGAGCCAGAACAGGCGCGGCTGCTGCACGAGCAGCCCGACCTGATCGGCGACGCGGTCGAGGAGTTCCTCCGCTTCGACAGCCCGGTCCAGGGCCTCGTACGCGTCGCCACCCGGGACGTGGAGGTGGGTGGCCGTGCCGTCCACCGAGGCGATGCGCTCATTGTCATGATCGGCGCGGCGAATCGAGATCCGGCGCACTTCGTGGAGCCCGATCGCCTCGATGTCCGGCGCGAGGACAAGCGGCACCTGGCGTTTGGACTGGGGCCGCACTTCTGTCTCGGCGCCCCGCTCGCGCGGCTCGAGGCACAGGTTGCATTCCGGGCCCTGCTGACGCGCTTCGCCTCGGTAGAGCTGGCCGCTCCGCCGGAGCGCGGCGGCACCTTCGTACTGCGGGGGCTGCGCACGCTTCCCGTCCGTGTCAACTGACGGTCGATCGAGTAACTGAAGAGCAGGACCATGACGGACTACGACCCCGGAAACATCTTTGCGCGCATCCTGCGCAATGAGGTGCCGAGCGCGCGCGTTTACGAAGACGACGAGTTTGTGGCGTTCAAGGACATTGCCCCAAAGGCCCCCGTACACATCCTGGTGATCCCCCGGCACGAAGGCACGACGGCGCCCTCGGCGTTGCTCGAGAGCGACGCGGGCTGGATGGGGCGAATGGTCGTGGCCGCGACGAAGATCGCTCGCGCCGAGGGCCTCGACGAGCGTGGGTACCGCCTTGTGATGAACAGCGGGCCGGACGCGCATCAGGAAGTTCAACACATCCATCTGCACATCCTCGGAGGCAAGTCGCTCGATTCGATGGCATGAGCCGCACACGGCGTGGCTATACTCGACGGCGACCAGCGGAGGGCCCGTAGCTCAGCGGCCTAGAGCAGTCGGCTCATAACCGATCGGTCCCAGGTTCGAATCCTGGCGGGCCTACCACGTCTGAGTCTGTGTGCGATGCCGCAGCCATCGAGGTGATTTCATGCGCGATCTGATCCGTGATGTCGTAAGCCGCCACGAACCCATCCTCGTCGATCCGACGAAGGATCACATGCCGGCGGCGGTGCTGCTGTTGCTGCATGAGCGAGACGGCGTCGAGCACCTGCTGTTCCAGGTCCGGAGCCAACATGTCGAGTTCCACAAGGGCGAGATCAGCCTGCCCGGCGGCGGGCGCGACCCGGAAGATGAGTCGCTGCTGATGACGGCGCTGCGAGAAACCGAAGAGGAGATCGGGGTGCATCGCTCGCACGTCGAGGTCTTCGGACGCCTCGACGACGTGGTGACCCGCACCAACTTCGCGATGTCGCCGTACGTGGGCGCGATCACGGCGGAGACGCCGTACCCGTTCCGCATCGCGAGCATCGAGATGGAGATGCTGCTGGAGGTGCCGGTGCCGTACCTGTTGAGTGGCGAAGGGTGGGAGTACATGACCACCCCGATCGGTGAGATGCGCAACTACCGTCACGGCGATCACCTCATCTTCGGCGCAACCGCGCGGGTGGTCTCGCAGCTGGTCGATAAGCTCATCGAGGCCCAGGGTGGTTCACTCTCGGGCGCGCAGGCTGCCCTTCGTTGACGGTCATCTACGTGCGGCACGGCGAATCCGAGGGCAACGTCCAACGGATCATCCAGGGGCAGATGGACTTCCCCCTCACAGCTGCCGGTGAAGTGCAGGCCGAGGCTGCGGGACGGCGTCTCGCCTCGAGCGGGGCGGTCGCGCTGTACACGAGCCCGCTGCGTCGCGCTCGGCGGACGGCCGAGATCGTGGGGCGATGCATGGGCCTCGAAGCCCTCGAAGTCGCGGGGTTGAGCGAGTACGGATTCGGTGAGGCCGAGGGGTTGCGCTGGCCGGAGGCCGCCGCGCGCTGGGGCCTAGCGAACCGCGACTGGGGCGTCGGGCAAGTGCCCGGGGAAGAGGGCATGGAGGCATTCCGGCTGCGCGTCCGGGCGGCTTTCGACGCGCTCCATGAGCGGCACCGCGAATCGCTTGCCGTTGCAGTGGTGCACGGCGGCGTCCTCGGGGCGATCCTCGGGTCGTTGTCCGGGCTCGCGCCACACGAGCACGTGCAGGTCTACAGCTCGAACTGCGGCATGACGACGATCGCGGACGAGCGCGGACAGCCGACCGTGATCGGGCTCAACGACGTCTGCCACCTGCGCGAGGGAGCGGTGCGGTAGCCGCTCATTGCACCCCCGCGAGGTAGGCGACCGTCACGCCCTCGCCACCTTCTTGCCGCGCAGCGGTCTCGTACGAGGTGACCAGAGGGTGGCGGTCGAGCATGGCGCGTACCGCGCGGCGCAACGTCCCCGTCCCTTTGCCGTGGATGAGATAGACGCGGTGCTTGCCGGCACGGGCCGCGAGGTCGAGGAACTCCTCGACGCGAGGCATCGCTTCATCGAGGCGTTGTCCTCGCACCTCGATCTCGTTCGCAACGTTCGCGGGAGGCGGCGGGGCCGGCATACGGGGCGCCGGCGCGGGTGCGCCCGGAGAAGTCCGCTCGACCTGCTGCACGCGGACGCGGGTGCGCAATGCGCCGAGCTGCACCTCAAACTCATCGCTTTCACCGGGCGCCGAGAGCACCTCGCCTGGTCCAGGAATCCCACGCACCCAGACCAGGTGACCGGGCACGATTGCGATCGGGCCGGACATCGGAGGCGGCGCGGGCTCGGGCTCTGGCTCCGGCGGGAGGGCTTCCATCGCGCGGCGGGCGCGCGTGAGCTCGGCACTCGCCTGCTCGAGACGAGCGGCCTCAACCTGCCGGCGCGTCCGTTGCACAAGCCGCTCCGTCTCGCGAAGCTCGGCGCGCACTTTCCGTCGGGCTTCCGCTCGCAGGTCGGCCGTCTCGTTCGTGAGCGCCTCGAGGCGCGTCTCGTAATCGCGACGTAGCGCCTCGGCGGCGTCCCGGGCTGCGGCCGCGGCGCTGGCGCGCTCCTCGGCGGCGGTGAGCTGGCGGCGGAGGTCAGCGAGGACATGCTCCATCGCCTGCTGGTCGCTCGAGAGGCCGGCGCGTGCCTCCTCGATCACGTCCGCCGGCATGCCGAGACGGGCGGCAATGGCGAGCGCGTTTGACTGGCCGGGCAGGCCCAGAGTGAGCCGGTAGGTGGGCGCCAGTGTCTCGACGTTGAACTCGACGGACGCGTTCATCACCCCGGGTGTGTGATGGGCGTACAGCTTCAGCTCGCTGTGGTGCGTGGTCGCAATCAGCGAGACCCGCTCGCGTCGCAGACGCTCGACGATCGCAATCGCGAGCGCGGCCCCCTCGGTCGGGTCTGTGCCGGCCCCGAGCTCATCGAGGAGCACGAGCGACTGGTCATCGGCACGCTCGATGATGTCGATGATGTTCGTGACGTGGCCGGAGAACGTGGAGAGCGACTGGGCGATCGACTGCTCATCGCCGATATCCGCGAACACCGCCTCATACACCGGCACCTGAGACCCATCGTCGGCGGGGACGGGCAGCCCCGCCAGCGCCATGAGGCAGAGCAGGCCGGCGGTCTTCAGCGCGACGGTCTTGCCTCCGGTGTTCGGGCCGGTGATCAGTAGCGCCTGCACCTCGCCGCCGACCTCGAGCGTGATCGGGACGACGTCGCCTTGCAGCAACGGATGTCGCGCGTTCACCAGGCGAAGCTGCGCGGGGGCCGCGCGGAGCCACGGCTGCGCCTGGCCGCGGCGGTGCAGGTCGGTCGCCTGCAGCTCCCTCGCCAGCCGGGCGCGGGCCATCGCGCAGTCGACGGCGGCGAGGCGTTCGACGAGATCGACGAGGTCATCCGCGGCCTCACCCACGGCGGCGCTGAGCTCGCGGAGGATGCGTTCGACCTCGTGCCGCTCCTGCAGCTGCAGCTCACGCCAGCGGTTCCCGAGCTCGACGACGGCGAACGGTTCCACGTACACGGTCGCGCCGGAGGCTGAAGTGTCGTGGACGACTCCGGGAACCGCGCCGCGCGCCTCGGCACGAACCGGGAAGACATAACGTCCCATCCGGATGGTGACGAGGGGTTCCTGGAGCGCTGCGCGGACCTCGGCAGCGCGAAGCATCGACTGGACGCGCTGTTGCAGCCGGTCGTGGGCAGCGTTCAGCTCGCGGCGGATGGTGGCGAGTTCGGCACTCGCCGTGTCGGCGACTTCCCCTCGGTCGTCGATCGACTGCTCGATCAGGTTGCGCAGGGGTGAGAGGTCCGCGAGGCCCGCGGCGAGGGTGGACAGCAGCGGCGCATCCTCGGCGACTCGGACGAGCGCCCGGCGGACGCGCTCGCTCGCCCGCACGGTTCCCGCGACCTCGAGCAGGTCGCTGACGGCGAGCGTCTGCCCACGATCCGCGGCCAGCGCGCGCTCGCGGACATCGTGTGCTCCCCCGAGCGAGACCTCGACTCCGACGCGGTCGAGGTGCATAGCTTCGGCCAGCTCGCGCTGGCACTCAACGACTGCGTCGCGTTCGGAGAGTGGCCGCAGCGCAAGCGCGGCCTGCCGCCCCGCCGAGAAGGCGGTCAGCCTGGCCAGCCGTTCGAGGACGGCGGGGAACTCCAGGACGGTGAGCGTGCGGTCGTCGATAGTGCCCCTCGCAGTCGCGTAGCGTCGGACCTCGATTGTAGGCGTGCGCCGCGGGACGAGGGCGGCAGGACGGTCTGGCTCGCTCGAGGTTTGCGAAGCGGTCAATTTCGTTGACCGTACCAACGCGCGGGCAATACGATCGCAACCTCGGATCGACTACGGATCCCCCGCAAAAGGAGACACTGTGAACCTGCGTATTCCCGGCCCTACCCCCGTCCCGCGGGAGGTAGCCGAGGCCGGCGCCGCCGACATGATCAACCACCGTGGCCCCGAGTTTGCCGAGATCATCGGCCGGGTCACCGAGGGCGCGAAGCGGGTGTTCCAGACCTCGAACGACGTTCTCATCCTGACCACGTCGGGCAGCGGCGGCATGGAAGCGGCGGTCGTCAACCACGTGTCGCCGGGCGACAAGGTGCTCGTCGTCACGATTGGCGTGTTCGGCAAGCGTTTCCTCGAAATCGTCCAGACCTACGGCGGCAATCCGACCGAGCTCGCGTTCGACTTCGGCACCGCCGCCGACCCGGCGCGCATCGACGCAGCCCTCGCGGCCGACCCAGAGTTGAAGGCCGTCCTGGTCACGCACAACGAGACCTCCACCGGCGTGACCAACCCGCTGAAGGAGATCGCGGAGGTCGTCCGCAAGCACGACCGGCTTCTGATCGTCGACGCGATCTCGTCGCTGTCCTCGATCCCTGTTGAGACCGACGCCTGGGGCCTGGACGTAGTCGTCTCTGGGTCACAGAAGGGGTGGATGGTCGCCCCGGGCCTCGCCTTCATCAGCGTGAGCCCGCGCGCGTGGGAGGCGCAGGCAAAGTGCACCACGCCACGCTTCTACTTCGACCTGCAGCGTGCCCGCAGCAGTGCCGAAAAGGGCCAGACGCCCTGGACGCCGGCGGTTTCTCTGTACTTCCAGCTCGACCGCGCTCTTCAGATTCTCTTCGCCGAGGGCCTCGAGAACGTCTACGCGCGGCACCACCGCCTCGCTGAGAAGACGCGTCGAGGGCTCCTCGACCTCGGCCTCGAGCTGTTCGCCGCCGAGGGACACCGCTCCGACACGGTGACCGCAGTGAAGGTCCCCGAGGGTGTGGACGGTTCGCTCATCACGAAGACGGCGCGCACCGAGTTCGGCACCGTCCTCGCGGGCGGCCAGGGGTCGCTGAGCGGGAAGATTTTCCGCTTCGGTCACCTCGGTCTCGTGTCCGACGAGGACGTCGACAACGGGCTGCGCGCGGTCGCGCAGACGATGGAACGCCTCGGCTACAAGACGCCGACCCCGGCCTGAACGGGGTCGACCAGTGGCACGCATTCTGATCGCTGACACTCTGGCTCAGCAGGGTATCGACCTGCTGAGCCAGCACCACGACGTCGAGGTCCGTGTCGGGCTGTCCGAGGACGAACTCGTCGCTGCGGTGGCGGACATCCAGGCGCTCGTCGTCCGCAGCCAGACGCAGGTGACGCGTCGCGTCCTGGAAGCCGCCGGGCAGCTAGAAGTTGTCGGGCGGGCGGGCGTCGGGGTCGACAACATCGACGTCGAGGCGGCGACGCAGCGGGGCGTGACGGTAGTCAACGCGCCGCTTGCCAACACCATGTCCGCAGCGGAGCACGCGTTCGCGCTCATGCTGGCCCTTGCCCGCAACATCCCGCAGGCACACGCGGCACTGCAGGCCGGCCGCTGGGACCGCAACAAGTACATGGGCATCGAGCTTGCCGGCCGCACGCTCGGGATCATCGGGCTCGGGCGCATTGGCACTGAGGTCGCGCGGCGTGCACGCGCCTTCCAGATGCACGTGCTCGCCTTCGACCCGTACGTCTCGAACGATCGTGCGAGTGCGCTCGGCGTCGAGCTGCGGGACCTGGATGCGCTGCTCGCGGAGTCGGACTTTGTCACGCTGCACACGGCCTTGCATGAGGGCACCCGCGGGTTGATCAACGCCGAACGTCTGGCCCAGGCGAAGCCCGGGATCCGCATCATCAACACCGCCCGCGGTGCCCTGATCGACGAGCAGGCGCTCTTCGATGCGGTCGCATCGGGGCAGGTTGCCGGCGCCGCGATCGATGTCTTCAGCAAGGAGCCCGCCGTAGGCAACGTCCTCACGACGTCGGACCGCATCGTGGTCACGCCACACCTCGCTGCCTCGACCATCGAGGCGCAGGATCGTGCCGCGATCTCCGTCGCCGAGGAGTTGATGGACGTCCTCGACGGTAAGCCGGCGCAGTTCGCCGTGAATGCGCCCCTGGTGGATCCAGAAACGATGGCAGTGATCGGGCCCTATCTGGACGCCGCCGAGCTCGCCGGTCGCGTCGCAGCCCAGCTGTCCTCGAGCCAGCTCGAGCGCGTGCGGATCGAGTACCTCGGTGAGATCGGGAACTACGAGGTGCGGCCGCTCCGCGCTTCGGTAATCATCGGCATGCTGGAGCGCGTAAGCACCCAGAAGGTGACCGTCGTCAACGCGGACGCCCTGGCGGAGCAGCGCGGCATCCGCATTGAGCAGGAGAGCGGGCCTGCTCGCGAGCCGTACGCCAACCTCGTAGCGGTGCAGGTAGCGGGCGCCGACGGCGCGCGCACCGTCACTGCGACGCACACCCCGTCCGGTGTCCGCGTCGTGGGCATCGACGACTACGTAGTCGACATCTCGCCCGACGCGGCGCAGCACGTACTGATGGTCGAAAATCTCGACCGGCCGGGGATGATCGGGCGAGTGGGTACCACGCTCGGCGAGTGGGGCGTCAACGTCTCGTACATGTCGGTCGGTTCAAGGCCGAGCGCGCGAGAGCAGGCGCTCATGGTCCTCGGGATCAACCGTGCGCTATCGGCCAGCGAGATTCAGACGCTGCTCGGGCTCGACAACATCTTCAGCGCGCGGCAGCTCGACCTCAGCCAGGCGTAGCTCGAGACGAGCGAACACCGCGCCACCGAGCGCCTCGCGCGACGTCAGTCGAGCGGGTTGAGCACCATGCCCGTCGCGAGCTTCGGGTAGAAGTACGTCGACTTCTGCGGGAGCACCTCGCCCGCGTCGGCGACGGCGACGATCTGCCGCACGTGCACGTGGTCGACGAGGAAGGCCGCTCCGTACGCGCCGGCGTCGACTTCGCGCCACGCCTCAGTTTCGTCCTCGGTGTATCCAACCGCGCCGCTCGCCCGCTGCGCCGCGTCGAGGCCGAGCAGCGGCTGGAGCACAGTCTCGTTCAGGATGAGGACATGCAGCGCGCGCGAGGCAGCTGACCAGGCACCCGGCATCGCGGCCTCGATCGCCTCGGCGGAGCGGGCTGTCAGCACGTGGAACGCCTGGGGCTCGAGGCCGATCGCGCCGAAGGACACTCGCGAGCCGACTTCCCTCTGAACGCGGGCCCACAGACTCGCGACACCCTCGGCACTCCATGGGAGGTCGAGGCGCTCCACGTCATAGAGATCGGTGAGCCGCGCCAGCAGGTCGGTGGGCACCGACTCGCGACGGATGAGCCGGTGAATCGGCAGCACGACGAGGCCGGGGTCGTCGACGGGGACGAGGCCCGCGAGGATGTAGCGGTCTGCCTCGGACGCGTCTCCGGCAGCTTCTCGTTCGTGGAGGTAGTTCAGCGCCGTGTGGTAGCGGTGGTGGCCGTCGGCGATCGTGACGTTTGAGACGGCGACGGTTGTCACCAGCGAGTCGATATCCTCGGCCGCGGTCACGGGCCAGAGGCGATGCGATTCGCCGCGCGCATCGACGGCGACGAACGCCGGCTCCGCGGTGGCAATGCGGTCGAGGACGGCGCGAGCGCGGCCCGCGGCGTCCTCGAACATCCCAAAGATGGGGCTGACGTTGGTGCGGGTCGCACGGAGGAGACGCAAACGGTCCTCCTTGGCGGCGGTGAGCGTCGCCTCGTGGGGACGCACGATACCGTCCTCGTGCGGGTGGATTTGCAGCCGCGCGAAAAAGGAACGGCGGACGTACGAGCCGCCGTGCACCTCGAATGCCTGCTCGTAGACATACAGCGCCGGCTGCTCGTCGCGGCGCAGCGCGCCCTCGCGCTCCCAGCGTTCGAGGAGCGCCGCAGCCTGGGCGTACCCGGCGTCAGACGCTTCGCAGGACTCGACATGTGCGATGTTGAACGGTGAGCGGGCGTTCAAGGACCGGACGTCCTCGCCGTCGACCACGTCGTACGGCGGGGCGATGACAGCCGAGGGCGGCGCCATCGCTGGGTCGTAGCGCAGGCCTCGGAACGGCCGGATCTCGGTCACGGACGGCGTCCTTCCGCTCCGCGCGTATTGGGGGCTCTGATTGACCGTGCTTTTCAGGCGTCCCTAGACTGGCCGCCTACGATCCCACAGTCCTCGGAAGGTACCCGGTCAGTAGATGCAGCGCTACTGCGTGTTCTGCGAGATCATCGCGCGCCGGGAGCCCGCCGAGATCCTGTACGAGTCCGAGGACGTGATCGTAATCCGGAACGTCCTGCGGTGGGTGCCGGTGATGCTCCTCGCGATGCCGAAGCGGCACATGACGCAGTCCGAGCTGTGGCAGAACGTGGGCGAGGTCGGCACCATCGCCGCCGAAATGGGCCGGCGGTTCTGCCCACAGGGGTTCCGCCTGGCCTCGAACTTCGGGTGGCACGCGATGCAGTCGCAGGAGCACGCGCACCTGCACGTCCTCGGCGGGACGTATCTCGGCGAGTACGTGTCGTAGCGCCTAGCGCGCGACCTTCCACTCGTTCACGGCATCGCGCTGGACCGTGAAAAGCTGGCGGATCCCCGCCTCGGCAAGGTCGATCAGTCCATCCATCTGGCGGCGCGTGAACGGCTCGCCCTCGGCGGTGCCCTGCACCTCGACGAGCTGACCTGTGCCGAGCATCACGACGTTGAAGTCAACGCCGGCCTTCGAGTCTTCCGAGTAGTCGAGGTCGAGCAGCGGTTGGCCTTCGATCATGCCGACCGAGGTCGCGGCGACCTGGGTGCGGAGCGGCTGCGTCGGCAGGCGGCCCTCGCGCTGCATCCAGTCGATGGCCATGGCGAGCGCGACCCAGGCGCCGGTGATCGATGCGGTTCGCGTCCCGCCGTCTGCCTGCAGCACGTCGCAGTCGAGGGTGATCGTCTGTTCGCCCAGGCGGTCGAGGTCGACCACCGCCCGGAGCGAGCGGCCGATGAGCCGCTGGATTTCCTGCGTGCGGCCGCCCTGCCGCCCTCGCGCGGCTTCGCGAGCCGAACGAGTGTGCGTGGAGCGTGGCAGCATGCCGTACTCCGCAGTGACCCAGCCGGACCCCGAGCCGCGCAGGAAGCCAGGCACTCCGGGCTCCACGCTGGCGGCGCAGAGCACCCGGGTATCGCCGACCTCGATGAGCGCGGAGCCTTCGGCGTGGCGCAGGACGCCGGGTTCGACGCGGACGTCGCGAAGGGCGTCGGAGGTTCGGCCAAGCGCGCGCTCGCGCATCGTCATTGTTCGACTCCTCTGCTCCGCGTGTCTGTGGGTGTGTCCGACCGTAGCAGCGCCGCCCGTCACTGACGAGCGGCGTGGTACCAGAGGCGCTGCCCATCGCTCGTCAGCGTCACATCGCCGTCCTCGTCGGTGCGAAGCACCCTGGCGTCCGCGTACCTCGCGAGGACTTCCGCGTTCGGGTGACCGTAGGCGTTGTGCGCACCGACGGAGACGACCGCGACCTGAGGGTGCACCGCCGCGAGGAACGCGGGCGTCGACGAGGTCTTCGAACCGTGGTGGGGGACGACAAGGGCGTCCGCATCCAGATCGACCGCGCTTTGGACGAGCCACGTCTCCGCAGCGGCTTCGATGTCCGCCGGGAGCAGGACACGGCGCTCGCCGATGGTCACGAGGAGCACGAGGCCGCGGTCATTGTCCGAGCGCGGTGCGGAGTCGGACAGCACGGGTGGTGAGAGCACCTCGATGGTGGTCCGCGCGGTCAGATGCATCCGGTCTCCGATGTCGATGATGCCCGTGGAGGGATGTGACGCGTCAGACGCCGCCAGCACCTGCCGGGCGCCTACTCGCCGTTCGACAGCAGTGGCTCCGCCCGTGTGGTCGAGGTCCTCGTGCGTCAGGACGAGCGCATCGAGGGTTGCAAACTGACCGGCGCGACTCAGCGCACCGACGACGGCAGCGTCAGGGGGTCCCGCGTCGATGAGCACGGCGTGACCACCGTCACGCACGAGCACCGCGAGGCCCTGTCCGACATCGAGGACGGTGACGCTGGCGTTCGACTCGGTTGGCTTGAGCGCTGCATGCCAGAGACCGGCGTTGGCGCCGAGGAGCAGCAACGAGAGCGCGACCCCCGACCTGGCGGACGGGGCGAGCGCGACCGGCTTGCCGCGCGCGAAGAGCCAGACGATCGCTACGAGGAGCGCGTACCAGGCGACCGTCACACCGCCGCTGAGCGAAGGAGTGTCGAGGAGCGCGCGCGGCGTGGCAAGTGCCCGGATCACGGCGAGGAATGCGGCGGGGGCGGGGGTGAGCAGGAGACGGAGTGGTGTGACCAGGTCGGCGATTCCGCCAAGGAGTGCCGCGAGCGCCGCCGCCACGAGGGTCGCCTCGTAGAGGGGTGCGCTGAGGACGTTCGCGGGGATCTGCAGCAGGGGCAGGACGCCGAAGGCGGCGGCCTGGATCGGAGCGACCGCGAGCGCGGCACCCGTCGAGACCGCAGCTACCTCAATGATGGCGGCGAGTGCGCCCGACGACGTCACGCGGAGGCGCGTGAGCGCCGCGTCGCGCAGGGGCGGCGCCACGATGAGGACTCCGGCGGTGGCGCTGAAGCTGAGCTGGAAGGAGAGGCTGGTAGCCAGCCTCGGATCCAGCGCAAGCATGGCCGCGGCGGCATAGACAAGGAACACCCAGCCGGGCGTCCGGCGGCCGAGGACGTCCGCCAGCGTCAGGCCCACCGCCATCAGTGCCGCTCGGAGCACGGGTGGCTGAGCGCCGACGAGGGTGACGTACGGCGGTAAGAGCAGGAGCGCCAGCAGCGCTGCGCGCCGACGTGGGATGCCGGCCGACATCGCCGCCACCGCCAGGCCGAGCACGAGCGCCACGTTCTGGCCGGACACGACGACGAGGTGGATGGTGCCCGTGGCGCGCAGGTCGCGTGTGAGCCGCTCGGGCATCGCCTGCTGGACGCCAAGCAGCATGCCGACCGCGAGCGATGACTCCGGTTCACGCAGGACTCGCTCGATGTTCGCGATGCTCCGCTCATGGAGCGCGCCGAGCACGGAGTCGATCTTCGATGGCGGCTCATGTCCAATGACGCGCCATCGACTGGGGAAGGCGACCTCGGCCTCGACTCCGAGGTCGTTTCCGCGCTGCCGGGCACCGGGACTCGCCCCATCGCGCGGAGACTCCAGCTCCCCGCTCAGCTCGACCCGGTCACCGAGCCGCACCTGGCCGGTGGCCGGGACGATCACGCGAACTCGGATATGCCGAGGAGCACCGTCCACCTCGTCGACGAGGAGGCTGAAGAAGCGCGTGGTTCCGCGAACGTCCGGCGGCGATTCGACGACGCCGGAGAGGACGTGCGTGCCCTCGATCGCCTCGGACCGTTGCTGCGATTCCGCTGCAGACAGGGCTCGCAGGTGGCCGACCCCCGCGAAGGCAACGGCGGCGATCAGCACGAGCCACGACAAGTGCTCCCTCGATCTGAGCGTCACCGCGATGACGGTGGTCGCGACCAGGAGCATCGTCCAGGTGACGGGACCGCCGAGCAGCGCCCCGAGCAGCGTGCCGGCGACAAATGCGCCCGTGACGACTGGAAGGGCGGGCATCAGTGCACCGTCACGAGGTCGCGAAACCGCTCGTACACGCGTTCCGGGACGAGGCCAAGCTCGACGAGTTGGTCGGTCGACTCGAAGGGGCCGTGGGTCGTCCGCGCCTGGACAATCGCGTTCGCATAGGTCGGGCCCACCCCCGGTAGCGCCTCGAGTTCCTGTGCCGTCGCGCGGTTCAGATCGAGGAGGGCGAAGCGCTCACCGACGCGTGGGACGACTACCTGGTCCTCGTCGCGGACGCGCCGTGCGAGGTTGACGGCGTTCATGTCGCCGTCCGCGGTGAGCCCGCCCGCGAGTGCGATCGCGTCAGCGACCCGGTCACCCGGTCGTACCGTGACCACGCCCGGACGGGCTACCGCGCCGGTGACGGCGACCCGGATTTCGTCAATGCCGGGCGACGGGTCGCGCGATTCGACCTCGATGCCGAGGTCGTCTGAGTCGTTGGAGAACGTGAGTACGAGGAAGGCGAGCAGCGCGGAGGCGGCGAGGGCCGCGTTGAGCCATCGATGGTTTGCCATGGCGCCCCCGCGAGCCTGCCCGACCGCGCGAAGACTATCGCAAACACACCTGTGTTTGCAGAGGCGGCAGTGTCGTGGGGCGAGTGGATTACGTATACTGACCGTCTCATTCCACTGTCCGAGGGAACACGTGCAAAGCCGTCACCTGACGTCGATCCTCGACCTCTCCCCCGAGGACCTCGAACGGGTTCTCGATGTCGCGCTGTCCATCAAGCGCGACGGGACAGGTCCCGCGCTCTCGGGACAGGTGCTGGCGCTGCTGTTCGAGAAGCCTTCTCTGCGTACGCGCGTCTCGTTCGAGGTCGCGATGAGCCGCCTCGGTGGGCGTTCGCTCTACATCGGCAAAGAAGAGGTGCAGATTGGGAGCCGAGAGCCCGTGCGGGATGTGGCGCGCGTGTTGTCGCGCATGGTGAATGGCGTCGCGATCCGCACGTTTGACCAGGCGCCCCTCGATGAGTTTGCGTCCTGGTCGTCGGTCCCGGTGATCAACGCGCTCAGCGATCACGAACACCCTTGCCAGGTGCTCGCCGACCTGCTCACGCTTCGGGAGCGCTTCGGCACCCTACGGGGTCTGCGCCTTGCCTACCTGGGCGAAGGCAACAACGTGGCGCGATCGCTGGCGTACGCAGCCGTCCTCGCGGGCGTCGAGTTTGTCTGCGCTTCGCCGGCCGGGTACGCCCTTACGGAGGTCGACATTGGGCAGGCGTCCGAGCTGCCGGGTGGCGGATCTGTACTGCAGACCGATGATCCCGTCGCGGCTGTTCGCGGAGCGGCGGCCCTGTATACGGATGTCTGGGCATCCATGGGCGAGGAACACCTGCTGGCGGAGCGCATCGAGGTCTTCCGTGACTACCAGCTCAACGGGGAGTTGCTCGCGGCCGCGCCCGCGGACGCCCTCGTGATGCACGACCTGCCGGCCCACCGCGGCGAGGAGATCACGGATGAGGCGATCGAGTCTCCGCGCTCGATCGTGTTCGACCAGGCGGAGAACCGTTTGCATGCGCAGCAGGCGTTGTTGATGCTCTTGATGGGACGCTCCCCCCAGTAATTCGGGCGGGCGCCGGTGCGGGCCCCGCGGAAGGCGTCACGGATGCCCGATTTCTCCGGTGCCTTCGGTGACGCCGCCGACCGACTGACACCTTCGGCCGTTATCGACATCCTCATCGTCTCGGTCTCGGTGTACTGGCTGCTGCTGCTCATCCGGGGCACGACGGCTATGACGGTGCTGCGAGGCGCCGTGGTGCTCCTCGGGGGCGCCTTCCTGCTCAGCCGAGCGCTCGACTTGCTGGTCGTGAACTGGCTGCTGCGCAACTCGGTCACGGGCATCGTGATCGCGATGGCTATCGTCTTCCAGCCGGAGATCCGCCGGGCCCTCGAGCGGCTGGGGCGCACCGGACTTCGCTCTTCACTCCGCCGCGAGGAGCGGCTGCACACGGTTGATACCGTCGTGCGGGCGGCGAGCCGCCTCGCAAGGCAGGGCCGGGGGGCGCTGATCGTGCTCGAGCGTGAGACCGGGCTGCAGGAGGTGATCGACACCGGGGTGCCGCTGGGCGCGGACCTGTCCGCCGAACTCCTCGGCACGATTTTCGTCGCGAATTCTCCGTTACACGACGGCGCGGCGATCATTCGCCTCGACCGCGTCGTCGCCGCGGGTTGCACCCTGCCGCTGTCCGAGACCCCACTCCCCGCCGAGTACGGGATGCGCCACCGGGCCGCGCTCGGCATCACCGAGCGGACGGATGCCGTTGTGGTCGTCGTCTCTGAGGAGCGCGGCGAGGTCTCGCTCGCATCGAATGGGCGCATGCTCCCCGACCTTGATGAGGTCCGGCTCGGCCGCCAGCTGTACCGCCTGTTCGACCTCG
This sequence comes from Dehalococcoidia bacterium, assembly GCA_019694855.1. Taxonomy (GTDB): domain Bacteria; phylum Chloroflexota; class Dehalococcoidia; order UBA2979; family UBA2979; genus JAIBBD01. Next base: position 111,571 of record JAIBBD010000001.1, read on the forward strand.
ATGGCCTCGGCCCCGAGCCGCTCCGCCTGGAGGGCAGCGGCGACAACCCCGAACGGCAGGCGTCGTAGTGGCGTGGTTCTCCTCGCTTGGGTGGGAGGAGGCGCGGGCGATTGCGCGCGACCTCTGGCGGCGCACACGCGCGAACTTCCGGCGCAGTCCAGGCCTCGCGGGCTTCTCCCTGCTCATCGGCGTCGTGCTCTGGCTCATCGTGACCGACGTCGAGAACCCGACCCGAATCGATACCTTTCCGGCGCAGATTCCTGTCGAAGCGGTCAATGTCGGCCCGGACCTCGCGGTCGCGAACGCCTCGTTGCCGTCAGTGCAGGTACGCGTATCGGCGCCGCAGGACGCCTGGGACCGGCTCACCGTGGCGAATTTCCGGGCCTTCGTGAACCTCAACGACCTCGATGCGCGAGAACAACTCGTGCCGGTGCAGGTCGAGGTGAGCGGTGTGAGCCGTGCTCGCGTCGTCGACGTCACCCCGGGCCGCATCCAGGTCAACCTTGAGCCGCTCGAGACGCGGCAGGTGCCCGTCACCACGCGGGTCGTCGGCGTGCCGCCGCGGGGATACGAGCCGGGACGAATTGAGCCGGACCGCAGCACGGTCGAGGCCGCCGGCCCGCAATCGCTGGTTTCGCGCGTGAGTGCCGTCGTCGCCTCGGTGAACGTCACCGGATTGACGGTGGGACTGGCGCAGAACGTCACGCTCGTTCCCGTGGTCGAGGGCGGCGGGGAGATCCGAGGCGTGACGGTGCGACCGGAGACGATTCGGGTCTCAGTGGCCGTGATCCAGTCCCAGCTCACACGAACGCTACCGGTCACCGCCGAGGTTACGGGGCAGCCAGCCGCGGGCTACCGAGTCTCGGGGGTCAAGGTGACGCCGACGACCGTGACGATCGAGGGACGTATCGATGTGCTGCAGGCGCTCGACTCCCTCGCCCTGCCGGGGGTCGATGTCGGGGGTCAGACGACCGACGTCAAGACGACCGTGCGGCCCACACTGCCGGAAGGCGTCACAATCGTACCTTCCGGGGCGACCGTCGCTGTCGAGGTGACGATAACGCCGGTCGCGGGCTCGATCGCGCTCACGCTCGCGCCTGAGGTGACCAACGTGCGGCAGGGGTTGCTCGCGCGAGTGAATCCGGGAAGCGTCTCGGTGATCATCGACGGTCCGCTTCCGCGTCTGAATACGCTGCCGGCAGGCGCGGTCCGCGCGACGGTCGATGCATCGAACCTCGGTGCGGGGACCAGCGACCTGCGAGTGAACGTCGTCGTGCCCGATGGTGTATTCGTGCGCCAGGTGCAGCCCGGGAGTGTCTCCGTTACGCTGGCTCCACCATGACCGATACGGCCAATGCCGCTCCCCTCGTCGCAATCATCGGGCGCCCGAACGTGGGCAAGTCCGCGCTGTTCAACCGCCTGACGAGGACTCGTCGCGCCTTGGTCGAAGAGGTGGCGGGCACGACACGCGACCGAATCTACGGCTGGTTCGACTGGCGCGGCCGCCACGTGCGTGTCGTCGACACGGGCGGCGTCGAAGGTCCCGAGGCCGATCCCTTTTCGGCGCTCATCCGCGAACAGGTGCTCGAGGCGATCGACGAGGCGGACGCCATCGTGCTGGTCGTCGATGCCGCCGAGGGCGTGACAGCCGCCGACGAGGCCATCGTCGACCTGTTGCGCCGCTCGACGAAGCCGGTCCTCCTCGTCGGAAACAAGGCCGACCGTCGCGAGGCGCGCTTGAACCTCGTCGACCTCCAGGCGCTCGGGTTGGGGGACCCGATCCTGATTTCGGCGTACCACGGCCAAGGCGTCGCGGACGTCATGGACCAGGTCCTGGACGTGGTGCCGGAGGCGAACGCCCCGGAGCGGGAGGAGCGACTGCGGATCGCGGTCGTGGGCCGACCCAACGTAGGCAAGTCGTCGCTCGTGAATGCCATCCTTGGTGAGCCACGGGTCATCGTGTCCGACGTGCCGGGCACGACCCGCGATGCGATCGACACGCCCTTCGAGTTCGAAGGGGCGCCGCTGCTCCTCGTAGACACAGCCGGCATCCGGCGGCGAGGCAAGATCGAGCGCGGCGTCGAGCGCCATTCCGTGCAACGTGCGGAGCACGCGATCGACCGTGCGGACGTCGTGTTCCTCGTGATCGACCAGGGGGAGCCGTCGGTCGCGCAGGACACGCACATCGCGGGGTACGTGACCGAGCAGGGCAAAGGCCTCGTGATCGTCGTGAACAAGTGGGATCTGGCGGAGGACCGGGGTGATCGTCACGGATTCGCCAGGAGCCTCGACCACCGCTATCACTTCGTGCCCTGGGCGCCGGTGCAGTTCACCTCCGCGCTGACGGGAGAAGGCATCCGCGACCTGTTGGAGTTGGCGGTACACATCGACCAGGTGCGCCGGCGGCGCGTGCAGACATCCGAGTTGAACCTGGTCGTGCATCGGGCAATGGCCGAGCACGGCCCGCCCTCGGTCCACGGCAAGCGACTCAAGGTGATGTATGCGACGCAGGCGGAGACGGAGCCGCCGACGTTCGTATTCTTCGTCAACGACCCCCGGCTGCTGCACTTCTCCTATCGCCGCTTCCTGGAGAATCGGCTGCGGGCGGCGTTCGGGTTCGAGGGGACCGCGATCCGCATGGTGTTCCGACGGCGCTCGGAGGACCGCCACGAGGTGTCTGCGTGAGCGTGATCGTGGTCGCCGTCGTCGGGTACTTGCTGGGTTCGGTGCAGTCCGGGCTCCTCGTCGGCCGTGTGCTACGTGGCATCGATGTGCGCGAGTACGGCTCCGGGAAGACCGGATTCACGAACACATTGCGCACGGTGGGTCTCGCCGGCGCCCTGGTTGTGGTCGCCCTCGACATCCTGAAGGGGGCGGCCCCGGTGCTGATCGGGCGGCTCGTCTTCGATGACTCGCTGGCCTCGGCAGCCGGCGGGGTTGGCGCCGTAGTCGGGCACACGTGGCCGGTGTTCGCGGGCTTCCGAGGTGGCCGGGGAGTCGCGACCTCGTTCGGCGCGTTCACGGCGGTCGCACCGGTGGCGGCGCTCCTGACCCTGGTGATCGGCGGGGTCGTCCTCGGTACGACGCGTTACGTGTCGCTGATGTCGATTACGGCGATGCTCGCGGGCTTCGCGCTACTGACTGTGTTTGTCCTCGCCGGCTGGACCGACCCTGAGTACGAGCTGTTCGGCGTGGCGGTGACGTTGTCGGTGGAGCTGAATCACCTCGGGAACTTCAAGCGGCTGCTCCGCGGTACCGAGCCGAAGATCGGACAGGGCGGCGTCCGGCGGACGCCCGGGCGGGCATGAGCCCGCAGGCGTTCCGCCGGGCGGCGGTCGTCGGCACCACGGCCTGGGGCACGACGCTCGCGATCCTGCTGGCTCGCAACGGCCTCGACGTCACACTGCTCGCCCGGACCGAGGCCGAAGCCACTGCTCTCGAAGCTGCGCGTGAGCACGAGCGGCGGCTGCCCGGCGAGCGTTTCCCCTCAGCGCTGGTCGTCACCGCGGATGTGCGCTCACTGACGCGAGCGGAACTGGCCTGCTTCGTGGTGCCGGCGCAGACGATGGCCGATGCCGTCCGGGCGGTCGGTGCGCACGTCGCACCCGACGCGACCGTGTTGAGCGCATCGAAGGGTATCGAGATCGAGTCGTGCCGTCGGATGTCCGAGATTCTGGCGACGGAACTCCCCGGCCGTGCCGTCGCCGCGCTCTCTGGACCCAACCTGTCGCGCGAAGTGGCGGCGGGCCTGCCGGGAACGACCGTCATCGCCTCGGTTGACGGGCCGCTCGAGGCTCTTCGTGGCGCCTTTCACCGCCCGACGTTCCGGGTGTACACCTCCAGTGACCTCGTCGGAGTCGAACTCGGGGGCGCATTGAAGAACATCGTCGCGATTGCTGCCGGCATGGTCGATGCGCTTGGCTACGGCGACAACGCGAAGGCAGCGGTGATGACGCGCGGTCTGGCCGAGATGACGCGTCTCGGCGTCGCCGCGGGCGCCGACCCGCTGACCTTCCAGGGGCTGGCCGGCGTCGGCGACCTGATCGCCACTTCCTACAGCCGACTGTCGCGAAACCGACGGCTCGGCGAGCGCCTCGCGCAGGGCGCTTCGTTCCGGGATGTCCTCGAGGAGTCGGGCGAGACCGCCGAGGGCGCCGCGACCGCCCCGGCCGCGCTACGGCTCGCGGCGCGGCTCGGGGTGGAGATGCCGATCGCGGAGGGCCTGCACTCGATCCTGTACGGGGGCGTCGCTCCGAGCGCCGCGGTCGCGGCGCTCCTCGAACGGGACCCAAAGCCCGAGCACATCGATCTCTCGCGGGCGCGTCCCTAGTCGCTTGTTACACTGAGGCCATGCCGAACCAGGACGACTCCAGCTCCACAAATCCGGGCGGGTTCGACGACGCGGGAGCGCCGGGCGACCTCGATGAGATGGGCGGGCGACGGCGTCCCACCGCGCAGCCGCGGGATGTGCTACGCGCCATCGGCGAGGGTGGTTCGTTGCCCTATGACGACCTCCCGGCGCTCTCCGCGGCGGACGATCAGACGATCGCCGAACTGCTCCCGGTGTGGCCGCGCCTGGCCCCGGAGCGGCGGCGCGAACTGCTCGCCGCACTGCAGCAGCTGTCCGAGGAGGACGCGACTCTCGACTTCAATCGCGTCCATCTCACCGCCCTGCACGATCCGGACCCCGCGACGCGGATCCTCGCGATCCGCGGGCTCTGGGAGCATGAGGGTGAAGAGGTCATGCGGCTATTGACCGACCTGGTACGGGAGGACCCCGAGGGGACGGTGCGGGCCGAGGCAGCCAGCGCACTTGGCCAGTTCGTCGTCAGCATGGAGTTCGGGCTGCTGTCGGAGGACGGCGCCGAGCACCTCGCCGAGACGCTGCGGGACGTCCTGGAGGACGCGACGCAGGAGGACGAGGTACGGGGCCGAGCACTCGAGGCCCTCGGCGCGTCGTCCGAGGAATGGGTCGCCGAGGCGATTGCGGACCAGTACGAGACCGGGACGCCTCGCATGCGCCTGGCATCGATCCGGGCCATGGGCCGGAACGCCTCAGACGACTGGTTGCCGGTGCTCATCTACAACTTTGATGACGATGACGCCGAGACCCGCGCGGCGGCCGCGACCGCCGCGGGTGAGTTGCTCCTCGAAGCGGCGGTCGAGCCGCTTTCGATGCTCGTGGACGACTCGGACAGCGAGGTCCAGATCGCCGCGATCGAGGCACTCGGCGAGATCGCCGGCGAGGCCGCGGAGGCCGCCCTGCAGCAGTTGTTGCATCGCGAGGAGCACATCGCGCAGGCGGCGCGGCGCGCGCTGGCGGAGGCGCGGATGATGGCGGCCGACCTCGACGAGGGTTCGGAGCCAGCGTGACCGCTCGCGCCTCGCAACGCGATCCCGTGCGTGACGCGATGTCGGCAGGCGGCGTCGTCTACCGGCGGTCGGACGACCGCATCGAGGTCGTCCTCGTCGCGCGCCCGAGCCAGCAGCTCTGGGCGCTCCCCAAGGGGACTCCCGAGCCGGGTGAGAGCGTCGAGGCAACCGCGATCCGAGAAGTGGGCGAGGAGACTGGCCTCGAAGTACGGGTCGAACGTGAGATCGGGTCGATTCACTACTGGTACGCCGTTCCGGAAGAACGGGTGCGCGTGCGGAAGGTGGTGCACCACTTTCTGATGACGGCCACCGGGGGCGACGTGGGGCGGCATGACCACGAGTATGATGTGGTCGAGTGGATGGACATCCAGGAGGCGATGGCCCGTATGTCCTACCAGAACGAGCGCTCGATCGTCGAACGCGCGGAGGCGCTGATCCGAGAACGGAGCGCATGACGACGACCGCACCGCGCGTCATTGGCACGGGCCGCCTCGTGCGGCTGCGCGAGAAGCAGCTCGACGACGCTCGCCGCGACTACGAATGGCGGCGCGATCCCGAGCTCGCCCGTTTCGACGCGGCGCGTCCGCTTACCATGTCGTATCGCGCGTTCGTCTCCTCGATGTCCGAGGACCTGCGGTTCACGAGCGCCTACCGGCGCTCGTTTGCCATCGAGGAGCTCGATGCGGGGACGCACATCGGCAACGTCATGTACTACGGCTACGATCCCGCGGCGCGCGAAGCGGAACTCGGTATCACCATCGGGGACCGCGACTACTGGTCGCGCGGCTACGGACGGGACGCCGTGAGCGTCCTCGTGCGCTATCTCTTCGAGGAACGCGACCTGGCCCGCGTGTACTTGCATACCCTCTCCTGGAACTACCGCGCTCAAGCGGCGTTCAGGCATGCCGGGTTCCACCACGTCCGGGCGGTGCACCGCGACGGCCACGACTTCGAGCAGATGGAGATCCGGCCAGAGGATCTCCTCGATGGGGCCTCGGGCGACGGCTTGGCGGGTGGACAGTAGCCCCTCGGGCGTATTCGCTTCGTTCAATTGCGCCCATCTGGGGCGCGTGCTACAACGAATCCGGCCCTCGTCGGGGCGCCAGCCTGTGCTGCTGAGGGAGCCGGCGCGTGATTCCAGAGCAGTTCGGACGCGTTGGCGTCTTGCTCATGTTCGCGCTTCTCTTCCCCGCGATCCCGCTGATCGCGTCGTACGCCTTCTACCGCTTTCGCATCCGTCCCGAGCACCATGACCCCATCAAGGACGCCACCTACGAGTGCGGCGTCGAGAGTGAAGGCAGCGCCTGGGGGCAGTTCCACGCGCGATATTACCTGTTCGCCCTTGGGTTCGTAATTTTCGACGTTGAAGTTGTGTTCCTCTATCCGTGGGCGGTCGTCCATGGCGGGCTCGGATTCACTGCCCTGTTCGAGGCGGTCTTGTTCATCGGTATCCTTGCTCTGGGCCTCGGGTACGCCTGGCGTCGCCGCGCGCTGGAGTGGCGCTAATTGCCCCGCGGGCCGCGTCAGCTCGAGGGCCACACGGTGGCCGGTCGGCTCCGGCGGTCGCTGCCGCAGGCGGTGGTTGCCGAGACCGACGAGTGGGTCGAAGTCGCCCCCGACGCCATCGTCGATGTGGTGCGCTGGCTGCACGATGACCCTGACCTCGATGCCGCGCAGTTGAGCAACCTCTGCGCCACCGACCGCTATGACCATTTCGAGGTGGTCTATCACCTGCAGTCGCTCGACCAGAATCACCAGATCGTCGTGAAGGCGCGGGTCGGCGAGCATGAACGCGCGTCGCTGCCGAGCGTGTACCCGGTGTACAAGGGGGCGCTGCTGCAGGAGCGCGAGGTGTACGACCTCATGGGCGTCCGCTTCGAGGGCCACCCCGACCTGCGACGGATGTTCCTGTGGGAAGGCTACCCCGGGTTCCCGTTGCGCAAAGACTTCTTGCAGATCACGGGCCATCATCCAGGCCTGCCCCACTTCCCATTCGAAGAGGCAGGACGGCAGGAGCGATGACGACCGCGAGTGAGCCCTATGTCCTGAACATCGGTCCGCAGCATCCCTCGACGCACGGCGTGTTCCGCCTGCGCGTTGTGATGGACGGCGAGCGGATCCAGGACATCGACATGGTGGTGGGCTACCTGCACCGCTCGATGGAGAAGCTCGCTGAGGAGCGGACGTACACGCAGAACATCCCGTTCACCGACCGCACGGACTACCTCGCGGCGATGTCCAACAATCTGGGATACTGCCTCGCGGCCGAGCGGCTGGCGGGCATCGAGGTGCCCGACCGCGCTTCCTACCTGCGGGTGATCTTCGCGGAGTTGCAGCGCCTCGCGAGCCACTCCATGGCGAACGGCACGTTTATCAACGACGCCGGCGCGTGGCAGACGCCCCTCATGTACATGTTTCGCGAGCGCGAGAAGATCCTCGACCTCTTCGAGATGACCTGTGGCGCCCGGCTGACGACGAATTACATGCGCATCGGGGGCGTCGCGTTTGACCCGCCTGCCGAGTTCTTTCCCGCGGTCAACGCGCTGATCGACGAGCTGCCTGACCGCATCGCGGAGTACACCGAACTGCTTGTCGACAACGAGATCCTGCTGGCTCGCTCGCGCGGCGTGGGCGTCGTGTCTGCCGAGGACGCCATCAATGGCTCGCTGGTCGGGCCGGTGCTGCGCGCTTCGGGTGTGCCGTGGGATCTCCGGAAAGCCGAGGCGTACTGCGCCTACGGAGACTTCGACTTCGAGATCCCGGTCGGACATGTGGGTGATTGCTACGACCGCTTCATGGTGCGTCTCGAGGAGATGCGCCAGTCGGTCCGCATCATTCGGCAGGCGCTCGATGGTCTGCCGTCCGGGCCGCACAAGACCGAGATACCGCTCGCCCTGCGCCCCGCCCCGGGAGAGGCGTACGCCCGGGTCGAAGGTCCCCGAGGGGAGCTGGGCTTCTACGTCGTGTCCGACGGCGGCCCGGCGCCCTTCCGCTTCCACATACGGGCTCCATCGCTCATTAATCTGTCGTTGCTCCGTGAGATGGCCGTCGGTACTTCGCTGCCGGACGCCATTGTCACGCTCGGTTCGCTTGACATTGTGGTCGGGGAGATCGACCGATGATGCGCAGCGCGTGGCTTGACCCGGTGCGCGAGCCGACGCGGCGTCTGTCGCCGCAGGTGCTCGCGCCTCTCGCGGTCCTGCTTGTCGCCTTCCTGGCGCTGAACGTTGCCATCGCGGTCCTGATCGTCAGTGGACGCCTCGACGGTCACTGGTACGACTTCCGCGACCTGGGCAATGCCGTCCAGGCGCTGCGAGAGTGGCTCGACGACCGCACCGCCGACCAGCCAGGGTGGCTGTCCGACCTGCTGGGTGACCACTGGCTGTCCTACATCGTCACCGCGCTCATCGGCGCGATTGGCATCCTCTCCTTCGTGGGCGTCGTGCTCCTCGTGCTCATCTGGGTTGAGCGGCGGCTAATCGGGCGCATCCAGGTGCGTCGAGGCCCGAACCGGGTGGGGCCGTTCGGCCTGCTTCAGCCGTTCGCCGACGCGATCAAGCTGATCCAGAAGGAAACGCTGATCCCGCGCGGCGCGGACCGCTTCATGTTCTATCTGCCGCCGGTTCTGGTGTTCATACCCGGCCTGCTGGTCTGGGCGCCCGTGCCCTGGGCGCCCCACATGTCGTACCTCGACATCAACGTCGGCGTGCTTTACCTGATTGCGATCAGTTCGCTGTCGACGCTCGCCATCTTCATGGCGGGCTGGTCGTCGAATAACCACTACGCGTTGCTGGGCGCGATGCGCACGGTCGCGATGATGATCTCGTACGAGATCCCGCTGAGCATCGCGCTGCTGTCGGTGGTGCTCTTCACCGGCTCGATGCAGCTGTCCGAGATCGTGCAGTGGCAGGCGGACCACAACATGTGGCTTGGCGTGCTGATGCCGCTCGCCCTGTTCACGTTCTTCTTCTCCTCGACCGCCGAACTGAACCGGACGCCGAATGACATCGCCGAGGCTGAGTCGGAGATCGTAGCCGGGTTCCACACCGAGTACTCCGGGATGAAGTTCGGCCTCTTCTACGCGGTCGAGCTGGGGAACGCGGTCGCGGTGGCGGCGTTCGTGGGGACGTTTTTCCTCGGCGGCTGGTCGCTGTTCGGCCTCGAGGAGTGGGTGCCGCCGTATCTGGTCTTTGCTCTGAAGATCGCGGCGGGGTACTTCGTGCTCGTCTGGCTGCGCGGTACGCTGCCGCGCTTCCGACTGGACCAGCTGATGATGTTCGCCTGGAAGTACCTGATCCCGATTTCGCTGTTGCAGGTCATCCTCGTAGCGTTCGAGCGCTCGATTTTCGAGCACTGGGACGTGCCGGGCGTCATCCCGTTGGCCCTGTTCACGATCGTCAATGCGGTCTTCGCCGTGCGGATCGTCCGCTTCTGGGCGCGCTTCCTCGGCTACCGGCCGGAGCGCGAGACGCTCCTCGCGCCGACGCTTACGAGGAGCGTGGGCGGTCTGCAGGCCGCGCAACGAATGCGGACGGTGCGCTAGTGGAGTCGACCGGGATTGTCCTCGGCTTCTGGCTGTTGAGCGGCGTCACCGTCGCCAGCGCGTTGCTGGTCTTCCTGTCGCGCAACCTGCTGCACGCCGTGCTTGCCCTCGTGCTGAGTTTCCTCGGCATGGCCGGGTTGTTCGTCACGCTGTCCGCTGACTTCATCGCGGTAGCGCAGGTGCTGATCTACGCCGGCGCCATCTCGGTGCTCTTAGTCTTCGCCGTGATGCTCACACCGCTGGCTTCGCGCGACAACGCGAACTCGCTATTCGTGCTGCCAGGGGTGCTCATCGGCGCTGCATTCGCGGGCATCGTCGGGTTCGTGGCGATCGATGTCGACTGGCCCGAGCTGACCGGGAAGGCGGTGCTCGGCCGCGACTTCACCACGACGGTGCAGGGCATCGGCTCGGCGCTCCTCGACCCATACGTGCTCGCATTCGAGATCGCGTCGGTTCTGCTGCTCTCCGCGCTCGTGGGCGCGATTGTCCTCGTACGGGAGGACGAGCCCGCATGAGCGTGACACTGGCGCACTACCTCGCGGTATCGGGCGTCGTCTTCGGGATCGGCATTGCCGTTGCGCTGTCGAAGCGCAATGCGATCGCCGTGCTCATGGGCGTCGAGCTCATGCTCAACGCGGTGAACCTGACGTTCCTCGCGTTCTCACGCTTCAGCGCGGCCTTCTCGGAGAATTCGGCGCCGATCGCGGGCCACGTCTTCGTCGTATTTGTGCTCACGGTCGCGGCTGCCGAGGCGGCCGTCGCGCTGGCCATGGCGGTGCTCGTATACCGCCGCCGCGAGACGGTAGACCTCGACCGCATCAACCTGATGCGCTGGTGATGCGGAGCGTGCGCCGATGTGGGTGAAGTTCATGGAGGTTCCGGACGGCTACGCAGCCGTCATCTGGAAGGAGCTCTTCAACACCGAAGCGCTGTCGGTCCGCGTCGTCCCGCCGCTCGAACTTGGCTCGATGCGCGACGCACGGGAGATCTGGGTCCCCGACGGTAAGACGCACGTTGCGCGCGAAGTGTTGAACAAGATCTGATGAGCGACATCCCCGAGGGCGCAGCCTGGGCCATCTACTTCGTCCCGCTCAGCGCCGCAGTGCTGATCGCGGCACTGTTGCGTGGGCGGCCACGCGAGGCCGGGCGCCTCATGATCGTCGCGGTCGGGGTGTCCTGGCTGCTGGCCCTCTGGGCGCTCGCGACGGTGCGCGACCACGACGGCGAGGCTGTGGGCTTTGCTGCTCACAGCTGGGTGCAGCTATTCAATCTCGACGTGGCGTTTGGCATTCGCCTCGACGGACTGACTGGCGTGATGCTGGTGGTGGTCACCAGCGTGGCGCTGCTCGTGCAGGTCTACTCCACTGAGTACATGCGCGGGGATGGCGGCTACAGCCGCTACTACGCGTATATGGGTCTGTTCACCTCCTCGATGCTCGGGCTGGTGCTCGCATCGAGCCTGCTGCAGCTCTTCATCTACTGGGAGCTGGTCGGCCTGTCCTCGTACCTGCTGATCGGGTTCTGGTTCCAGCGGCCCTCGGCCGCCGCCGCCGCGAAGAAGGCGTTTATCGTTACGAGATTCGGCGACTTCGGCTTCCTGCTCGGCGTACTTCTCATCTGGTCGAAGACGGGCGACTTCGACATCGCGACGATCAACGCGCACGCCGAAGAGCTGTCGGCCGCGGTCCTCGCGGGCTTCACACTGGGGTTATTCGCGGGCGCGGTCGGCAAGTCGGCGCAGTTCCCATTGCACATCTGGCTGCCGGACGCGATGGAAGGCCCGACGCCGGTGTCCGCGCTCATCCACGCCGCCACGATGGTGGCGGCCGGTGTCTACCTGATTGCGCGCTTCTTCCCGACCTTCGAGGCGGCGCCGAGCGAGGTGCGTACCCTGATCGCGTACATCGGCGCCGTCACGGCGCTACTGGCGGCGACGATGGGCATCGTCGCGACGGACATCAAACGCGTGCTGGCGTACTCCACGATCTCGCAGCTCGGGTACATGGTGATGGCCCTCGGGCTCGGCGGGTACGTGGCGGCGATCTTCCACCTCTTCACGCACGCCTTCTTCAAGGCGCTGTTGTTCCTCGGCTCGGGTTCCGTGAACCACGCGACCGGTACCTTCGATATGCGGAAGATGGGCGGCCTGCGCTCTTCCATGCCGGTCACCTGGTGGACGTTCCTGATCGGGTCGCTGTCGCTGTCCGGGGTGTTCCCGCTCGCTGGCTTCTGGAGCAAGGACGAGGTGTTGCTCGACGCGTGGGAGCACAACCGGCTCCTTTTCGCCGTTGGCGTCATCGTGGCCTTCATGACGGCGTTCTACATGTTCCGCGCCATCTTCATGACGTTCTTCGGCGAGTACCGCGGCGGCGAGGCGTCCGAGCATGGGAGTGACGCCGCGCACCACAGCGGACCGCATGAGTCACCCCTCCCGATGTGGGCGCCCCTGGCGCTCCTCGCGGTCCCGGCGGTGCTGATCGGCTTTGTCAACGTCACCGGCGGCTTCGGCCACCTGATCGAGGGCGCCCTGCCCGAGGTTCTGCGCGAGGGTCACCCGGACCTCGATGCGGTCGTCCTCGTGAGTTCGACGCTCGCCGCGCTCTTCGGCATCGGCGCCGCGGCGGCGATCTACTTCGCGCGCACCCCCGCTCCCGAGGTGCTGCGCTCCCGCCTCGGCCCGCTGCCAACGGTCGTGGAGAACAAGTACTACATGGACGTGATCGCCGAAGACATCATCGTGCGGCGCGTCCTCTACGGCGGTCTCGCGCGCGCGGCCGAGTTGTTCGATACCTACGTCGTCGACATGGCCGTGAACACAGCCGGCCGAGCGACGCGGCTCGCGAGTGAGTTCTCGCGGCGCACCACCTTCGGCCAACAGCAGGCGTACAGCTCGCTGTTGCTGGCGGGCGTCGTCGCGGCGATCGTGGCCCTCTTCGTCCTCAGCGGGAATGTGTTGGAGCGGTAGATGCTGACGGCGTTCCTGCTCCTCCCCATCGCCGGCGCTCTCGTGATCGCCCTGCTGCCGCGCGACCGCGCGGCCGACGCCCGATGGGTCGCGCTCATCGCGT
>JAIBBD010000088.1 GCA_019694855.1 Dehalococcoidia bacterium
CGTCCCCTGACGCCCGCGCCTCCGGCGGCCTGGTCCTCGGCCCCACGCCCGCGGCTTCGAGGTTCGCGCGGCCGGACAGGCAGGACTCGGCAGTGCAGGCTGCTCAGCACAACGGCTCCCTCAACCATCGCCAGATTATGGTGGTCTATAGCGGCATCCTCCTCGGCATGCTGCTGGCCTCGCTCGACCAGACCATCGTCTCCACCGCCCTCCCGAGGATCGTCGGCGACCTCGGCGGCCTCACCCACCTCTCCTGGGTAGTGACCGCCTACCTCCTCGCGTCGACGGCGTCCGTCCCGCTCTACGGCAAGATCAGCGACCTCTATGGGCGGAAGGTCGTCTACCAGTTCGCGATCGTCTCGTTCCTTGTCGGCTCGACCATCGCCGGAGCGGCGCAGTCTATGCCGATGCTGATCGCCGGCCGAGGCGTGCAGGGCCTCGGTGGCGGCGGCCTCATCTCGATGGCCATGATCGTCATCGGCGACATCATTCCGCCCCGCGAGCGCGGCCGGTACCAGGGCTACATGGGCGCCGTCTTCGCGACCTCGAGCGTCGCTGGCCCGCTGCTCGGCGGCTTCTTCACGGACCAGCTCACCTGGCGCTGGATCTTCTTCATCAACATCCCGCTCGGCCTCGTTACTCTCGCCGTCGTCTCCATCGTCATGAACATCCCGCTCGTCCGCCACGAGCGCCGCATCGACTACCTTGGCGCCGCGCTGCTCGTGCTCGCCGTCACGAGTCTCCTCCTGGTCACCGTCTGGGGCGGCAACGAGTTCGACTGGGTCTCCCCCGAGATCGTCGGCCTAGCCGCCTTCGGCCTGCTCGTCGCCGGGCTCTTCCTGCGTCAGGAGACACGAGCCCCCGAGCCCATCCTTCCTCTCAACCTCTTCCGCGACGCCGTCTTCCGCGTTTCCAGCAGCATCAGCTTCCTGCTCGGCTTCGCTATGTTCGGGACGATCGTCTTCCTGCCGCTCTACTTCCAGATCGTCACCGGAGCGTCAGCGACCAAGTCCGGCCTCCTGGCCCTCCCCATGGTCGGCGGCCTCATGGGCTGCTCGATTCTCAGCGGGCAGATCACGAGCCGTACCGGCCGCTATCGCATCTTCCCCATCCTCGGCGGAGCAATCGCCAGCCTCGGCCTCTTGCTCCTGACGAGGTTGAACGTCGACACGTCCCGGGTCGAATCCTCGATCTACATCTTCGTTTTCGGTTCGGGCGTCGGCCTCATGATGCAGACGCTCATCCTCGCCACGCAGAACGCCGTCGCGAGGCCGCTCATGGGCGTTGCCACCTCCGGCGTCACCTTTTTCCGCTCGATGGGTGCCTCCTTCGGCGTTGCCACGTTCGGCACCATCTTCGCGAATCGCCTCGACTACTATGTCCCCCGCAACGTCCCCGCCGAGGATCTGCAGAAGCTGGGCTCGCCCGCCGGGAGCGACCTCGGCCGCAGCCGCGCCGCCATTGAGGCCCTCCCCGACATCGTCCGCAGCGGGGTGATCGAGTCCTTCGCAGACGCCCTCCGCGTCGCCTTCATCTTCGCCGTCCCGATCGCCCTCCTTACCTTCCTCCTCGCCTGGACCCTGAAGGAGCTGCCCCTGCGCACCACCACCGCCTTCGTCGAACAGACCGAAGGCGCTGCCGATCCCGAGCCCCTCGAACGCCCCCTCCCCGCCGAGTTCTAAACAGCTCCGGCACAACCGTCCGAGGCGCGGCTTCCCGCTCGCCCGCGGAGGGGAAGGGGGAGACCCAGGGGAGTCAGGGCACAGACGCCGCGCTTCTTCCAATAGCGTCTGAAGGACTGTGGCTCGAAAAAGGGGGAATGAGAAACGCGCATGCGAGTCTTCATCGTCGGCGCCACGGGCGTCATCGCCCGCAACCTCATCCCCATGCTCCTCGCTCGAGGTGACCGCGTCACCGCTCTCGTCCGCTCCCCCGACCGCGCCCGCTCCATCCTCGGCCCGCACGTCGACCTCATCGAAGGCGACCTCCTCACCATCGACGACGAACAGCTGCTCGGCGCCATGAACGGTTGCGACGCCGTCGTGCATCTCGCCACCGCGCTCGGATCCGGCCTCTCGTCCGAGGCCCTCGATGCCACCGCCGCCCTCCGCATTGCCGGCACGACGAAGCTCCTGCGGGCAGCCGCGCAGGGCTCGGTCCGCCGCTACGTCCAGCAGAGCATCGCCTTCGCCTACATCGATCGAGGCGAAGACTGGATCGAGGAGGACACGCCAATCGACACGGAGGGCCGCATCGGCCCGGTCATCGCCGAGATGGAATCACTCGTGGAAGAGTCGCCCCTTGAGTGGTTCATCCTCCGAGGTGGCGTCTTCGTCGGTCCTGACACCTTCCAGGACACCACCGTCACGAGACTGCGCGGGGGCGAAGAACGCGTGCCCGGCTCCGGCGAGCAATGGACCTCCTTCATCCATGTCGCCGACTACGCCGACGCCGTCGCCGCTGCGCTCCAGTCGAGCGCATCGAGGGCCGTCCTCAACGTCACCGCTGAACCCATCCGCTACCGCGACTACCTCGCCTGCCTCGCCGAATCCCTCGAAGTCGCCCCGCCGCTCCCCGAACCCGGCGCCCCAACCCCGAGGTCGTATCGCTGCTCCAACGCCGCCGCCAGCGCACTCCTCGGCTGGACCCCCAGCCGCCCGATCTGGCCCGTCGCGTAGGGCGGCCACCGAGGTCCCTCCTGCAACTCCCGCATCACTACGGCTCCGACAAGGGGGATTCAAAAGGGGGACGAAGCCCCCTTTCCAGGGCGGGAGGGTGGCCCTTCCGAAAAAAGACAGCCGGCCCGCGAAGCGGGCCGCCCAAATCGGCCGGCGCAGCCGGCCGCCCCCGGACAACCACCTCACGAGGTCAGAGCCAACATCGTCGAGGAACCAGCGTGGCGCTTCCGAGCAATGAACCTGCGAGGCACAGTGTGCCCCCGAGGAACAACCCCGCGCCGCCCGCAACCACCGTCCATCAACCGGATCACATCGAGGCGAGAGCCGCCGCGCCTACAGCCGCTGCGCCGTCCCCGTCGCCGAAGGCGAGGGCTCCACGCCCTCCTGCCACACCGCCCCCTCCGGCCCGTACTCCTTCTTCCAGACCGGCACCGTCTCCTTGATGCGGTCCACCGCCCGTAGCGCGGCCTCGAACGCATCGCGCCGGTGTGCCGCGGACACCGCCACGAGGAGCGACGCCTCACCGATCTCGATCGTCCCGGTCCGGTGATGTGCCGCCAGGTCGTACACCTCGCGCTCCCCAAACTCCTCCAGCACCTCGCGCGCCACAGCGGCGAGCTGCTTCTCCGCCATCGAGGGGTATGCCTCGTATTCCAGCCGCAGCACCGCGTGCCCCTGGTGGTGGTTACGCACGATGCCCTCGAACAGCACCACCGCGCCCGCCTCGTCCGTCCGCACCAGCTCGCGCAGCGCGTCGCGGTCCAGCGGGTCGGCCGTCACGAGGAAATGCGGCGTCTCCCCCGACCCGCCCGAGACGGGCGGGATGAGCGCGACGACGTCGCCCGCGTGGATCGCGGCCGACCCATCGCGCACGTACTCCTCGTTCACCGCGATCGCCGCGCATTCCAGGTGTGGCCCCAGCTGCGGATACCGCTCACCGAGGCGCAGACGGAACTCCGACACCGACACCTCGTCGCCTTCGAACCCCTCCACCAGCTCACTGCCGAGGAGTTCGCGCAGTCCCGCGAAGAGCATCACCTTGACCTGCATCGCCGCTCCTTTCCGCTAGTATAGCCCCGCATCGGGGGCGCCCATGCCCGCTCACCCGCTCCTCGCCGCCCTCACCGAGGCCGTCCTCCCGCAGCGCTGCATCGCGTGCGGACACTTCGGCGCAGCCCTCCATTCGCATTGCCTTGCCGCGCTTCCTCGTGCCGAGGAGCCCCGCTGCCCCGTCTGCTGGACGCCCGGGCCGGGCGGCCCCTGTACGCGCTGCCTCGAGGAGCCCCCGGCATTCGAAGCCCTCCGGGCCCGCTTCCGCTTCGAAGGCGACGTCCGCCGCGCCCTCCTGGAGGCCAAGTTCCGGGGGAAGACGGCCCTCCTCGCGCCCCTCGCCGTCGCCGCCGCTGATGTGCTGCCCGCTGCCTGGCACATCGACGCGGTCGTCCCGGTCCCGCTCCATCGAGGCCGCCAGCGCCAGCGCGGCTACAACCAGGCCGCGCTGATCGCGAAGACCGTCGCGAGGCGTCTCGACTGCCCGCTCGCTGCCGGCCTGCTCCGCCGCTCTCGCGCCACCGCGCCGCAGGCGGGGCTTCCCGCTGCCGAGCGCGCTACGAACCTGCGGGATGCCTTCGAGGCGCACGACGCCGTTGGTGAAGTGCTGCTAATCGATGATGTGACCACCACGGGCGCGACCTTCGAGGCTGCCGCACGCGCGCTCAAGCATGCGGGAGCTAACAGCGTCTACGCGCTCGCAATCGCGCGAGAAGACTAGCTCGCAGGCGGTTACCCCTTGCTTCTGCCATCCCCCGCGCGGGTCGCGCCCTGCCCGCCTGTCAACGCGGTCGCATCCCGGTCTGTGAATTCCTACACTTTCCCAAACGGCACTTCCCGTGCCTCGAGGCGCAACCCGTGATCATCACCGTCGCCCTGAACCCTGCCGTCGATCAGACCGTCGAGGTCGACCACTTCGCGCCCGGCGACACCAACCGTGTCATCTCGATTCGCTGGGACATCGGTGGCAAGGGCATCAACGTCGCCCGCGTGCTCAAGGAACTCGGGTACGAGGCCCTGGCCACGGGCTTCGCCCCCGGCCCGCAGGGCCGCATGATCGAGGACCAGCTCGCCGACAGCGGCATCGGCTGCGACTTCGTTTACGTCCCGGGCGACACCCGCACGAACATCACCATCCTCGAACGCTCGACGCACACCCACACGCAGCTCGCACTCTCCGGTCCCACCCTCCCCGCCGATGCGCCCTCCCAGCTGCTCGACCGGCTGAAACGCCGCGTCCGCAACGACACTTGGCTCGCGCTCGCCGGCTCCATCCCGCCTCCCGGCAACCCGCAGGTCTACGTGGACCTCATCGCGATGGCGGCCGAGCGAGGTGGGCGCACCGCCCTTGACGCCGATGGCCCGGTGGTCGAGGCGGTGCTGCACTCCGGAGTCCGCCCCACCCTCCTCAAGCTCAACCGCCTCGAGATCTCCCGCCTCCTCCACCGCGAAGTCCAGACCGCCGAGGAGGTGCTCGCCGGCGCGCGCGCGATCCACGCCCGCGGCGTCCCCTACGTCGTCGTTACGATGAGCAAGGAGGGCGCGATCGCCGTCACGCCCGATGCCGAGTACCGCGTCCACGTCCCGCCGGTCGAGATCGTCTCCGCCGTCGGCGCCGGCGACGCCTTCCTGAGCGGCCTGCTTTGCGGACTCGTCCGCGAGGGCGACTGGACCGCGGCTCTCGCCCTCGCGGCCGCCGCCAGCACCGCCGCCTGCCTCACCCCCGGCACCGTCCTCTGCGCCGGTCCCGAGGTGGAACGCCTCCGCCCGCTCGTTGCCGTCGAACGCATCCGCGAGCACAGCCTGGCCCGCTGAAGCCCCGCTCGCCGGGCCAGCGCCCAACCCCGCGCTGCGGTAACGTATGCGCCTGCCAGTACGTTCAGCGGGGGACACGACGATGACCACAATCGCCAGCAGGGAAACGCTCGCTCAGGTCGACCCGGCCATCCACGCCGCCATCGGCCGCGAGGAGGCTCGCCAGCGCGGCACCCTCGAGATGATCGCCTCCGAGAACTTCACCTCCACCGCCGTCATCGAGGCGGTGGGCAGTGTCCTCACCAACAAGTACGCCGAGGGCTACCCCGGCAAGCGCTACTACGGCGGCTGCGAGTTCATCGACGAGATCGAGCAGATCGCCATCGACCGCGCGAAGGCGCTCTTCGGCGTCGAGCACGCCAATGTCCAGCCCCACTCGGGCGCGCAGGCCAACATGGGCGTCTACATGGGCGTCATCAAGCCCGGCGACACCGTCCTCGGCATGAAGCTCGACCAGGGCGGCCACCTCACCCACGGCTCCAACGTCAACTTCTCCGGCAAGCTCTACAACTTCGCCTCCTACGGCGTCGACCGCGAGACCGAGACCATCGACTACGAGCAGATGGCAGCCCTCGCGCGCGAACACCGGCCGAAGATCATCGTCGTCGGCGCCACCGCCTACCCGCGCACCATCGACTTCGCCCGCGCCCGTGCCATCGCTGACGAGGTCGACGCCGTCCTCATGGCCGACATGGCCCACATCGCCGGCCTCGTCGCCGGCGGCGTCCACCCCTCCCCCGCCGGCGTCGCCCAGCTCATCACCTCGAGCACCCACAAGACCCTGCGCGGCCCTCGAGGCGGCATGATCCTCTGCGATGAGGCCTTCGCCCGCCGTATCGACCGCGGCGTCTTCCCCGGCGCACAGGGCGGCCCGCTCATGCACGTCGTCGCCGGCAAGGCCGTCAGCTTCCTCGAAGCCGCTACCGAGGAATTCAAGGCCTACTCGCGCCAGATCGTCGAGAACGCTCAGGCCCTCGCCGCCACCCTCAACGACGCCGGGCTCCGCCTCGTCAGCGGCGGCACCGACAACCACCTCTTGCTCGTCGACGTCACCACGAAGGGCCTCGACGGCCAGCGCGCCGAAGACGCCCTCGCCCGCTGCGGCATCATCGTCAACAAGAACGCCATCCCCTACGACACCCTGCCCCCCGCGGTTGCCTCCGGCATCCGCATCGGCACCCCCGCGCTCACCTCGCGCGGCCTCGGCCCCCAGGAAATGCGCCAGGTCGGCGCCCTCATCGTCCAGGTCCTCGACGCCCCCGAAGACCCCGAGGTAGCCCGCCGCGTCGCCGCCGAAGTCGCGCAGCTCTGCCAGACCCACCCCGCCCCCGGCGTCCCGAGGGAGTAGTTCTCAGCGCCATCATTCTCCGGAGTACTGTCGAGGGCACCGCGCCGGAACCTCCGGCTCCCGCACCCTCTGCGAATATCAGACGGACGCCGAACGCCGCCTCTGGCAATCCCTCGGAGGCCGCCGTCGGTGGGGCTCACGCCGGGCGAACACTCACGATCGTGATACGCTCCCCACGAGGATCACCGAGGTCGAAAGCGCCAGTGTCCGCCCACGCTCCACCGACCGCCCTCGACCGTGAGGTCGCTCGCTAGGTCCGGCAGGGCTTCGAGGTGCGCGGCCGGACGGCGGAGTTCGTCCCACTGACTCGGCCAAAGCGGTTCCACGTCAGCACGTTCCTCCTGCTCGGCGTCCTCTACCTCGGCTGGTACGTTTCGAAGCGGGACGACTCCGTACTCCTGCACCTCGATGGTGGGCGCGTGTTCGAGGAGCGGTCCGACCGCTTTGAGGGACTTCCGTACTTCCTGCGGGAACTTGTCGTGACGCTCGCAATCGTCGTCGTAGCTGCGGTCGTCCTGTCGACCTCCGGGGGGTAACGAGCCATCCCGCTGCACCCGCTCCTCGCACCCCCTGTCCCTTGATCTCCCCACAACGCCTGCAATACTCCACGTCGTCAGCGACCACGTCCGAGGAGCCCGCCATGCCCCCCTCCGAGCCCCACGCCCCCACCCAGATCAGACCGAAGACCCTCGCCGACTACCTCGACGTCATGAGCAAGGCCGTCTTCCAGTCAGGCATCTCCTGGAAAGTCGTCGAGGCCA
>JAIBBD010000019.1 GCA_019694855.1 Dehalococcoidia bacterium
AAATAGCGGCGTGTAGAGCCCGAGCCGGATCGGCGGGCGCTCCGGATCCCCGGTGACCCGAAATACGCCTCCGGAGGCGTACGCGAGGAAGTCGTCCGCCTCGAAGTCGCGGTACGGCCCGGTCTGCCCGTAGTTCGAGAGCTGCACGAGGGCCGCCTGCGGGTTCACCTCGGCGAGGGTCGCCTCATCGAGGCCGAGTCGCGCTATCGTGCCGGGCCGGAAGCTCTCGAACACGATGTCGGCCTGCGCCGCCAGCTGACGCAGGATGCGTTGCCCGCTCGCGGTTTCGAGGTTGAGTGAGACGCTGCGCTTGCCGGTGTTGAGATGCAGGAACATCCCGCTGCGCTCGAGGTGCGGCTCGTCACCCGGAAACGGGCCCAGACGCCGCGCAGGATCGCCCTCGCCGGGCCGCTCCACCTTGATCACCTCGGCGCCGTAGTCGGAGAAGTACTTCGTCGCGTACGGCCCGGCGACCCCCTGCGTCAGGTCGAGCACGACGATGCCCTCGAGTGCTCCCCCGGCCATGCCGCCTCCACATCGCGTCCCGCAGTGTGCGCGACATCATAACGGCTGTAGTCCCGCCTCGCAGCGCCGCCGCGGCCGCGCGACGAAGACCGCGCCGGGGCGGCGAGGTGATATAACTGGGCCGCCACCACCCCGAAGCACGCCCGAGGAGCCTCGTATGCCCCTGACCCCCGACGTCGCCCAGCGGATGATCCGCGCGAGCCAGGACAGAGCGCGGGAGCTCGGCGTCGCCGTCTCCACGGCCATCGTCGACGCCGACGGCCGCCTGTTCGCCTTCGGGCGTATGGAAGGCGCGCACTGGATCTCCGTCGAGGTGTCGCAGGCGAAGGCGTTCACCGGGGCGCTGCTGCGTCGGGATGGTCCCGACCTGCAGCAGATGCAGCCGGCGGTGCTCTCGGCGCTCTCGAACCTGCAGGGCCGCGCGGTCATGGCGATGGGCAGTGTTACGACCCTGCGCGAGAACGATGTCGTGATCGCCGGCATCGGCTGCAGTGGCGCCACCGACGAACAGGATGGCGAGTGCGCCCACGCGGCGCGTGACGCCTACGCGGGTTAGCACCGGACGAGGAGACAGGACGACAGCATGGCCGGACGAGTCGGCATCCTCATCAATGCGTTCAACGCCGCCGAGGCGGTGCAGCGCATCCGCGCCGCGGAAGACCTCGGCATCCCCAACGCCTGGATGACGACGGGCGGCACCGCGCCGGACGCGCTCACGGTGTTCGCCGGCGCCGCGACCGTCACCGATCGCATCGTCATGGGGTCCTGCATCGTGCCGACGTGGCTGCGCCACCCCGTCGTGCTGGCGCAGCAGACGATCACGATCGAATCGCTGGCGCCGGGCCGCTTCCGCCTCGGCATCGGCCCGAGTCACGAGCCCGCGATGCGTGCCTTCGGCGTCGAGTGGCGCAAGCCGCTCACCGAGCTGAAGGAGTACCTGATCACGCTGCGCGCCCTCCTCCACGAGGGCTCCGTGAGC
Organism: Dehalococcoidia bacterium; assembly: GCA_019694855.1. GTDB lineage: Bacteria > Chloroflexota > Dehalococcoidia > UBA2979 > UBA2979 > JAIBBD01. The sequence goes on from JAIBBD010000019.1 coordinate 1,505, forward strand.
TTCAAAGGTGAGCACGTGACCATCGAGGCGCGCCTGGCACAGCCGGTGCAGACCCCGCTCCTCGCCTCAGCGCTCCGCCCCGGATCGTTCGAGGCGTGCGGCGAACTGGCCGACGGTGCCATCTCCTGGCAGTGCCCGGCCGGCTACCTCATTGAGCAGGGCCTGCCGGCGCTCCGTCGCGGAGCCGATGCGGCAGGCCGCCCGGTCCCGCCGCTGATCGCCCACACCCCCATCGCGATCACCGAGGATCGCGAGGCGGTCAAGGCGGCCGCCGCGCGCCAGATCTCGAACTACAGCAACATCCCCTTCTACCGCGCGATGTATGAGCAGGCCGGTGTCCCCCAGGAGATGGGCGAGGTCGGTGACGACCTGATCGACGCGCTCGTGGTGTGGGGGAACGAAGACCGCGTGGTCGAGCGCATTAAGCAACTGCTCGCCGATGGCATGGGCGAGGTCCTGGCGATGCCGCTCGTGGTGGGCGGCGACCGCGACGCCTCCCTCGACCGGTCCTTCCACGCGGTGGCGCGCGCCGCCGCCGAAACAGCCTGACGAGGAGTCCGCGATGGCCGAGAGCTGGGACCTGCTCGTCTCCACCGACTGGCTCAGCGAGCACCTCGAGGGCGCCGGGCGCGACTTCGTACTCATCGACGCCGGGGAGGCGGTGGCATACCGGCGGGCGCACATTCCGGGCGCGGTCGGCGTCCCGCACCCGTATCTCAAAGCGCGCGATGATCGCAACCACGTGATGCCGCCCGCGGAGTTCGAGGAGCTGGCGGCCTCGCTCGGCGTCTCGAACGACACCCCGGTCGTCATCTACGACGACAACGCCTCGCTGCATGCCGCTCGCGTCTGGTGGGTATTCGACTACTACGGTCATCGCGACCTCCGTGTCGTCGACGGAGGATTCAACGCCTGGCTGGCCGAGGGTCGTCCGCTCACTTCGCAGGTCCCGAGGCCGGCGCACGGCACGTTCGCCGCCAGGCCGCAGGAGGCTGCCGTATGCCTCGTCGATGACCTCAAGGCGGCCGTAGACGGCCCCGCGGCACCGCAGTTGTGGGACCTGCGCAGCGACGGCGAATGGACCGGCGAGGAGCTGCGCGGGAACCAGCGCGGCGGCCATGTGCCGGGCGCGAAGCACCTCGAGTGGCGCGGCCTGATGCAGGGCCCGCCCGCACGTCGCTTCCGGCCGCGCGAGGAGATCGAGGCGCTGCTGCTGGAAGCCGGCATCGACCCGACGGCGCCGACCGTCACCTACTGCGAACTCGGTATCCGCGCGGCCTTCGGCGCCTTCGTGCTGCGGCTGCTCGGGAATGGCACGGCCCGCAACTACGATGGCTCGATGAACGAGTGGGCGAACCGCCCGGACACACCGCTCACGCTCGAGGTCTGACGGGCCACACACACCGTCGCGCGCCTGAGCGCGAGCCGGGTCATAATTCGCGTCGCCCGATCAAACAGCGCACATCAGCCACAGGGGTTCGTACTCCCGGCGAAGGACGCACGTGGAAGAACAGACGATCGCCCCGCCCGCACGCACCTCGGACGCCGCCGAGGCGCGTGGCCCGCGGTTCTACTACGGCTACTGGCTGATCTTCGCGGCCGCCGTCGGCCAGTTCGCGACCGTCGGCTCAATGAACTACGTCCCCGGCGTCTTCCTCAAGCCGATGACCGACGAGTTCGGCTGGAACCGGGCCGAGTTCACGCTCGCCCTCACCCTCGGGCAGTTCGTCCTCGCGTTCGCCGGCTTCTTCATCGGCGCCTACGTGGACCGACACGGTGGGCGCCGTCCGATGCTGGTCGGCGCCACGGTGCTGGTCCTGGCCCTGCTGGGACACACGCAAATTCACGCGCTCTGGCAGTGGATCTTGCTCAACGGTCTGCTCGTGACCGCCGGTGGCGCGATGGCCGGCAACCTCGTCGTCAACGTCACCCTGTCGAAGTGGTTCGTCGAACGGCGCGGGCGCGCCATCGCCATCGCCTCGATGGGCGTGTCCTTTGCCGGCATCATCTATCCGCCCGCGACCACCGCAGCTGTCAGCGCCTGGGGCTGGCGAGGCGCCTGGGCGGCGCTCGCCGTCGCCTCGGCGGTCCTGCTCTACCCGGTCGCGATGCTCATGCGCCGGGCCCCCGAGGACTACGGCCTCCACCCGGACGGCCGCAGTTCAGCAGACGTGGCCCGCGGCGCCGGGGCGGTCGCGCAGACGGAGTTCGCGACGTCGCTGACCCGGCGCCAGGCCATCGCGACGCCGGCGTTCTACCTGACCGTCTTCGCGTTCGGCTTCGGCGGGCTCGCGATCATCGTGCCGGTGATCCAGGGCATCCCCTTCATGACCGACGCCGGATACAGCCGTGGCGTCGCCTCCTTCATGATCGTGCTCACCTCGATCCCGTCGATGCTCACCAAGCCCTTCTGGGGCTACCTCGTCGACAAGGCGCCGGCGAACCGGCTGGCCGCGATCGGGTTCGTACTCAACGCCGTGGCGATCCTCGGCATCGTGCTGAGCGTGAACGCGCACGCGACGGCGATCGTGTACGCCTCCTGGCTGCTGCTCGGCTTCGGCTGGGGCGGCATGATCCCGCTGCAGGAGGTCGTCTGGGCGACCTTCTTCGGCCGCCGCTACCTGGGCGCCGTGCGCAGCGCCGGGCTGCCGTTCTCGCTGCTGGTCTCAGCCGGCGGCCCGCTCTTAGTGTCCTTCTATTTCGACGTCGCCGGCGACTACAACGGCGCGCTGCTCGCCGTCGCCGTCCTCGGCGTCGTGGCGGCGATCCTGGTCAACCTGCCCCGCAATCCGAGGCGCGACATGGTGGTACAGCCCGCCACGGCCTGATCTCCATACGACGAATGTGGTCATCGGCGGATCCGATCTGGTCGCCTGCGGTATCGTTCAGTTAGGCTGAAGTATCGTTCGTGCCCGTCGAGGTGCCCCGCATCGCGCCCTCCAGCGCGTGGAAAGCGATGACATGGCCGCGTCCCGTCAGGCGCATCACCTCAACGAACAGCCGCTCCCCGGCCGCCACGTCGTCTTCGCCCTCCTCTCCGCCTCGATGCTGGCCTACATCATGCAGTTCGGCATGGTGTCCGTTTCCATTGGGCGGCTCACCACCGACCTGAACGCACCCCTGCGCTGGAGCGGCTGGGTGCTGACCATGTTCATGATCGGCCAGGTGATCGCGATGCCGGTCGTGGGCCGCATCTCAGAGCGCGTGGGCGCCAAGAACGTGTTCGCCATCGGATTCGGGCTCTTCGGGCTCGCGTCGCTCGCCTGCGCGGTCGCCCCCAACGTCTACCTCCTGATCGCGGCGAGGGCGTTGCAGGGAGCCGTCGGAGGTGGACTGCAGCCGGCCGGCACCAGCCTCATCGGCCACGTTTACGGCGGCGGCCGCATGCGCGCGATCGGTTATTACTCGTCATTGATGCCATTCGGCGCCGTGCTCGGCCCGGTCGTCGGTGGCCTCATCGTCGACCATTTCGGCTGGCGTTGGACGTTTGGCTTCAACGTCCCGTTGGGCCTCGCCGTCGCGGTCGTTGCATTCCTGATGCTGCCCGATGCCGGTCGCCGGCCGCAGAGTGGGCGTATCGACTCACTCGGGATGGGCCTGCTCGCTCTGGCCGTGACCTCCCTCATCTTCGCGTTGACCGAACTCGGGCGACGCCAGGGGTCGCCCGACCCGGTCCTCGTGGGCGCCTCTCTCGCGATCTCCGTGGCCGCCCTCGCGATCCTGGTCCGCCACGAGCGCCGCACGGCGTCGCCCATCATCGACCTCGACCTGCTATCGAGGCGTGAGTTCGCCTCGTTGAACATCCTGTCATTCAGCTTCGGCATGAGCTGGATCGGCGTCGCCTCGACGATTCCGCTCTACGCCCAGAACGCCTACGGCTTCTCGGTCGCCTCGAGCGGCACGCTGCTCTCCCCGCGCGCCGCCGTCATGGTTATTTCTTCGTCGGTCGCCGCCTACTTCCTGCCACGGACCGGATTCCGCAAGCCCATGCTGGTCGGCATGCTCGGGCTCGTGGTCACCCTCGTGATCCTCGGACGAGGGCTCCACGACCCCACGTTCGCGGGCATCACGATCCCCAATTACACCTGGCTCCTGATCGTCGTCGGCAGCGCGGGGGTCTTCTTCGGCATCGCCAACCCGTCGATGAACAACGCGGGCATTGACCTCGCCCCGGAGCGCATCGCGTCCATCGCCGGACTGCGCGGCATGTTCATGAACCTCGGCGGCACGATCGGCATCGCCTTCGTGGTCCTGATCGCGTCGCGTGCCGAGAACATCGGCGACGGTCTCGACATCGCCTACACCGTCCTGGCGGCCGTGCTGCTGCTGAGTCTGTTCGCCCTGCGGGCCATCCCCGAGCTGTCACGCTCGCCTCGGGTCGCCGGGCCACCGGTCGAGGAACCCGTCGCTGCGCCCGCCGCCGGCGATGCCTGACCCTCGCGCCGCTTGACGCGCTTCCCTCGTGGGTGCTAGCTGAACAGCGCACACAGACGTCAACGACGCGACGAGGAACATCGAGGAGGGACGCATGTCACTGGACGGACAGGTAGCGCTGGTCGCCGGCGCGAGCCGCGGCATCGGCGCGGACATCGCGAAGCACCTCGCGAAGGCGGGCGCCAGGGTCGGCGTAGCCGCGCGGACAGAGGAGGCGAGCGACCCCCGCCTTCCCGGCACGATTCACTCAGTGGTGCAGGAGATCCGTGACGCCGGCGGCACGGCGATCCCGGTCGTCCTCAACATGCGCGACCCCGAGAGCATCGAGGCGGCCGTCCAGCGCGTCGTCGATGAGTGGGGCCGCATCGACATCCTTGTCAACAACGCGGCCATCTTCGTGCCCGGCGACCTCTACGCGGTGCAGCCGAGGCACATCAACCTCGCGTGGGAGGTCAACGTCCGCGGCTACATCCTCACGATGAAGGCCGCCGTGCCGCACATGAAGGCCGGCGGTGGCGGGCGCATCATCAATCTCTCTTCGCGGGGCGCGATTTTCCCTGGCCCCGGCCCCTACGAGGACGCGCCGCCGCCCGTCGACATCTTTTACGGACCGGAGAAGTCGTTCATCGAGCACTTCTCGCAGTCGCAGGGCCGGCTGCTGCAGAAGGACGGCATCTCGGTGAACGTGCTCGCCCCCCAGGGCGGCGTGAAGACACCGGGCCTCATGTTCTTCCAGAACGACCCGCAAAACCCGATTCAGGAGTTCGAGTCGGCCGACAACATGGGCAAGGCCGCCGTCTGGATCTGCGAGCAACCGCCGACCAAGCTCAACGGCTCGATTCTGTACGACGGCGACGTCGTGGCGGAGCACAACCTGTAGCGATCTGCCTCGAAGAGGCGAGCGAGGCGATACTACGTCCGTCGCCGGGCGCTCGCCCGGTCGGCCACGAGGCGCAACGCGCCGGCCCAGCCGGCGTCGAAGGGAGTGAGTAGATGGACTGGAAAGACTCTCCGGAGCAGGCATCGTTCCGTGAGCGGGTGCGCGCCTACATCCAGGAGCGGCTGCCCGATTACTACCGTACCGAGGAGCACCGCCTCGCGAAGCTCGAGGCGCCCGAGAACGACTGGCAGTGGGACATGGTCCACGGCAGCGACGAGGCGCAGGCGGCCGCGAAGGAGTGGGCCGGCGCCCTCGCCGAGCGCGGGTGGGCCGCCCCCGGCTGGCCGAGCGAGTATGGCGGGGGCGGCCTGACCACCCTCGAGCAGTTCGTCATGAAGCAGGAGTTTGCCGAGGCGGACGCGCCCGAGGTCGGCGGCGGCAACGGCATCCCGATGCTCGGCCCTACGCTCCTCGTCCACGGTACCGAGGAGCAGAAAAAGCGCTTCCTTCCGCCGACGCTGTCCGGTGAGTACCTGTGGGCCCAGGGCTACTCGGAGCCCGGCGCGGGCTCGGACCTCGCCTCGCTCCAGTGCCGCGCCGTCAAGGACGGCGACGAGTACGTCATCAACGGCCAGAAGCTCTGGACGTCGGCCGGCCACAAGTCGAACTGGATCTTCATGCTCGTGCGCACCGACCCCGATGCGCCGAAGCACCGCGGGATCACATTCCTGATGGTGGACATGAAGACCCCCGGCATCCAGGTGCGCCCGATCATCTCGATGGGCTGGCAGCACGCCACCAACGAGACGTTCTACGAGGACGTCCGCGTCCCGGTGAACCAGGTCGTGGGCGAGGAAAACCGCGGTTGGTATGTCGGCATGACCCTCCTCGACTTCGAGCGCTCCTCCATCGCCGGCGCTATCCACCAGCGCAAGGCGCTCGAGGAGATGATCGACCACGTCCACGACACGAACGGCACCCCGAACCGCATCGAGCTCCTTCGCCGCGAGGTGGCCGACCGCGCCGTCGAGATCGAGGTGAACAACAACCTGTCGCTCCGCATCGCCTCGATGCAGGCGAACGGCCTCGTCCCGAACTACGAGGCTTCGATGGGCAAGATGTATTCCTCGGAGCTCTCACAGCGGCTCTCGCGCACCGGCACCAAGGTCTTCGGCCTGTACGGCAACCTGTGGTCAGGCACTGAGGACCTGTCGCCGCTGCACGCCCGCCACACTCAGACCTACGTCAGCTCGGTGGTCGGCACCATCGCCGGTGGCTCGAGCGAGATTCAGCGCAACATCATCGCCACGCGCGGCCTCGGCCTCCCGCGCGGCTAACCCTCGACGCACCGTGAGCGAGGCGGCTCGCCGCCGCCTCGCTCCTCGGCCCACCGGCACTCCGAGGCCGGTGCGGTCATTTGTTTTAGTAGCTAGACTGCGTGAGAACGCCACGGGTATCGACCTGCGTCGACCCCGATGAGTGAAACGGAGCCGGCCATCACCACCGAGACCCCTTCTTCAGAAGCCGGCGCCTCAGACTCGCTTCCCCGCAGCTCCCATCCCCTCGACCCGATCTTTCACCCACGCGGCGTCGCCGTCGTCGGGGTTTCCTCGCGCGCGGACCCCGAGGGACGCATGGGGGGCATCTTCCTGAACGCCCTCGTCATGCAGGGCTACCCGAAGGAGTACCTCTACCCGGTCAACCCGAAGATGGAAGAGGTGCTCGGCATCAAGTGCTACCCGAGCGTCCTCGAGTGCCCGGACCCCGTCGACCACGTGATTTCTCAGATCCCGGCGGCCGGGCTCGCCGAGCTGGTCGACCAGTGCATCGAGAAAGGCGTGCGTTCGATCCACTCGTTCACGGCCGGCCTTGCCGAGACCGGCGAGCCCGAGCTGATCGAGGCCGAGCGCGAGATCATCGAGAAGGTGAAGGCCGCGGGCGTCCGCTTCATCGGCCCCAACTGCATGGGCCTCTACGTCCCCGGCGTCGGCCTCTCGTTCATGCCGATGCTGCCGGAGGACCCCGGCAACGTGTTCATGCTGTCGCAGTCCGGCGCCAATGCGAACACCATCCTGCGCAGCCTCGGCGAACGTGGCCTCCGCTTCTCAAAGGGCGTCTCGTTCGGCAACGGCGCCGACGTGCGAGCGCACGAGTTGCTCGACTACGCCCTCGCCGACCCGCAGTCGGAATACGTCGTCGGCTACATGGAGGGCGTCCAGGACGCCCGCCGGTTCTTCGAACGGCTCAAGCAGGTGGCTGTCGCGAAGCCGACCATCATCCTCAAAGGTGGCATCACCTCCGACGGCGCGCGCGCAGCGCACTCGCACACCGGCTCGCTGGCGGGCTCCATCGAGATCTTCGACGCCATGTGCCGGCAAGCCGGCGCCTGGCGCGCCGAGAGCATGGACGAGCTGCTCGACCTTGCGACGATGGTCACGACCTCAGTGCGCGACGTGAAAGGCCCGAACGTGGCGCTGATCGGCGCCGGCGGCGGCTTTGCCGTGCTCTCCTCGGATCAGCTCGCGCTGGTTGGCCTCACACTGCCGCCGCTGCCCGAGGAGGTGCAGGCCGAACTGCGCGAGTTTGTGCCGGTCGCGGGCACGAGCGTCCGCAACCCGGTCGACGTCACCTTCGGCCGCGATCACCCACTCGACTTCGTGAGCGAGCCTGACCTCACGCGCCGCCTCTTCGAAGTGATTGCGAACTCGCACTCGACTGACGTCATTCTCACGACCGTCGGCGGCCCCTGGCGGCCCGGCAGCGACACCAGCCGCGATGAAGAGGACCGTCACTTCCGCGCGGCGATCGAGGAGTTCTCGCGCATCCAGGAGCGCACTGGCGTGCCCATCGTCATGGTGCAGGACGAGCGGCGCGTGCGCCGCGTCACCCAGTTCGCGCACCAGAAGCGCATCGCCATCGTGCCGACCGTGACTCGCGCCGGAAAGGGCATCGCGGACCTCCTCGCGTGGCGCAAGGAGCGCGAGGGCCTGCCGTCGATCCTGTAACTGCACGAGGCCCGACCACGCCTATAATCCTCGCGACGACACGGCGAGGAGGAGGCGACGATGGACTGGGAAGACAGCGCCGAGCAGGCGGCGTTCCGGCAGGACGTGCGTTCGTTCATCCAGCAGCGGCTGCCGGAGTTCTACCGGCGGCCGAAGGAGGACGACGACCCCGAGACCGACTGGCAGCACGACATGTTCCTCGGGACCGACGATGCGAAGGCGGCCGCGCGCGAGTGGATCGATGCGCTCGCTGAGCGCGGCTGGAGTGCGCCCCATTGGCCGAAGGAGTACGGCGGCGGCGGGCTCTCCACGATCGAGCAGTTCATCTTCAAGCAGGAGCTCGCCCTCGCCCATGCGCCCGAGGTCGGCGGCGTGAATGGCGTCGGCCAGTTCGGCCCCACCCTCCTCGTGCACGGCACCGAGGAACAGAAGAAGAAGTTCCTGCCTCCGACCCTGACCGGGGAGTACCTCTGGGCGCAGGGCTACTCGGAGCCCGGCGCGGGTTCCGACCTTGCCTCATTGCAGACGCGCGCCGTTCGCGAGGGCGACGAGTGGGTCGTCAACGGCCAGAAGCTCTGGACCTCGAACGCCCACAAGTCGAACTGGATCTTCATGCTCGTGCGCACCGACCCGGACGCCCCGAAGCATCGAGGCATCTCGTTCCTCTTCACGAGCATGGAAGTACCCGGCCTCACCGTGCGCCCGATCATCAGCGCCGGCTGGCGGCACGCGACCAACGAGACCTTCTACGAGGACGTGCGCATCCCCGCGGACCAGATCGTCGGGGAGGTGAACCGCGGCTGGTACGTCGGCATGACGCTCCTCGACTTCGAGCGGGCCGGCATCGCGGGGGCCACCGAGCAGCGCCGCACGATGGGCGAGCTGGCCGAGCGCGCCAAGAGCGACCCGCTCGCCCGCCGCGCCCTCGTCCGCAACGACATCACCGACCGCGTCATCGAGACCGAGGTCGGCTACAACCTCTCGCTGCGCATCGCCTCGATGCAGGCGCGAGGCCTCATCCCCAACTACGAGGCCTCAATGGGGAAGATGTACTCCTCGGAACTCAGCCAGCGCATTGCGCGCACCGGCATGAAGACCTACGGCCTCTACGCCAACATCTGGTCACCGGACGACGAGTACACCCCGCTGCGCGCCCGCCACACCCGCGCCTACATCCGCACGATCCCCTCGACGATCGCAGGCGGCTCGAGCGAGATCCAGCGCAACATCATCGCCACGCGCGGCCTGGGGCTGCCGCGCGGCTAGTCTGTTTGGCTCTCGCCCAGTCAACGAAGGAGGCGGCGCGGATCCCGCCTCCTTCGTTGTTCCCCGAACGGAGCAATCGAGCTGTGCGCAACGCCTTTACCGCCCTCGCGCGTTGCAAAAGCGTGACAATTGCGCATGTTTGACGCACAATCGTCGCTCATCGCGAATGCCGACTTACGTCCGACGGGGCGCCTTGATTACGAGCGGACCTTGTAAGCGACAGGAAGAGGAACCAGACCCAGCGTCCCCGTGGGGGGAGACGCGCCAACCTGAGACTGCTCATCCGCATGACGCCACCCGTCCGAAAGAGAGCCGGCGCCCAGGCACTCGACCCGACGACTGTCGACGCCCTTCCCGACCAGATCGCGGTCATCGACCGCGATGGCGTGATCGTGTGGGTAAACGAGGCCTGGACTGACTTCGCCCGTAGCGCCGGCGCTTCCGACGAGGTCTGCCAGGGTGTGGGGACACACTACCTCGACGAGTGCCGCCGGGTGGCGGCCCAGGGGAGCGCCGAAGCAGCTCAATCCCTGGCCGCCATCGAGTCCGTACTGAACGGTGAACAAGCGCGGGCCTCTGCTCGCTACTCCTGCCGCACATCCGAGTGGCGCCGGTCGTTCGAGTTGACCGCTTCCGGCCTCGGCCTCGGAAATGGCGCGATCCTCGTGCATCACGACGTGAGCGCTACCGACGACGCCGAGGAGCACGGCGGGGTTGCCTCGGACGCGGCAGCCGCATCGACGGGCTGGCCCGTCGGGGGCGCAGCGGAGCTGCCGTCGTTCGGACGCCACGACAACGCGCTGCTCGATGCGATTCCGGACCTGATGTTCGAAGTCGACAGCGACGCGCGGATCCTCAGCTTCCGGCCCGCGCGCGACTTCGACCCGTACCTGCCTCCGGCGGAGTTCCTCGGACGTCGAGTGACTGATGTCCTGCCCTCCCCGGTCGGCGACCGGCTGGCCGACGCCATCGCCGTGGCGTTCGACACTGGCGTAATTCAGGTCGTCGCATACCAGCTCGAAGTCGCCGACGAAGCGCGTGACTACGAAGCCCGCGTAATTCGCGCGACCGAGTCCGTCGCCTTTGGCATCGTCCGCGACTACACAACGCAGCGCCGCGAGCAGCTGGAGACTGATCGCCGCCGCGAGGTCGAGGAGCTCGAAGGCCTCGTGGAGCGCCAGCTCCTGCGCCGCAATCCATACCAGCTGACGTTTCGCGAGTTGACCGTGCTCAACCTCGTCGCGGCTGGCCTCGCCGATAAAGCAATTGCTGAACGCCTCGTGTTAAGCACGTACACGGTGAACAAGCATGTGGCGCACATTTTGGCCAAAATGGGCGTTCAATCGCGCACCCAGGCGGCAATGCAGGCGCAGCGAGACGGTCTGCTGGCGGTCGATCCGGACTGAGATCGCGAGCATCCGAGTAGCTAAGAACCGGTAGTTTCCTACCGAGTTCTAGGCATGGAACCCCCGCCACGCGTTGTCTGAGGCCGAGCGCAAACCTCTACTGGTTCTGAATGTCCAATCCCACGGTCTGCCGTCTCAGCAGACGCGTACGGACGGACGTTCCGTGTCGTTGGTCTTGACCTCAATGCACGCTCGGAGGTGTACAAATGCGGCGACCGTTCCGGCACGTCGGCGTACTGATGATCGTGGGGATCGCCGCCCTCGGTCTCATCGCCGCGGCCTATACACTGTGGTACGAGGATCTGAGCCTCACCGCGAACGTCTCGACGGCCCAGTTCGACGTCGACTGGTCATGCCAGACCGGCGTCGGCACAGCGCCTGATGGCGCGGGCACGAACACGACCAACAACCAGACGTGTACCGCGGCCACCCGCGACACCGTCGCCATCCTCACCACGGCCGCGACGACGACCAACCCAACGCTGGCCTGGGCGGACTTCACGGATCAGGGCGACAGCCCGTCCACGGTGCCCGACACCAAGTACAGCCAGACCTGCTCCAATCCCGTCATCGGTAACAACGCTGCCGGTGCCAACGGCAATACAGGCAACAACAACACCCTGACGCTGACGATGACTGGTCTGTATCCGTTCGCCGGCTGCAAATTCGCTCTGGATATCGATGTGCCCACCGGCAACTACGTCCCGGCGCATTTCTCCCTCACGGCTGAGTCAAACAACAGCAATGGCGCCGTCAAAGTGCTCGCACCGACGGCGACCGGAGCCTGCGCTCAAATCGCGGCGGCACTGAGTCAGACCTCCGCGACCGTGCCGGCCGTCATTACGGATGGGACAAATCCCATTCAGCTGCATCCCGGCGAGCACCTGTTCTGCACGTTCCTGATCTACCTGCAGGAACTGAACGCATCGAGCGCGACCGTGGCCGAGAACACCTCGTTCACGATCACCGCGACGATCAAGGCGCACCAGTTCAACGAGCCCGCACCTTAGCTCGCTCCTCCTGACGTGGCGGGGCTGCCGGATGCCGCAATCCGGCGGCCCCGCCTCACTCCTCGGAGCAGTCGATGTATGTGAACCGCCGGATGCTTGGAGCGCTCATGATTGTGGCGCTCCTCGCCACGGCGCTGCTGGGTGCGGCGGGCACCACCTGGTACGAGGGCCTTACGGCGTCTGCCAGCGTCGCAACAACCTCGCTCGACGCGAGCGTCTCCTGCTCCTCACTGAGCGAGACAGACCCCAACAACAACGTTGCGCCGACATCAGCGGCCAACGGCACATACGGCTGGCAGCTCACCCTGCCCGGCGCGTACGCCGGCTACGCGCTGAGCTGCAACTACACCATAACCAACACCGCACCCGTTGCCTGGCATGTCGAGACGCTCACGGTCGTGGTCACCGCTCCCGGCGGCGGCACCTCGAGCGCCACCTGCACCCTCGGAGCATCCTGCGCGTACACCGGCACCTACTTCGACCTGAGCATCCCTGACACGCGCGGATGCCAGGTGCACCAGTCGCCCGCCACCCCATCGACGCTCACGGGAGCATTCACGATCACCTTCACCGACGCACCAGCCGCCTCCCAGAGCTGGAGCGTGAAGGTCACGTACCGCGTCCAGCAGTGGAACGAAAGCGTCTACGCCTCCTGCGGAGTGCTGCGCCCGTGAGCCAGGCGAGCGTCGACCTGAGGGCCACGGCTTCCCACCAACCCCGGCCATTCCCGGCCCGAGGCGTGCTCGTGGCTCTGCTGGCCGTGGCAGCGCTGGCTGGCGGGAATGCGTTCGCCTTCGAGGTGATCCCGGGACAGGTCACAGCGCTGTGGGGCCCGTACGGCCTGGCAGGCGCCGGATGGCTCCTGGCCGCGATGATCGCGCTGGTTGCCGCCCGACTGGTCCCGCCGCTGGAACTCGGGCAACAGGCGGATCGCACGCAGGTGCTTCAACTCGCCGCGATCGTCGGCGTGTACCTGGTCGTCGTGCAGCTGCTGGTGGGGGCTTTCGCCGGGTTCGGCCGCTCCCCATTCGACCACTCCCCAGAATGGCTCGCCATCAACTCGTTCTTCGGGTTCGCGCCGCTTCTGGCCGGCGAGGCCGCGCGCCTCGCGCTCCTCCGTTCACTCGGCAGCGCGAGCCTCACTCTCGCGCTGCTCGTCGCGAGCGTCCTGGTGGTAATCGCGCGGCTGCCCCTCGAGAGCTTCGGGGTAAACGGGTTCCCCGCTCAGGCGGAGTTCTGGGGCGGTACGTTCATTCCGCTCACAGCCGTCGGTCTGGTAGCGGGGATCTATGCGCTCTATGGCGGCCTGCGCGCCAGCCTCCTGGTCACTGCCCCCCTGGTCGCCTTCCACTACCTCTCCCCCGCACTCCCCGGTGGGGATTGGCCTCTGCTCGCGCTCGCGGGTGTCGCCGGACCGGCCACCGCACTCTGGATGAGCGAGAGTGTGTTCACAGCGGACGAGGCGTCAGCGGTGACCGCCACTCGAGGCGGACCGTTCGCCAGACTCGGGGCTCCGTCCGTGGGTTGGACCGTCACGGCCGTGATCGCGCTCGCGATCTTCTGGTTCACGTTCGGGTTCTATGGCTTCCAGCCAGCATTCATCCCCAGCAGCTCCATGTCGCCCTTGCTGAACCGAGGCGACGTCGTGCTCGTCGGGCCGGTCAGCGCCGACAACGTCGAGGTCGGCGACATCGTGCTCTACGAGCTGGGACCGCACGTCAAGATCCTTCACCGCGTGATCGAAATCCGTCAGACGCCCTCCGGGAGTCGCCAGTTCATCACCAAGGGAGACGCCAACAACACCGACGACCTGCTCCCCGTCGAAGAACAGCAGCTCCGCGGCGAACTGCTCGGCAGCGTCCCAAAGGTCGGATGGCTCCCGCTGAAGCTGTCCGAATGGCTGAGAGCGCACCGCTGATGCGACCCCGGCGGCGTCTCCTGCGCCGGTTGTATCCAGTCGCCGCCATCGCCGGACTACTCTTGTTCGCCGTCGTCGCACTGGCGTACCGGCAGGCGATACGGCCCGTGAGCGCGCTCTGGTCGCAGGACCTGACCATCGACGCGTCAATCTCCGTGGCCGCTCAGAACCAGACGTTGTACTTGCGCTGCAGCACCGGCGCGACCGCATGCACGGTGAACAACACCACCCCGCCCGCCAGTAACGTACTCGTCGGCACGAATCCCTCACCCAACGGCGGGAGCGCCTCGTTGGGGAACAACGCGTCCGTCACCCTCAAGTCCGCCAGCCTGACCCGGATCAACAGTCGCAAGAGCTGGACCGTCAACCTCCGCATCACTGGCACGGCGGTCACGACCGGGCAGGTTCGACTCTGGTACGTCACCCCAGCGTCATCCGCGTGCGGCACCCCGCCCGCGGCGAGTGCGACAAACTACATCGCGGGCGCATCGCTTGCCTCACCCGCATTTCCGGTCGGCACGGTCGTGGTCCCCCTCACCGCTGGTACGGCGACGACGGGGGTCCCCGCGAGCACGGTCGCCCTGTGCCTGCGCGTTGACCGCGCGGGCGGCGGAGGCAACGTCGTGATCTCCACGACAGGGCTGTCCACCGTGGGCGGACCGTTCACGCCCTGATGCCAGCCGACGTTGCTCGGCGGGGGCTCGTTGCGTTCGTACTCACCGCGATCGGCATCCTGGCCGCGCTCCTGGCAGGCTCTCGAGGCTCCTCGGCGCTGGGCCTGCAGGCGACGTGGAGCATCTCGGGGCGCCTTGACGCGTCCGCGTTCCGAGCGGGCAGTCAGCTCGCTGCCGGCGGCCAGGGTTTCGAGGTCATCTCCTTCGGCGCCGCCGGCCCGACCGCCGCGCTGAGCACGTACCGCTACGGCGGCCCGGATCTCGCTCCCATACCCCAGCGCCGCTTCGTCACGTGCGCGGCCAGCGCCTCCGCAGGACGACTCACCCTTAACATAGGCAACGCGTTCCCGTACGCGGGCTGTGTCTTCTTCCCAACCGTCACAAACACGGGCACCAGCGCCATCGAGGTCGACCTCGGGTCGCTCCAGCAACCCGCTGGCGTGTTCTGCGGCCGTTCGACGTGCAAAGTGGACATCGTCGCCGGCGGGACCGACGAGGCCGGCGTCGCCGACCGCTGTATATCTACCGGATCGGTCGCCCGCGCAAGCACGTCCCTGCTGACATATCGTCTCGCATCAGGAGCATCGATGACCTGCCCCGTCTTCGTGGTGTTGCTGCAGCCCGCCTCGGAGGCGACGACCTACGCCGTCACGGTCGATGCGCCCCGGCCGCAGGCGCCCGCACCGACAACGTACATAGATGTGGGCCCGGCGCCGCCGCTGGTTCCCGGGGCAGCCGCCACCCCACGACCGCCACGTACGGGCTTTGGCCTCGTCGTCGGCCCCGCCGAGACCCAACCAGGCGACGGCACCGCGATCCTCGCCGTGGTGAGCTTCCTCGCGCTCCTCGGAGCCGTGCTCATCTTCAGCCTCCCGAAGCGGCGGCGAGACGAAGACCCGGCAGAGCTGGCGTCGGGCGAAGCGTAGGCGAGAAGCAAAGGGCGGTGGAGCGGGGGACGGGTCTCGAACCCGCGACATCCTGCTTGGAAGGCAGGTGCTCTACCAACTGAGCTACCCCCGCCCGAGGGGCGTCCCCGGAACCCGGGGCAACTCCATTCAACGCTGAGCGCGACGGCGAGTCAACGCGCATCGGGGGGCGCACATCGCGCCGACTCACGTATCATCGTCCGCGGCTCGCGCCTTCGGGCGGCGCCTACGAGTCGAGAAGGTCCGCTTGCGGGAGAACATTGCCCTCGAGGCGCCTCAGTCCGACGCCCCTCCGCTGGAGCGCGCGAGGGTTCAGCTCGGCACGCTGCTCGCCGACCCCGAACGTACCGTCTGCCTCGGGCTCGTCACGTTGGCCGTGCTGTTCAACCTCGTGTTCCTGCTCCCGGAGCTGACCAGCCGCCCGCCGGACCTCAACGACAACGTCTTTCACTGGCTGAACCTGCAGCGAGCCAACGAGGCGCTGACGAATCTGCACGATCCGACCGACCCCTGGCTCAACCAGATCGCGCTCGGCTACCCGGTCTTTCACTACTATCAGCACCTGCCCTACCTCGTGCCGGCCTTCCTCCACGTGGTCACATTCCTTCCCCTCGAAGGACTGTTCCACGCACTGAACTACCTGTTGCTGTGCTCATTCCCCGTTTCGATCTACTGGTCGATGCGGCGTTTCGAGTTCGACCGCGTCGAGTCAGCACTGGCCGCCGTCGTCTCGTCCGTGATCTCGACCGACGGGCTGTTCGGCTTCGACTTCAACAGCTACGTCTGGGCAGGCTACGGGCTGTACACCCAGCTCTGGGGCATGCTGCTGCTCCCCCCCGCGCTCGCCCTGTCGTATCGAGTGGTTCGAGGAGGCGGCAGCTACCTCTGGGCGGTCATCCTCCTGTCGCTGACCGTCCTCAGCCATCTCGCATTCGGCTACGTCGCGTTCGCTTCGCTCGTTGTGTTCGCCGCGCTCTCCCCCTCGTGGCGTGAACTCCGAGCCCGCGGCCAGCGTGTTCTCGCGCTGGCCGCCCTCACTGTGGGCGTCACGTCGTACTTCCTGGTGCCGCTCGCACTGGGGAGTGAGTACCTCAACCACAGCGTCTGGGATCCGACGTTCAAGTACGACTCGTTTGGCGCCGAACAGATCCTGAAGTGGCTCCTCCAGGGCGAGCTGTTCGACCACAACCGGCTGCCCGTGCTCACCCTGCTGCTCGCGCTGGGCCTGGTCGTGTGCATCGTGTCCTGGCGCCGCGAGGAACGCTACCGCGCGGCCGCTGCGCTCTTCGTCGTCTGGCTCGTGCTCTACTTTGGCCCGAAGACCTGGGGCGGATTGCTCGACGCCACCCCGCTGGGTTCCGACTTCTACTTCCACCGGCTGATCGCCGGAGTGCACCTCGCCGGCATCTTCCTCGCGGGCATCGGGCTCGCCGCCCCCTGGCGCTGGGTGCAACGGCGAGGGGATCGTCGGTACATGGCCGGACTTGCCGCCCTGGCCGTGATCGCCTGTGCGCCGGTCTACCTCGAGCGCGCGGACTACCTCCACGACAACCGCACGTTCATGCAGCAGACGAGCGCGGCGTTCGACTCTGAGCAGCAGGACCTCGATGCGCTGATCGCCGTCCTCAAGTCCGCGCCTCCGGGGCGCGTCTACGCCGGACTCGCCGCCCAGTGGGGTGGCCAGTACCGCGTGGGGGCGGTGCCGATGCACGCCATCCTGACGGCCCATGGCATCGACAACGTGGGGTTCCTCTGGCACCCGTGGTCATTGAATGGCGACATCCAGGTGCTCTTCGACGAGCGCCGTCCCGAGCAGTACGACCTGTTCAATGTCCGCTACGTCGTTGCGCCCGAGGGGCGCACCTTCCCCGACTTCGTCCACCTCATGGGCTCGTTCGGCCGTCATCGCCTCTACCGAGTGGATACGACGGGCTACTTCGATGTCGTTTCGTCCGACCGCGCCTTCTACGCCGACAAGACGACCTTCTACTACGCCGCCTCGAACTGGTTCGCGAGCGCGGCCGGGAGCCTCCGCCTGCACCCCACACTGGTCTTCCCCCGGCAGCCGGTCCCTGACGGAATGGCTGAGACCGCCCCACTGACGGCGGCGCAGTATCCGAGTCGCCAGCAGGGGACGTCTCGGCCGATATTCGGGACGATCGAGGCCGAGACGGTTGAGGACGGTCGCTACGCGGCGGTAGTCGACGCGCCGAATGGCGGCATCGTCATGCTCAAGGCCACGTACCACCCGGGCTGGCGAGCGTACGTCGATGGCGCGCCGGTGGCCACGCGGATGGTGATGCCGAGTTATGTCGGTATCGAGGTGGCCCCCGGACGCCATGGCGTCGTCGTCGAATACGGCCCCACGACGCAGCGGCATCTCCTCCAGTTCGCGGGAATCCTTGTGCTCGCGGGCTTCGCGGTCCGGCGGCCGGCCTGGCGACACCTGCGTGAAGTAATGGTCAGGCTCCTCCAGCGAGCACGGTTGTAGGCGGGCCGGTCCTGCCCCCGCGACCTGCCAGCGTGCACGAACCCCGTTCCCGAATAACTGGGTAAATGTTTGACAGCCCGGCCGCCTCTCACGATAATTTCGCCGGGTGCCCGCAGGGTACCGCACGCTAAGGAGGGCGCCTTTTGGTCAAACGAATCGAGTACCTGAAACGTAGAGGACTGATACCGGTACTCACCGTCGCCGCCATCCTCGCCGTGATCGGCGGGGCGACGATGGTGAGCGCACATGGCGGGGACACCACAAAGGTCCACGTCTGTGTGCCCACGACACCGGGTCTACCGATCCTCGCCTCGACGGCGAACGCAACCGGCCCGAACAACGGCTGTTTCCCCGGCTACGTCGCGGCTGACTTCAGCACCGGGCCTGCCGGTCCGAGTGGAGCAACCGGCCCGACCGGGCCTTCAGGCGCAATCGGTGCAACGGGTGCCATCGGCGCGTCCGGTCCAGCTGGTCCCACCGGACCAACGGGTGCGAACGGCGCGACCGGCCCCAGTGGTGCTTCTGGCCCCGCTGGACCGACCGGCCCCACCGGTGTTGATGGCCCCACTGGCCCCAGCGGCGCGACCGGACCTTCCGGCCCCGCCGGTCCGACTGGACCCACTGGTATTGATGGCCCCACTGGCCCCAGCGGAGCGACTGGACCTTCCGGCCCCGCCGGTCCGACCGGACCAACTGGCATCGACGGCCCGACCGGCCCCAGCGGCCCGTCTGGCCCCGCTGGACCGACCGGCCCGACCGGTGTTGACGGGCCCACCGGCCCCAGCGGAGCGACCGGACCTTCCGGCCCCGCCGGTCCGACTGGACCCACTGGCGCGAATGGCCCCACTGGTCCCTCAGGACCGGCAGGCCCGACCGGCCCGACCGGCCCCGTCGGCATGATGGGGACGCCGTACATCGTCACGAACGACAGCACGGCGCCCGACGGCACGACGATCGCCTGGTGCGAGCCGGGTGACTACGTCCTCGGAGGCGGCTTCGAGCGCTTCGCGTTCGGGCCGGGTGGAGCCGGTGGCTTCATCGTCAACAAGCCAATTCAGGGCGAGGGGCGTCAGGGATGGCTGATCGGCTATGGCTGGCCAGCCACCGCGTACGCCATCTGCGCCAGCATCCAGGTGCCCAACTAAGGCCCCATGCTGGTGGATACAAGAAGGGGAGCGGTTCGCCGCTCCCTTTCTCGTATCCGACCCTCGGACGACTGTTAACCCTCGTGCCGCTCTTTCCGCCGCCGGATGTCCCAGCCGATGCCGCCGAGCGCCAGGGCGCCAACGACGCCGCCGCCGATAAGCACCCACGGCAGCCCGGATCCTGATCCCGACCCACTCGTTTCCGCCCGCAGCTCTCGGGGCTGCGTCGACTGCAGGTCCAGCTTCCAGGTCAGTTCATTGCCGTGGACTTCGTCCGCGTTGTGCGCACCCACCTTGCCCGGCAGCCGGACCTTGATCGTGAACGAAGCATCCTTCAGGAACTGCTGCGTGAACTCGTCGTCCGCGCTCACGTCCCCCTCGGACGCCAGAGGCGCTGCCACGGCATCGAGGCGCCACCCCTGCTCCGTGCGTGCTATCGCGAACCGCTCGAAGCCCCCATCCGAGCCGGCAGGCGCCGTCTCGCCGGGCACGGTGGCATCGCTTGTGACGCGCTTCAGCAGGTCCGGCAGTTCCTGCACGTCGCGGAACGGCATCGTAATGCGAGAGCCGACGAAGCCATCCGCATCGTAGGGCTCGACCTTGGTGCCCTCCGGCAGAGAACCCCGGTCAACATCACTGAACACGTCGGCCGGGTCGAAAGGTGCACCCGACCCGCTCTCGTCCAACGAGCTCATCAAATCGAGCAGCGACTTCTTGAAGCCGAACAACACCGAGGCCGTCCCCGACCCGTCGTCATCGACGTGCACGGCGATCTCGGCGCGGACACAACCCCCGAACAGCAACACCATCGATGCGAGCACACCCGCACGCAGCGCCGGCGCCTGGATCCGAGCGAACCAACGTCTCTTCACACCCACCCCTGTACTCCCGCCCCGGCATGACGTGTTACGCCGAGAACAATCGAGGAAATATCGCGTGTAGCGCACTCTCACGCCACTATTCGCGGCATACTGCGGCGGAGGCGTGCGCACTCGCTACGTAAAGGAGTGGGAGATGATGCTGCGACGGGTCGGAATCGGCAGCGTGACGGTCGCCCTGGCCGTTGCGGTGCTGCTCTTGAAGCCGGCGCCCGGAGGGACGGCGGACAGCCTGCCGGCAATCACGAACGTCCAGGTCAACCAGACCGCGAACGTTACGTTCCCGCACAACGGCCAGAACCAGCCCACTATCGCGCAGAACCCGACGAACGCATTGAACCTGATCGCAGCCTCGAACGACGAGCTGGCGCCCAACGGTCAGGGCACGGGCTTCTATGCGTCGCATGACGGGGGCCACACCTGGCCGTGCCAGGGCTACATCGACCTCAGCCCCTTCGGCAAGGTCACCTTCGGCGATGCATGGCAGACGTTCGACGGCGCCGGCAACGCGTACCTGAGCACCATCGCCCTGCCGCTCATCGGCCCGGGGGAGCGGCTGCGCTTCGACACCGCGGACATCTTCGTGGCGAAGTCGACGGACGGCGGCTGCACCTACCCGACAGTAAGCAAGGTCGCCAGTAACTCGCAGAACATCTCGGACGACAAGCCGGCCATCGCCGCCGACACGAACCCGGGCAGCCCGCATGCCAACAACCTTTACGTCGCCTGGACTCAGTACAAGGATGCCGCTCGAGGCGCAGACGAGGACAGCAAGGTACAGGTGGTCGTGGCTCGCTCCTCGGATGGAGGCGCCACGTGGAGCAAGCCGGTCGGGCTGAGCGCCGAGACGCGGGCGGTCTACCCCGGAATTCCGCCTCGCCAGGGCGCGAACGTGAAGGTCGGCCCGGACGGCACGGTCTACGTTACCTGGGCCGACACCATCGACGGCTTCTTCGTGCAGCGCATCTCGATGTCGAAGGACGGTGGCAAGAAGTTCAGCGATCCGATCACCGTCGCGCCCATCATGGATGAGTTCTCGTTCGCCGGCGGCGCTACCTTCCGCCAGTTGGGGCGCGTGTTGCCGTCCTTCAGCGTCTCGCCCGAGGGCTCGCTCTACCTCGCCTGGGCCGAGCGCCAGCTCGGCCACACGTCCGTGGTGCTGACAAAGTCGACCGACAAGGGCGCGAGCTGGTCCCACCCGGCCGTGGTCGCTGATGTGCCCGGACGCAGCGCGTTCTTCGTTGCCGTCGCGGCCGCACCGTCGAACGCCGTCGATGTCGCGTTCCTCGCGATGGACGACCGCTCGGACGAGACCGCACCCGGTGCGGGCGTCGTTTCGTATGACGCTTATGTCACTCAGTCCTTGAACGGTGGCTCCTCCTTCGGCGCCCCGTTCAAGATCTCCACGGCCAGCTCCGACCCTGATGTGTCCAGCTCGCACAGCCTCGCCGTGCAGTTCCTGGGCGACTACATCGCTGCCGTCGCCGATGCCTCGCATCTGTACGTCGTGTGGACCGACACGCGGAACGGCGCCACGTGCGCGGCCGTCGACGCCTTCCGGTTGCAGGTCCTCACGACCGGCACCGGCACGCCGCCGAGCCTGGCAGACTGCCCGTCCGGCTTCGGGAACGCCGACATCTACCTCGGCACCGTCACGCCGTAACGGTCATCGAGGAGGCGGGAGGAACTCCCGCCTCCTCGCGAACCGCCACGCATCTTTTCCGTGTTCGGCGAGTATGAGATACGTAGTCAGTCCAGCAGTTTGAACGCGCGCGACCGCGGCGTAACGTGTTCGCCCTCGTGCAGATGAACGCGAAGAGGTCAGGTGCTCCGCAAGCTCTTCCCCAACGTCTACGAAGGCTGGCTGGTCACCGGCTCGTTCGCGTTTATCGTCGTCCTGATCGGGTCCACGTTCTTCTACGGGTTCGGCACGATCTTCAACCCGGTGATCACCGAGTTTGGCTGGAGCAAGGCCTCCGTCTCCTTTGGGTTCTCATTGCGCTCCGAGGTCCAGGGGCTCGGTGCGCCCGCGATCGGCTTCCTGGTCGACCGCTTCTCCGCGCGTCGAGTGCTGATCGGCGGCATCGTCGTCACGGCCCTCGGCGTCATCGGCATGTCCTTCATGCAGAACCTGCTGCACTTCTACCTCGCCATGTTCATCATCGCGTTCGGGGTGAGCGCGTGCGGCGGGCCGGTTGGCATGGTCGCCACCGCGAGCTGGTTCGAGCGGCGTCGTGCGCGAGCACTGTCGCTCATGACCGTAGGCGGCGGCATCTCCGGCCTCTTCGTCGTCTTCATCGCATGGCTGGTGGAGGCGGTCGGCTGGCGTGACGGCCTTCGAGTCATGGGCCTGCTGATCGTCATCGTGGGCTCGTTCGTGGCGCTGAACGTGCGTTCTCGGCCGGCGAACCACCCTCAGCCCATAGACGGCATCGCCGAGGAAGTGGACGCTGACGGCCGCACCGTCGCGCGCGTCGACAACAGCTGGGGCGTCCCCGCGATGCAGGCCTGCCGCACAAAAGCCTTCCTGATGATCGCCCTCGGCCAGGCCGCGCTCTCCTTCTCCACGACGGCCCTGATGGTGCACACCATCCCCTTCATGGAGGACAACGGCGTCTCGAAGAGCGCCGCCGCTTCGGCCATTACCATCTTCGCGGTGACCACCCTCGTCGGGAGGCTGGGCTTCGGCTGGCTTGCCGACCGCTACGACAAGCGTGTGCTGCTCGCCATCGGCGTCGGCATCGTTGCCGTGGGCATGCCGCTGCTCGCCGTTGTCCACTCGTACTGGACGGGTATTGCCGTCCTGGCCTTCATCGCGCCCGGGTTCGGCGGCGTCATCCCGGTACGCCCGGCGTTGCTCGTCGACTACTTCGGCACGAGGCACTTCGGGACGATCAATGGCATGAACATGCTGGTCGTGACACTCGGATCGTTCTTCGGCCCCTGGGCGGTCGGCCTCCTCGTCGACCGCAACGGCGACTACGCGAGCGGCTGGCTGCTCTGCGGCGCGGTCGCCGCTCTCGCCGTCCCGCTGATGTTCGCAGCTACCCCACCCCGAGGCCTGGTCGAGCGCTACGGCGCCGAGGCGACGCGACGCCGCGCGGCAAGCGCGGCCTCCACCGCAACCGCGGCGCAGCACTAGCGTCGTCCGACTGTCTCTCCTGGTTCACATCGCGAAGACGTAAGGATCGACGCTATGGTCCGACTGCAGTGGTGGAGACAACGACCGGCGTTCATCGCGGCCGTCGCGGCCGTGGCCCTGTCGCTCGTCGTCATTGGGGGGGCGCGCTACGCCAGCAGTGCGCCGGCGCCGACAAGCACCGCAGCCTGCTGGAACAAGTTCACCGGCCTCGTGCGCGTGTTGAAGCCGAACCAGGCGTGTCTCTCGCTGTACGAGAATCCGATTGACCTGGGCGCCGGCTCCGGAGCCAGCGGGCCCGTCGGCCCGACCGGTCCCACCGGCCCGACGGGCGCGACCGGCCCCGCCGGGCAGCTCATCGGCGCGATTGAGTTCACTTCAACCGGGACCTTCTCAGTACCCGCCGGCGTCTCACGCGTGATGGTCGAAGCGATCGGCGGTGGCGGAGGTGGAGGCGCCAGCAACTCCGTCAACGAGTCCGGAGGCGGCGGGGGCGGAGGCTATGTCCGCGCCGTAGTCACTGTGCCGCCCGGTGCGACATGCACGGTGACCGTCGGCAACGGTGGCGGCGGTGGACAGACGGGCGTCTGGAACGGCGGCACCGGGGGCAATTCCACACTCGACTGCGGCTCCGGCGCCCTCATCACCGCTGTGGGCGGGACCGGCGGCAGCGACAACGCAGGCCCCGGGGGTGCAGGAGGTGGCGGCATCCTTCCCTCGAGCCCCGCTGGCCAGGGCGTCCTTCGAGCGGGGACAGCGGGGGCCGGCGGCCCCACGCACGCCGGAGGCGTCGCGACGCGCGGTTCGCTGGCCATCGACGCTGGCGACGGCGGCGCGGGCGGCATTGGCTCGCTTGTGAACGGCACCGCTGGCCTGTCCGGCTGGGTGCTCATTCAGTGGTAGGGGACAGGCCGTGAACACTGGCCACGCGGGTTCCCGAACGCTGGACCGCAGGAGACCGCTGTCCTGGCTCGTCGTGACGACGGCCGCCATCGCGATCGCCGCGCTCTTGCTCAGTCGTGCGACCTTCGTGCATGGCGCTCCGGCCTCGAGCACCGCGGCTTGCTGGAACCGGGCGACCGGCCTCGTCCGAGTCCTGAAACCCCACGAATCGTGCCTCCCGCTGTATGAGAATCCTATCGACCTCGGGGCGGGCGCAGGGCCGTCAGGCCCCGTCGGCGCAACCGGCACCGCCGGTGCGACGGGCACCGCCGGTGCCGCACAGCTCAATGGGGTGCGTGAGTACACCGCGAGCGACACGTTCACCGTCCCCACAGGCGTCACCCGCATCCTCGTCGAGGCGATCGGGGCCGGGGGTGGCGGGGCGACGAGGCACACGCTCTATGGCGGTGGCGGCGGAGGTGCGGGCGGGTACGTTCGCGCCGTGATGACCGTGGCTTCTGGTGCGGTCTGCACCATCACAGTCGGCACGGGCGGCGATCGAGGCACCGATGACATGGACGATCCGAACGGCAAGGCTGGCATGCCTTCCTCCGTCGACTGCGGCGGCGGCGCCATCGTCACGGCGCTTGGCGGTGACGGCGGCAATACCGGCGCTGCGGCCTCCGGCGGCAGCGGGGTCCTGCCACCGGCTCCGAGCGCTCAGGGACTCGTCCGCGCGGGCGGGAGCGGCACAGCACTCATCCCGCACCTGAACGGCGTCGGTGGGGTCGCGACCCGTGGCTCGCTGAGGATCGCGGCCGGAGATGGCGGTGATGGCAGCCCGAACGACCCCTACAACGTCTTCGGCGAACCTGGCCTCCCGGGCTGGGTGCTGATCCAGTGGTAGCCGCCTGACGTCGAAGCCCACCGAGGACGCTCCAGTCAGGCAGCCTCCTCGTACTCACACGCGGCGTTACGATGACTCCATCCCTTCGAGGAGGCCCGTAGCGATGGTCGACCCTGCCCCCGACGACATGACCCTCGAGCCGAGGCGCGAGCAGTACGTCGCGCACGATACTCGTACCGGCCTCGAGGTCGCCGTCACCGGCCAGTTCCCCGATGACCCTGACGACCGCGTCCGCATCGCCCGCACGACCACCCTCTTCACCCGCCTGATGTCCACCATCCTCGACATGGACTCCATCACCCAGCGCCGCGAAGGCTTCCGCGCAGTCGAGACGCAGCTCGAGGTAGCCGAGGCACTCATGCGCGGCGACCTCGAGGAGGTCCAGCGCCTCATCCGCGACACGATGAACGCGATGGGCGTTACCGAGGACCAGCTCGGCGAGATCGAACGGGAGCTGCGCCGCCACCTCGGTGGCCTCGCCGGCCCCGACCCGGATGGCGACCCCGAGCTTTGACCTGCTTCCACGTCGGTCGGTAATGCCGTAGATTCCTTGCGATTCGCGGCGCCTCGACGAGAAGGGATCTCGATGGCGTCTCGGCCCGCCTCAGGCCAACTCCTCCCACCGCGTACCACCTACTGACAGTTCCTCGCGCCTCGCGGAGGAAGGTCCTTCAACATGCTGCCTCGGCTTCTGCCGGCGCGCCTCCGATCTCACGTGGTCGGAATGGCGGCCGGTGCCGCTCTCGCGGTCGCGCTCCTCGGTGGGGCCGCGATGGTGAGCGCCCACGGGGGCGACACCAACCTCGTCCACGCCTGCGTCAACAAGACGAACGGCCAGGTCCGCGTCGTCGGCGCGGGCGAGGACTGCAAGGTGCCCGAGTACGCCCTCGACTGGGGCGTCGTCGGACCCACGGGCGCGACCGGCGCCACGGGCGTCCAGGGCCCGAGCGGCCCGACGGGCCCAACCGGCCCCAAGGGTGACACTGGTTTGACCGGCGCCAGTGGCCCCACCGGACCGCAGGGTGACAAGGGCGAGACCGGCGCGACGGGACTCACCGGCGCCAGCGGCCCGACGGGTCCCCGGGGTGACACCGGCCCGACTGGTCCCACTGGACTTACCGGACCAAGTGGTCCAACCGGACCACAGGGCAACACGGGACTCACCGGACCGAGTGGTCCGACAGGCCCGCGGGGTGACACCGGCCCGATTGGTCCGACGGGGGCAACAGGCACCAGGGGTGACACTGGTGCGACCGGAGGCACTGGCCCTGTGGGGCCGACGGGAGCCACGGGCGCGCAAGGCTTCATCGGCTACTATCAGGTCACCACCGCGCCAGGGACTGGCACTGTCTCCGCGACCTGCGACAGCGGCGACTTTGCCCTCTGGGGCATTGCCAGCGCCGGGCAACTGAACCGCGACGACACCCGCACCTTCAGCGCCTTCAGCGGCTCATCGCACACGGTGAATGTGGTGTGTGTGGACATTCTGCCCGCACACTGAGGCTCCAACTCGGTGTTCGCGTTAGGTAGGGGCTCCGCAGGGGCCCCTACCTGCGTTCTCCGTACCCCCACCCTTGAAGCGCACCCGCGAGGTGCGTAACCTCGATCGGACGTTCTACTCCCCTCGCGTCCGCCGTCCGCACCGTCGTTGACGACAATCGAGAACATCGAGGTACCTCGTTGCCCCAGGACAAGATCACGGTCGTCGGCGCCCGCGAGCACAACCTCAAGAACGTCACCGTCGAGATCCCGCGCGACCGCCTGGTCGTCATCACCGGGCTCTCCGGCTCCGGCAAGTCTTCGCTCGCCTTCGACACCATCTATGCCGAGGGCCAGCGACGGTATGTCGAGTCGCTCTCCGCCTACGCCCGTCAGTTCCTCGGCCTCATGGAGAAGCCGGACGTCGACCACATCGACGGCCTCTCGCCCGCCATCTCCATCGACCAGAAGGGCGTCTCGAAGAACCCTCGCTCCACCGTCGCGACGGTCACCGAGATCTACGACTACCTGCGCCTGCTCTTCGCCCGCATCGGCGTGCCGCACTGCCCGCACTGCGGCCAGATCATCAGGCGCCAGACCGTGCAGCAGATCGTCGACGCCATCCTCGCCGAGCCCCCCGGCACGCGCGCCCTGCTCCTCGCGCCGCTGATCCGCCACCGCCGCGGCGAGCACGTGCAGATTTTCGAGGGCGTGCGCCGCGCCGGCTTCGTGCGCGTGCGCGTCGATGGCGCGGTGCGCGACATCGAGGAGAACATCGCGCTCGAGCGCAACAAGTGGCACGACATCGACGTCGTCGTCGACCGCCTGATCGTCCCCGCTCCCGACGACGAGGACCTCGACGGCATGCGCCAGCGCGTCTCGGACTCCGTCGAGCAGGCGCTCAAGCTCGGCGAGGGCATCCTCCTCCTCGCTCCCGAGGGCCGCGAGGAACTGACCTTCAGCGAGCGCTACGCCTGCCCGAACACCTCGCACCCCCCGTACTCAGTGGGCGAGATCGAGCCGCGCAACTTCTCCTTCAACAGCCCCCATGGCGCCTGCCCGGCCTGCACGGGCCTCGGCATCCAGATGGAGCTCGACGCCGACCTCGTGGTCCCGAACAAGAACCTGACCATCGACGAGGGCGCCATCGTCCCCTACGCCCGTATGAGCACACAGATGTCGTGGTACCGCCGCCGCCTCGCGGCGCTCGCCGAGGCGTTCGGCTACTCGCTGGACACGCCGCTCAAGGACCTGACCGAGCTCCAATGGCGCACCCTCATGCACGGCACCGAGGGCGAGACGATTAACGTCGCCTACCAGACCACCCGCGGCCGCGTCCGCAACTTCGAGGTGTCGTGGGAGGGCGTGCTCACCAACCTCGCCCGTCGCTACCGCGAGACCGAGTCGGACTGGGTGCGCGGCGACATCGAGAAATACATGGTCGCCATCCCCTGCGCCGAGTGCCGCGGCGCCCGCCTGAAGCCGGAGATGCTCGCCGTCACCATCGAGGACCGCTCGATCGTCGATGTCGCCCGCATGTCCGTTTCGGACGCCTCGGCATGGACCGAGCGACTCCGCGCCGAGGACTCGCCGCTCTCGGCCCGCGACCGCCAGATCGGCCGCCAGGTGCTGCAGGAGATCGGCGGCCGTCTCACCTTCCTCCGCGACGTCGGCCTCGAGTACCTTACGCTCGACCGCGCCTCGGCCACGCTGTCCGGCGGCGAGGGCCAGCGCATCCGCCTCGCCACGCAGATCGGCTCCGCGCTCATGGGCGTGCTCTATGTCTGCGACGAGCCGTCGATCGGCCTCCACCCGGTCGACAACGAGCGCCTCATCCGCACGCTCACGCGCCTGCGTGACCTCGGCAACACCGTGCTCGTGGTCGAGCACGACGAGGCGATGATGCGCGCCGCCGACTGGCTGATCGACCTCGGCCCGGGCGCCGGCGAGCACGGCGGCGAGGTGATCGCCACCGGCACCCCCGCCGAGGTGATGGCCGACCCCGCCTCGCTCACCGGGCAGTACCTCTCCGGCGCGAAGCAGATCCCGATCCCCGAGACCCGCCGCCGAGGCAACGGCGAGGCCCTCGTCATCCGTGGCGCCAGCGAGCACAACCTGAAGCGGATCGACGTCGCCTTCCCCCTCGGCACGTTCATCGGCGTGACCGGCGTCTCCGGCTCGGGCAAGTCGACGCTCGTGAACGAGATCCTCGCCAAGCGCCTCGCCTACGAGCTGCATGCCGCGCGCGAGCGGCCCGGCGCGCACGCGGCCTTCGAGGGCATCGAGCACGTCGACAAGGTCGTGCGCATCGACCAGTCGCCGATCGGCCGCACGCCGCGCTCGAACCCCGCGACCTACACCGGCCTGTTCACGGTGGTCCGTGACCTCTTCGCCGCCGTCCCCGAATCGCGGGCCCGCGGCTACGGCCCCGGCCGCTTCTCTTTCAACGTGAAGGGCGGTCGCTGCGAGGCCTGCTCCGGCGACGGCTACAACCAGATCGAGATGCAGTTCCTCCCCGACGTCACCGTCCCCTGCGAGGTCTGCCACGGCGCCCGCTATAACCGCGAGGCCCTCGAGATCACCTTCCGCGGCAAGAACATCGCCGAAGTCCTGAATATGACCGTCTCGGAGGCGCTCGCCTTCTTCGAGGCGTTCCCCGCCGCCCGCCGCAAGCTCCAGACGCTGAACGACGTCGGCCTCGGCTACATCCGCCTCGGCCAGCCCGCGACCACCATGTCGGGAGGCGAAGCGCAGCGCGTGAAGCTCTCCACCGAGCTGTCCCGCCGCTCCACCGGCCGCACCGTCTACATCCTCGACGAGCCGACCACCGGCCTCTCGTTCGGGGATACCGAGGCGCTCCTGCGCGTCCTCCAGGCCCTCGTCGACGGCGGCAACACCGTCATCGTCATCGAGCACAACCTCGACGTGATCAAGAACGCCGATTGGCTGATCGACCTCGGCCCCGCCGGCGGCCAGCGCGGCGGCCGCCTCCTCGCGGAAGGCACCCCCGAGGCCCTGGCCACCCACCCCGACTCGGCAACAGGCACCTTCCTGCGCGACCTCCTCGGCGAGCGTGTTGCTGCCTCGAAAGCAGCGAAGTCAGGGCGACGACGGAAGGCTGCGGCGGGGGTGTAGGTCTGACATCAGCTGGCTCGGCCACGGTAATCAGCCCAAATCGCGTCGATGCCTTCCGCTTCCACTACCTCGTTCACGCGCCCGATCGCGCGTTGTGAGTAGCGCCAGAACCGGCTACTCCCGATTGTGATCTCCTTCGCATAATCAAGATCGGCCTTCAGGTCGCTACGCCAGATCACGGCGGTCAGCCTCGGAGCGGTTAGGCCGACGTGGTCAGCGAGGTCGCTGTGTCCAAGGCTATAGAAGTCCAACTCGGTCACCCGTCGAACAGCGACGACTGAAGCGCCGGGGGTGCCCTCGGGAACCAGGTGGACCGGTACTCCCTCCTTCTTTGTGACCCGAATCGATATCGTCGGACCGCTACCCTCCGGACGAATGTCGACGGCCGCGACTCCGGGAAACAGTTCCTCCCACGAGACTCCTGCCTGCAGGCGCTCTCCAAGCTTCAAGAGGTTCGAATCCGTGAGCGCTACGTCCTCGCCAGACAGCGCGCGATCGAGGATTGCCAACGAACGAGTCTTTGCGATCGCTTCCGTCCGACGCCGCGTGCCAGGGGCCAGGAGCCGGACGATCTCCTCGGCCTCCAGCGCAAAGAGCGTCGCGATGTCGGTGGGAGCCTCTGTAGAAATCGGG
Source organism: Dehalococcoidia bacterium (assembly GCA_019694855.1). Taxonomy (GTDB): domain Bacteria; phylum Chloroflexota; class Dehalococcoidia; order UBA2979; family UBA2979; genus JAIBBD01. The sequence continues at coordinate 31,713 of JAIBBD010000019.1, forward strand.
AGAACGCGTACCGGAAGGTAATACTGTAAGTCGTGACCAAACACGAGCGACAACAAGTCTCCGAAGAGAGTCAGGCCGGCTTGCGCCTGCGTATAGAGCAACCCCTCGGGCATGTCGACAAGGTGATGCTGAGCCGCGTCTCGATACTCGTTGATTGCCTGAAGTAGGAGCGCCTGCTCGTTGGACAAGAACTGAACGGAACCGTCGCTCAACGCGACACGCACGCACTTGTCGAATCCGATCGTCTCGGTGGCGCGTGGCTCACGTATCCGGCCACCTCGATGAAGGATGGCCGCCTTCAGAAGCATCTCAAAGGAATGATCGAGGAGCAGGAGTACGGCATCGACACGGCCGACATCAGTCGGTCGATTGAACAGCTCGATGCTCAGAGTGAGCGAGTTGACAGCTTTATCGAGGAGGAGTCGCGCTTCTTTTTTCAATGGTGCCCCGCGATTCGTTTCGCGGAAGCCATGGTCTACGACGATTGTTTATAGCGCAAATACCGTCCCACCAGCACCACAATCACCGACACCGTCGTGAGGTTCGCCAGCGACCGCACGACGCGCACGCCGTCCTGGAACTGCGACAGCGACAGGCGCCCACCACGCCGAGCGGCACCAGCGCCAGCATCGCGCCGGTGACCGCCAGCGCGGCAGGCGCGGCCACCCCCCCGCCTCGGAACCAGCGATCCGCGAGCCAGGCGGCTCGGCCTCCCGGGGAACTCGCCTGACGATCAAGGGGGTCGGAGGCTCCGGAGGCGGACGGAGGGGTGCACTCCGCCCGCCGTTCGAGGACGCGGCGTTCAGCGGTCCTTTCGTTTGGTAACAATATACTTGACACACGAACCGCCATCGCCTAATCTTAGGTCATGGCAGAGAAGCGGTTCCCGACAAGCCTTCTTGAAGCGGTGCGGTACTTCGAGGACCCGGACGTGTGCCGGGACTTCGTCGTGTCCCTCCGGTGGCCGAATGGTGTCACCTGCCCGCGCGAGGGTTGCGGTTCTGACCGCGTAGCGTTCGTCGAGTCCCGCAAGATTTGGCGCTGCAACGGCTGTCGGAAGCAGTTCAGCGTGAAGGTTGGGACGATCTTCGAGGACTCGCCTATCGGCCTCGAGAAGTGGCTTCCCGCGATCTGGATGCTCACTTCCGCGAAGCAGGGCGTGTCGTCCTACCAGTTGTCCCGCGCCCTCGGCATCACTCAGAAGTCGGCATGGCACATGGAGCACCGCATCCGCGTCGCCATGCGTACCGAGTCCTTCAACAAGCCGCTCGATGGTGAAGTAGAGGCGGACGAGTCCTTCTTCGGCGGCAAGGCGAAGAACATGCACTACTACAAGAAGCTGGAGCGCACCAAGGGCGGGCGCGGGGCGGCTGGCAAGGCTATCGTGATGGGCGTTCTGCAGCGGGGTGGCGACGTTCGCGCCAACACGATCCCCGACACCCGCAGGCGGACGCTCCAGTCCGAGGTCCGGAAGCACGTCGCTCCGGGCAGCGCCGTCTACACGGACGCGCTGCCGTCATACCGGGGCCTCTCAGATGACTACCTTCACGAGTTCGTGGATCACACCTACGAGTACGTGAACGGGCGGGTGAGCACGAACAGCCTCGAAGGGTTCTGGTCGCTCGTTAAGCGGTCAGTGGACGGCACCTACCATTCCGTGGAGCCGGTACACTTGGATCGTTACCTCGATGAGTTCACGCGGCGGTTCAACACGCGGAAGCTCTCGGACGCCCAGCGGTTCGTTCTGACCGTCTCCTCCGCCATCGGGCGGCGGCTGACCTACAAGGAGCTGATTGGCCAGGCAAGCACGGCCCCCTGAATCCGACGATCAAGACGAGGGCGGCGGCCTGCAAGGGTTCGTGGACACGGTGCGCCGCCTGCTCCGCGTGACTAAGGACGAGGTCAAGGAGCAGGAGCAGCGGGAGCGGGAAGCGGGCAACAGTTTGACCCCGCGGCGATAGCTTCCCGGGCATCCGTTTCAACGGTGTAGCGCGGCGCTACTCCCAGCACGTTGCATATTGCTGCTATCATCACAGCGGATGCGAACGATTCGCATTTAGATGGTGGGCACTATGGCGACTCTAACCAAAGAACAGGCACTCGCAATGGTCGGCGACGCTCGCGAGGCGCGAAAGCGTCTGGCTGGCTACCGTGAGACTGCGCGCGTCTTCTCGTCGCGAGCCCTGATTGACCAGTACCCGAATGAGTGGGTCGCCGCTTTTGACGGCGAGGTGGTTGGTCACTCAAAGAGCCTTTCTGAGCTACTGCACTCGCTCCGGGATCATGGCATCTCTCGTCAGGACGCGATGGTTCGGTACATCACCAAGGGTGACCGAGCACTGATCGTCTAAGGCCGCCGACACGTTCGCTTCCGCTAGGGTCGCTCATTGCTGGTTGGACGATTCGGCGGCACAAGCACGGGGCCTCATATCGAGGCTTTGCTCTGCCTCCCGGGGCTTGGCCTCAAAATGGTTCCGGTGTCCTTCCTAGTCGACACAGGTTCGAGCGGATGCCTGCTTGGCCCCACTGACGTAGAACGGCTCGAAATCGACCGCTCTAGATTGAGTGGCGATGAGATCGTCTGGGGCGTCAGTGGGCCGGAGCACTGCTTCGTCGAGGAGGGGTACTTGTACCTCGTCGACGCCGATACGGGCGAGCAGTACATGTACCCAGTGCCACGCTTCCTCATAAGCCGCCGTTCACCACCCGAGCCACGTGAAGATGGGTCAGTCCGAGAGCTACCATCACTGCTTGGGATGGAGTTGATGCAACACTGGCGGATGCGATTCTCGGCCTCCGAAGGCATCGTAGAGTTCGATGTACTGCACTGCGACTTCCCGATCCCAGCCGATGTTGAAGTGCCGGGGACAAGGTAGGCGGCAAGAGGCCCCCTTGCGGGGGCCTCTTGCCTGCTCGATCATTGAAGAGCAGGCCGCCACGTACCGTGTGCGTACCGCACAGGTCGCTCCCTTCGGGGTGGTAGGGACCGTCCCGGCCCACCTACCACAGCAGCCAGTCGGCTACCCCTACCACCCCACTTCCGACACGGGCCGTCCGGCCCGATGAACCGGCATTTAAGCGACGCCATCCTCGGCGTCGATGTCGTCCTCGTCCTCCTCGACCGCGTACGACTTGAAGTCGTCGATGAGGCCGAACAGCCATTCGCGATCCTCGGGCGTGAGCGTCAGTAGGTTCGCGTCGATAGTGATCGTCACCGTACCGCCGCCCGCGAGAGTTACGACCTCGGACTGAGTCGCCGCGGCCCCGCCGCCGCCCGGCTTAACCTTCCTCCCGCCGTTCAGAATCTCCTCAACCGACATCTCGCTCGCCCGACGCCGCTTCGTGGCCGTGAGCGGTACGCGCATCTTCTTCCAGGTGATAGGCACGTTGATCCCGGCGAAGTCCGCCGCCGCGATGAAGAACCGGATCGCCTTCTGCGTCGTGGAGCCACTGACGCCCAGCTTCTCGATCTCCGTCCGGAACTGCTGAGGCGTCCCGCTGTCTTCCGCAAGGGCCACCACTGCCGCGTACTTCTCACGGAGGATCGAGGCCATGATCTCGGGGCGTGCGTCCGGCTCGCGTACCCATCGGTAAAGGCTCGGCTGTGTATTCCCCTCACCGTCGATGAAGCCAAGGAATTGGAAGGCGCTGAGGAGCCAGCCCTTCATCGAACCCGAGAAGGATGGGAAGGCGCTCCGGTCGAGTACACGAGGCACACCCGCCGCCGCGAGCGCCGCCGTGGCGGTGTCCACTGTCTTGAACGGCACATACGCCGCGCCCACCTGCTTCTGCCTGTTGTCGGTGACCATGCACCCTCCGCTGCTTCCATTCGGGGACTCGGTACGCGCTCCTCGCTTCCGAATCCTCGAACGTTCGTTCTTGCGAATCCTACGCTACCGCTCGCCGTGCTACCCCGTCAATACCCCAGAGGACATTTTTTGACGGTGCTCCGTGGAATCACGAACCTGAGTGCATGGACGGAGGGCAGGCCCATGCAGCCGGGAGACAGGGTGGAGTTGATAGCGTACGGTGAGGAGCGCATCACGCGCCGAGTCGTGGCGGTCACGTCGGCGAAGGTAGAGGTGTGCGCCGAGGGGGACTACGAGGCCGCTCAGAGGGGAGACAAGAGCAGGGTGATCGGGTTCCCTCAGGGGGATGCGGTCAGAGTGATTGCTGCGTTGACATCCGAGTCAGAATAACACGGTTCGTGCGTCAAGTATATTGTTGCCTTTCGTTTCAGAGTGAAGGCGCCCTCCTGCCCGGCGACACCGACCCAGTATCCCCGGATCAAGTCCCCCGAAGCGGTGCTCCCGGGCGCGTCCAGCACGTGGCCGCAATGTACATGGTGGATCGACGGCCCGACCTGCATGTGGAGCGCGATGACGCGCATCCACTGCTCGGTATCGACTCCGGGTGCACTCCACTCGCACATCTGACCGGTCACCGGGCTGAAGTTCTGTTCGCTTCCAGTGTTGCCTTTGAAATGCCCACCGGCGCCGAGGAATTCGATTTCCCAGTCGTCGTACTTCGCGTTGGTGTCTCCGTTGATGTCGGGCCACCAGTTGATGACCTTGCCGTTCGCGTCCCTCTCGACCTGGTACCAGGACAACGTCCAGACGCCAGTGAGTGTGAATTTGTCTGTCACCGTCGACCTCCGTACGCGGGCTG
>JAIBBD010000020.1 GCA_019694855.1 Dehalococcoidia bacterium
GAGACGCTGGCGGCGGTGGATTTGCTGCGTCAGCACCTGCCGGAGCTGAAGGTACGCGTCGTCAACGTCGTCGATCTCATGCGCCTGCAGTCCGAGTCGGAGCATCCGCACGGCCTCTCCGACCTCGAGTACGACACGCTGTTCCCGCCGGACGTCCCGACGGTGTTTGCCTTCCACGGCTACCCCTGGCTGATTCATCGTCTGACGTACCGACGGCATGGAGAGGACAACCTCCACGTGCGCGGCTACAAGGAGGAAGGCACGGTCACCACGCCCTTCGACATGGTGATGCTGAACGACCTCGACCGCTTCCGCCTCGTCATCGACGTCATCGACCGGGTGCCCGGCCTCGGCTCACGTGCCGCCCACCTGCGACAGCGCATGGTGGACGAGCGGCAGCGCGCTCGCGCCTATACGAGGCAATATGGCGAGGACATGCCCGCAATCGCCGACTGGACCTGGCCCCATGGGCTCACCTCAGAGGCCGAATCCCAATGAACAGTGCGCACGCCGCCGGCATGATCCTGGTTGTGAACGCGGGGTCGAGCAGCCTGAAGCTGCGAGTCCTCGATGCACACGATCAGGTCGTGGAGCAGGCGGATCTGCCCGCAATCGCCGGCGCGAGCGACCTCGAGGCGGTTCGCGGGCTGCTGGCGCGGCATCCCGGCATCCGTGCCATCGGCCACCGCATGGTGCACGGCGGCCCTGAGTTCCAGACCAGCACGTTGATCACCGGCGATCTGCTCGAGCGCCTGCGCGCGGTGTCCGACCTCGCGCCGCTGCACAATCCGTCAGCGCTCGCGGGGCTCGACGCGATGATCGAGGGGGCGCCCGGCCTCCCCAACGTCGTGTGCTTCGACACGGCATTCCACGCCTCGCTGCCAGCCGCGGCGGCGACGTACGCCATTCCGCGGCAGTGGACCGAGGCGTGGGGCATCCGCCGCTACGGCTTCCACGGCCTGAACCACTCCTACCTCGCCCGCCGCGTCCCTGAGCTGCTCGGACGGCCTTCCGAGGGGCTGCGACTCGTCAGCTGTCACCTCGGCGCGGGCGCGTCGCTCGCCGCGATCCTCGACGGCCATTCCATCGACACGACGATGGGCTTCACGCCGCTGGAAGGCCTCGTCATGGCGACGCGGTCGGGCTCGCTGGACCCCGGCATCCTCATCCACATGCAACGCCACCACGGCCTGTCGGTCGACGAGCTCGAACGCGTGCTCGACGAGGAATCCGGCCTGCGCGGGCTCTCAGGCAGCAGCGGCGACATGCGGGCGGTCGAGCGGGCCGTGGACGAAGGCGACCCTCTCGCTGCGCTGGCGTTCGAGGTGTACGTGCACCGCCTCGCGGGCGCGATCGCAGCGATGGCCGCCTCCCTCGGGGGAGTCGACGCCATCGCGTTCACAGGCGGCGTGGGCGAGGGATCGGCGCGCGTGCGGCACGCGGCCGCCGCACGCCTCGCGTTTCTCGGCGTCACAATCGACGAAGCCACGAACGAGCGCGCGGGCGACGAGGACGGCGTGCTTTCGCCCGAGGGCGCCGCGGTGCCCGTGCTGCTCGTCCATGCGCGCGAGGACCTCGAAATCGCGAGAGAGGTGCGACGGACGCTCGCCCCATGACAGCGAGGCCAGGGGCGTAGGCTGGAAGCCCTCGATCCGGGCGGGTACCATCGTCGGGTCGTTTCCGAGTGCGGGGCGTGCTCGTCGTTGCCTTCGCGGTCGCTCCCCAGGGTGGCTGTGCGCGGTCGATGGGCCGTGACTGCGCCCACTGGCGGAGCTGATGTCAGTCGTAGCCTACTTCTCGATGGACCTGGCGCTGGAGTCGGATATCCCGACGTACAGCGGCGGGCTCGGCGTGCTTGCGGGAGACGCGCTGCGTTCTGCCGCAGACCTCGGCCTGCCGCTTGTCGGCGTGTCCCTGCTGTACCGCAAGGGATACTTCCACCAGCACCTCGATGCAGCGGGCAACCAGACCGAGACGGACGACGGGTGGCAGCCCGCCGGTCGACTGACCGAGCTGCCGGCGCGCGTCACCGTGCATATCGAGGGCCGCGAGGTCTGCCTGCGCGCGTGGCGTTACTGCATCCGAGGCGTGCGCGGCCATGAGATCCCCGTCTTCCTGCTCGATAGCGACCTGCAGGACAACGAACCCACCGATCAAGGACTCACGGATCACCTCTACGGCGGCGACCATCGCTACCGTCTCGCGCAGGAGGTCGTGCTCGGCATCGGGGGCGTGCGGCTACTGCGCGCGCTCGGGTACGTCGACACGACGACGTTCCACATGAACGAGGGTCACTCCGCATTGCTCGCGCTGGCCTTGCTCCAGGAACGGCTCGGCGGACGGCCCACTGCGCACGCCGACGCGGCCGACCTCGAGGCCGTGCGACAGCAGTGCGTCTTCACCACACACACGCCGGTTTCCGCGGGGCACGACAAGTTCCCGTGGGACCTCGTTCATCACGTCCTGGGCGAGGAGCACGCTTCGTTCCTGCAGCACACGGGGAGCCCAGGCGACCGGCTGAACATGACTCACTTGGCGCTTCGCTGCTCGCGCTACGTGAACGCGGTGGCGATGCGTCATGCCGAGGTCTCGCGCGAGATGTTTCCCGGCCAAACGATTCACGCGATCACGAACGGCGTCCACGCGGCGACATGGGTTGCTCCCTCGTTCCAGCGTCTGTACGACCACCACCTGCCGGACTGGCGGCTCGACAGCAGCAACTTCCGCCACGCGGTCGGCATCCCGCTGCACGAGATCGATCTCGCGCATGTGGAGGCGAAGCGGCGGCTCCTGCACGAAGTGGCCAACCGCACGGATCAGATGCTCACTCCCGGCACCTTCACGATCGGGTTTGCACGGCGCGCGGCGGCCTACAAGCGAGCAGACCTCGTGTTCACCGACCTCGAACGGCTGCGCCGCATCACCGATCACGTCGGGCCGGTCCAGTTCATCTACTCGGGCAAGGCGCATCCCCAGGACGTCGGAGGGAAGGACGTCATCCGGCGGGTTTTCGAGGCGCATCGAGCGCTGCGCGACGAGATCCCGATCGTCTACCTCGAGGACTACGACATGGAGCTGGGCGGGCTCGTCTGCGCGGGCGTCGACCTCTGGCTCAACACACCAGAGCAGCCCCTCGAGGCGTCCGGTACCAGCGGCATGAAGGCCGCGCTCAACGGCGTGCCAAGCCTCAGCGTCCTCGACGGCTGGTGGATTGAAGGGCACATCGAAGGCGTCACCGGGTGGTCGATCGGGCACAGCCCGTGGGAGGGTCGCTCCGACCCCGCCGCCGAGGCCGACTCGCTCTACACGAAGCTCGAGTCGAGCATCGTGCCGGCGTTCTACGGCGCGCGCGAACGCTACAACGAGGTCATGCGCTCAGCGATCGCAATCAACGGCTCGTTCTTCAACACTGAGCGCATGGTGCGGCAGTACGCCTCGAGCGCGTACGCCCTCCGCTGACCCCGCCTACGGCTCCACTCGCTGGCCGATTCCGCGCAACACCCGCAGGCACGCCTCACGCTGCCCCGCGGCATACGGCGGCACGTGTACCTGGCGAGGTGAGAGTGGAAGCGGCCTCCCGTTCGGCATGAGCAACGTGCCCCCCACGCCCTCGAGGATGGCCGCCCCGCCGGAGACGTCCCAGATCGACCGCGGCCCCGTGGAGAGGTAGACGTCCGCCGATCCGTCCGCAGCATGCACGAGCTTCACCGCCGCCGATCCGGCCGGATACACCTCGAACGGGATCTGGTAGTGCAGACGTCGGCGCTCGTAGTCATGCCGCGAGACGACGACGCGACGGACCTCGCCGTCGGTCGCCAGCGCCGGCAGCGGCTGCCCGTTCTTGCGGGCCTCTCGGCGCTCCTCGGTCACGATGGCCGAATACACATCTTCCGTCCCGGGAAGCGCGACGGCCCCGAGGGTCAGCCGGTCGTCGAGGAACAGGCCTACCGTCACTCCGTACTCGGGCAGCCCCCGCAGAAACTCTCGCGTCCCGTCCAGCGGGTCGACGACCCAGGTGGGCTCGCCGTGGAGCAACGGCGCCACCTGCTCGGACTCCTCGGACAGCCACTGTGCCCCCTGGATGAGGGGCATCAGCCGCTCGTGCAATGTCTCGTCGGCGGCGTAGTCGGCCTCAGTGACGGGGCCCTCGCCCCACTTGTGGCCGACGCGCATGTCACCGCGCGCGACCACATCGAGGATCGCCGCGGCTGCGGCACGCACCGCCTCCTCGAGCGCATCGCGCAGGGCGTCGAGGTCGAGTCCGTCCGCCAACGTGTCCCCTTTCGAGGGCTCCCGGAGGCCGATGCTACACTCCGGGGCGAAATGCGCATCTCGCTCCCGTTCCGCCAGCACGCGACGCCACGCACGCCGCTCGTGCGGGCGCTTGAGGCCGCAGTGGGCTCGGCGCACGTGCTGCATCTGGCGGAAGACCTGCTGGCGTACGAGTACGACGCCACCATCGAGCGACGGCGACCGGACGCCGTCGTCTTCCCGCGGAGCACCGAGGAGGCCGCCGCCTGCGTCCGCATCGCGAACGAGCACAACGTGCCAATCGTCCCGCGCGGCTCGGGCACCGGTCTCGCCGGCGGCGCTGTGCCGGCACAGGGCGGCCTCGTGGTGGTGTTGACGAGGATGAACCGCATCCTCGAGCTGGACCCGCGCGACCGCATCGCGGTGGTGCAGCCCGGCGTCATCAACCTCGCCCTGCAAGAGGCGTGCGCGCCCCACGGACTGCTCTACGCGCCCGACCCGTCCTCGCAGCGCATCTGCACGCTCGGCGGCAACATCGCGAACAACTCGGGCGGCCCGCACACGCTCGCGCACGGTAGCACGGTCAACCACGTGCTGGGCCTCGAGGTCGTGCTGCCCGATGGGCGCGTCACGTGGCTCGGTGCCCGCCAGCTCGACGCCCCGGGAGTGGACCTGCGTGGCCTCTTCGTGGGCTCCGAGGGCACCCTGGGAATCGTGACGCAGATCTGCGTCCGTCTCGTGCGAGCGCCGGAAGCGGTGCGCACGATGCTCGCCATCTTCGAGACGATCGACGAAGCCACGGAAGCGGTGTCGGCGATCATCCGGCGCGGCATCATCCCGGTCGCGCTCGAGATGCTCGACCAGGAGATCATCCGCGCCGTTGAACCGCAGCTCCACGTCGGCTACCCGCTCGATGCGGGCGCCGTGCTGCTGATCGAGGTGGAAGGGCTGCGCGAGACAGTCCTCGAGGACGAGGCAGCGGTGATCGGCGTCTGTCGCGAACTCCATGCCCGCGAGGTGCGCACGGCGGCTTCGGAGGACGAGCGGGCTCGACTCTGGGAAGGCCGTAAGGGCGGCATCGGCGCGATCGGGGCGGTCAGCCCGAACTTCTACATCCTCGACGGCGTCGTGCCTCGCACGCGGCTGCCAGAAGTGATGCGCGAGGTCATGCGGCTGTCCGAGGCGGCCGGCTTCCGCTGCGCGAACATCTTCCACGCGGGCGACGGCAACCTGCACCCGAACATCATGTTCGACGAACTGGAGCCCGGCGCGATCGGTCGCGTCCTCGACCTGGGCGGCCAGATCATGCGCGTGTGCGTGGACGCCGGCGGATCGATCACCGGGGAGCACGGCGTCGGCCTCGAAAAGCGGTCGTACATGGAGTGGATCTTCGGCCCCCCCGACCTCGAGGCGATGGAGCGCGTCCGGGTCGCCTTCGGCGGCGCCGACCGCTTCAACCCGTGCAAGCTGCTGCCCACTGGCCGGGGTTGCGGGCATGCCCATGCCACCGAGCTGCTCCGGCACCTCGAGACGCCGGGGGTGTACGTGTGACCGCCAGCCTCAGCAGCGACATCGAGTCGGTCCTTCCCATGGCGCGCCAACGGCCGCCGGCCGGCTACCCGATCGACGGCGTCACGCCTCGTGTCGCCTTCCGTCCGGAGACTCGTGACGAGGTGGCAGCGCTGCTGCAGGCAGCCGACGCGACCGGGTTCACGGTCGCGCCGCAGGGCAGCCGCACAACCCTCCGACTCGGCCGGCCGCTGGCGGCGTATGACGTCGCGCTCGACTTGACCGGATTGTGCCGCGTGGTGGCGCATGAGCCCGAGGATCTGACCGTGACGGTGGAGGCAGGCATGACCCTCGCTGCGCTGCAGCGCCTGCTGGGCGAGCGAGGCCAGTACCTGCCGGTCGACCCGGCGCCCGATGACCGCGTGACGGTCGGCGGCCTGCTGGCGACGGCGCGCGCCGGCGCCTGGCGCGGCCACCTTCCCGCGGCGCGGGACCTCGTCCTCGGCGCCACCGTCGCCATGCCCGACGGCGCCCTCGTGAGGTCGGGCGGCCGAGTCGTGAAGAACGTCAGTGGTTACGACCTGCACCGCATGCACACCGGAGCGCTGGGCGCTTTCGGCGTGATCGTCGAGGCCTCGTTCAAAGTCGCTCCGTTGCCGGCTGGAAGGCGGAGCTTCGCGCTCCGCTGCACGAACCTCGAGCAGGCTTCGGAACTCGCGTTTGCGCTGTGGGACGAAGCGCTGCCGCTGTCCGCACTCGCCCTGCTCTCGCCGGGCGCGGCGGGCATGGCGGAGCTGCCCCCTGACCCGTACGTCCTCCTCGAAGCGATGGGGAACGACGCCATCATGAAGCGCGTCGCGGACGCGGTGAAGGTCCGGGCAGTGCTCGCTCACGCAAGCGGCGGCATCGAGACCGACTCGCAACCGTGGGCGCGCCTTCGCATGGCCGCGGGCGGCAACGACAGCGTTGTTCTCCGCCTCGGCGTCCCTGCCTCCCAGGTGTCGGCCGCAATCGAGGAAGCCGAGGGCGCCGGCTGCACCGCCTGGGGCTACCTCGCCGCGGGCGCCGTGCTCGCGTCCGCGCCGACGCTCCCTCCCGAGGAGGTTGTTCGTCTGCGTTCGTACGCGCGCAGTCTCGGCGGCTTCCTGCAGGTTGAATCAGCGGATGCCTCGTTACGTGCCGACGTCGACCCATGTGGCGAAGATGACGCGCTCCTCGTGCGTGCCCTCAAGGCCCAGTTCGACCCGCGGGGCACGATCAACCGCGGGCGGTGGATGGAGGCCCTGTGAACCCGGAATCGCGGAGCCCGGGGCGAGGCATGACGAACTTCCTCGGGTTCGTGGGGGAGGACCGTCCGGCCCTCTCCGACCTGCAGAACTGCGTGCATTGCGGCTTCTGCCTGCCGGTGTGCCCCACGTACATCGCGACCGGACAGGAGCTTGAGTCGCCCCGCGGCCGGTTGCATCTCATTCGGGGCGTCGTTGAGGGGCGCGCCGAGGTCACCCCGGCGCTGCTGGGGCACCTCGACCTCTGCCTCCAGTGCCGGGCGTGCGAGACGGCCTGCCCCTCCTCGGTCCCCTACGGCCGCATCATGGAGGACGCACGAGCCTCGACGATGGCGCGTGGCGTACGCCGCCGCCCGATCAGCTGGACGCTGCGCGCGCTAGTGCTGCGGCAGGTCGTCGCGCGGCCTCGCGTGCTGCGCGCGCTCTTCGTGGTCGGGCGGGCGTATACGCGGTCCGGGCTGCCACAACGGATGCGCGGCGACTGGCGACGGGCTCTCCCGCCTCGACTGCGCGCCCTCGAGGCCCAGGCGCCCGTGCTGGACGCGCGGCCCTACCGCCGCACCGGGAACGTCGCTCGCCCCGTACAGCCACGCATGCGGGTCGCGCTGCTCCTCGGGTGCATGCAGGGCGAACTCTACCCGCGTGTCCACGAGGCGACCGTGCGCGTCCTCGAGCGCCTGGGCTGCGAGGTCGTCGCGCCGGCGGACCAATCCTGCTGCGGCGCCCTGCACGCCCATGCGGGCGACGCCGGAGCGGCCCGCTCGCTCGCCCGTCGCAACATCGCGGCCTTCGAGGCGGCACGTGTGGACGCGGTGATCGTCAACGCCGCCGGCTGTGGCGCGGCGATGAAGGAGTACGGGCGGCTGCTCAGGCACGACCCCGGCTGGAGCGAACGAGCGCAGGCCTTGTCCTCGAAGGTCCGAGACGTCCTCGAGTTCGTCGCGGATCAGCCCCCCGGGGACGGCCTTGGGCCCATCGACGCCGACGTGACCGTGCAGGACGCCTGCCACCTCGCGCACGCGCAGCGGATCCGCGAGGCGCCACGCGCGATCTTGCGCTCCATCCCAGGGCTGCGAGTGCGCGAAATGCACACCCCCGACCGCTGCTGCGGCGCGGCCGGGCTGTACACGCTGGTGCAGCGCGAGATGTCGCAGGCGGTCCTCGACGCGAAGCTCGACGACATCCGCGCGACCGGGGCGAGCGTCGTCGCGACCTCGAACCCCGGCTGCACGCTGCAGCTCGAGGGCGGGCTGCACCGCGCTGGCGGCGACCTGCGTGTGCGACACGTCATCGAGTTGCTCGATGAAGCGTATCGTGAGGGCGACCGTCAGTCCGAGGCGACGCGCCAGAGCGAGCTGAGCCGCGACTCGTTGAACTCGAACGCATCGAACTCGTAGCCGCGAACCTCGGCGGCCAGTGACGCGTATTCCGGCGGCGCCGAAAGCGGGAACATCGCCGGCACCTGATCGAGCAGCACCATCTGTGCTTTGCGCGCTTCGTCGCCCCGCTCGCGCGGGTTGAGCTTCGTGAACACGGGGCGCAACGCGGTGTCGTACACCGGATCGGAGTACCCCCAGAGCGAGAAGTTGCCGGTCAGCCCGCCCGTCAGGTGCAGCCGCAGGCCGATATCGGGCGTCCGCAGGTCCTCCAGCTCGAACAGCGCCGCCTCGAAGTCGCCAGCGAAGAACAGCGGGGCCCAGCTATCGGGCGGCAGCAGGTTGACGCGCGGTGCGAGGCCCGCCTCACGCAGGTTCAGGTCGACGATCTGGGCGATGTTCCGCATCGTGGTGGTGTTGGGCCCCTCGACGCCAAACTCGAGCCCCGCTTTGCCGGCCGCGTCGAGCAGCTTCTTCGCCTCGGCCACATCGCGCTGGTAGAGCGGATGCTTGAGCAGATCCGCCTCGGAAAGTGCATCGCCGGCGTGGGCGGGCCCGATGGGTCCGCTGAGATAGCCGTCATCGACCTTCGCGATGGCCGCGCGGTCGAGGGTCAGCGAAATCGCGCGGCGGACACGGACATCCTGGAATGCCGCGACGAAACGCACGTTGCCCCCCGCCGGGCCCGACTTCTGCGGGAACAGCGACAGCCCCAGGCCACGCATGCGCCTTGACGGTCGCTTGGCGATGGTGGCTCCGGCGCGGGTGCCGGCCGCGCCGGGCTGAGCATCGCGAGGATGCACGCGCACGTCGAGATCGCCGGCCACGAACGCCGCGTCGAGGTCGCGGTCGACCGGGGTGTCAGCTACGAGCAGACCCTCGAGCAGCGGCTGATGCGCTCGGTAAAACAGCGGATGGGCCGCCATCGCAAGACCGGAGGCATCTCGTTGCGTGGGCACGAAGGGGCCGCTCCCGAGCCTCGCGTTGACTGCCTGGTAGCGCGTCTGCGACCGCACGCTTGCCGTGAGCGGGTCGGATAGGTAGTCGAACAGGAGGTTGAACGGGGCTCGTAGTCGGAGCACCACCGTCTCGATGTCGGGCGCCTCGACGCGGTCGATCACGTTCGCGAACAGGAACTCGCGGTCGGCGGACCGCTCCTGGAAGTCGTGCTGCACGTCCTGGGCCGTCAGCGCCGCCGCGAGGTTCTTGCTGTCCGGGTGGAAGCGGATGTTGTCCCTCAACTTGAAGGTGATCGCGAGGTTGTCACCCACCTCGGCGCTGCGGGCCAGGTCTCCGGAAAGGCGGTTCCTCCTTGGGTCGAAGGCCACGAGCGTCGAGTACACGAGGCCCGCAGGCCCCGCCGGCGAGGCTGTCCCGCTCCCCGGCGCGATCCGCAGCGTGCCCGCCCGGTCCTTCTGCGATGGGGCTTTGGGCTGGTCGCCCAGCAGGCCGCCGTTTCCACAGGCGGCGAGCAACATGCCGAGCGCCGAAGCCCCGCCGAGGCGCAGCAACTCGCGGCGGCCGTAGAGCCGGGATACGGACATCGACTCGATCGTCCCGTTCGCGCTGCTGGGGGGCGGGAGGTCATAGTACGGAGGGGAGCAGACGCCCGCTAGCCGCTGTGCGTGGTCGCGGGAGACACTGGCCTCGTGGATGAACGCAACGAGGTGCAGCGGCCACGCAGCAGGTTGAAGCTGCTTGCCAGCCTGCTGCTCGCACTCTTCGCCGGGCTGGTGCTGGTCGGCGCCTGCCTGTCGCTCGTGGTATCGAGCACGCCGCGACACACGCTTGAAGTGCCGACGGGCGAGCTGTCGGCTGGAGCACCACGCTTCTACGCGCAGCCAAGCTTCGGGGCGGACGCGAACGGCCGCACCTATGGCGTGTGGGTGCTGGTGCCCGATCGGGGCGCGACACGCGCCTTCGCTTCGCGCGCCGCCGGTAGTGATTGCTCCGTCAGCTGGCGTGCTGAGGTGGCGGCGGGCGAGGTGACCGGGGTGTTCCAGGACGCGTGCGACAACAGCAGCTATGACGCCGATGGAAGGCTGCTGGCTGGACCGGCCCTGCGCGGGCTCGATCGCTTCGACGTCGAAGTCACGGCATCGAGGGTCGTCGTGGACCTCGAGAACGCGCACGCCGGAACCTGCCGCCCGGATCCGGCGCCGGGCGTTCCTTGCTCACCGGAACCGACGGCAACGGCCCGCTGAGGTGGACCGGGTCGTGGGTGTGAGCGCTACCAGATCCCCAGCATCATCTTGACCTCCTCGGAGGCCATCGTGCGCGGGTCCCAGGGCGGCTCCCAGACGAGGTTTACCTCGACGTCCTCGACGCCGTCTATCTGCGTGAGCATGTGGTAGGCCTGACCCTGGATCATCGGACCGACGGGACAGCCCGGCGAGGTGAGCGTCAGGTCGATCGTGACCAGGCCCTCATCGTCGATGTCCACGTGGTAGACGAGGCCCAGGTCCACGATGCTCATACGGAGCTCGGGGTCCTGGATCTGGCGGACGACCTCCCAGAGCTCCTCGACGGTGGGCAGCCCCTCGGACGTCTCGGTCGTGTCCGTGGTCGTGTCGGTGTCAGCCATCACTGGCTCCTTTCGTCCGTCGTCACCGGGACGCGGGCGGATTCGCTCGACAGTGCCTGTTCGAGGGTCTTCCAGGCGAGCGAGGCGCACTTGACGCGCACCGGGAACTTCGCGACGCCCACGAGCGCCTCGATGTCGCCGTACTCCTCGCCGAGCGGCTCGCCCTCGACCATCATGCGCTGGAACGCCTGGATGCCGTCGTGCGCCTCCTCGACGCTGCGGCCCTTCACGTACTCGGTCATCATCGAGGCCGATGCCTGCGAGATGGAGCAGCCGTTGCCATCGAAGGCGATGTCCGCGATGCGGTCGCCGTCGAGAGTGACGTCGAGGGTGATCTGGTCGCCGCACAGCGGGTTGGCGCCGTCAGCGCTGCACGAGGCGGCGCCAAGGCGTCCGCGATTCCTCGGATTGCGGTAGTGGTCGAGGAGGATGTCCCGGTAGAGGTCCTCGAGGTCAGACGCGGGCATGGCCGAAGAACCTCGCTGCTTCCGTGATTGCCTCGGCGAGGGCATCGACCTCGTCGGTGGTGTTGTACATGTAGAAGGACGCTCGGGCCGTCGCGGGAATGTGCAAGTGCGTCATGACCGGCTGGGCACAGTGGTGGCCGGTGCGGATGGCGACGCCGTGCGTATCGAGCACCTGACCGATGTCATGCGGATGCACGCCTTCGAGGCCGAACGAGACGACGCCGCCCCGCTGATCGAGGTCCGTCGGGCCGTACAGCGTGATGCCGGGCAGGTCGACCAGCTTCGTGACAGCGTACTGGAGCAGCTCGCGTTCGTGCCGGCGGATCTGGTCCATGCCGAACGACTGCAGGTAGTCGAGCGCCTTGCCGAACGCCACGACGTCCGCGATGTTGGGCGTGCCCGCCTCGAACTTGTAGGGCAGCTCGTTCCAGGTCGACTGCTCCATGGAGACGGTGAGGATCATGTCGCCACCGCCGAGGAAGGGCGGCATCGCCTCGAGGAGTTCGCGCCGGCCCCAGAGCACGCCGACCCCGGTCGGACCGAGCATCTTGTGCGCGGAGAAGGCAAGGAAGTCGGCGCCCAGGGCTCGCACGTCCGTCGGAAGGTGGGGCACGCTCTGCGCGCCATCCACGAGCACGACCGCGCCATTGCGGTGCGCCAGCTCGATCAGCTCCTCGAGCGGCACGATCGTGCCGAGAGCGTTCGACATCTGGGTGATGGCGAGCAGCTTCGTGCGAGGGCCGATGAGCCGACGCGCCTCCGCAAGGTCGAGTGTGCCGTCGTCGAACATCGGAATGTAGCGGAGCACGATGCCGCGCTCATCGCGCAGCATCTGCCAGGGCACGATGTTTGAGTGGTGCTCGAGCTCCGAGATCACGACCTCGTCGCCCGGTTGCAGGAACGTGCGCCCGTACGAGTGCGCGACGAGGTTGATCGACTCGGTCGTGTTTCGCGTGAAGACGATCTCGGCAGTGTGGTAGCCGTTGATGAAGGCGCGCACCTTCTCGCGGGTCGCCTCGTAGGCATCGGTCGCTTCCTGCGAGAGCGTGTGGACGCCCCGGTGGATGTTGGCGTTGAAGTCGCGGTAGTAGCGCGTGATCTCGGCGATCACCTGCACGGGCTTCTGCGACGTCGCGGCGTTGTCGAGGTACACGAGTGGACGCCCGTTCACCTCGCGGCGCAGCACCGGGAAGTCACGGCGGATGGACTCGAGGTTGAACTCGCGCTCGCCTGCCGCGGCATCCGGATCGTAGACATGGGGCGTGCTCACGGCGCACGACCTCCCTCGCAGTCGATGTACACCTCGTCGCCGTCGACCGTGACTGGATAGGAGTGGACGCTGCGCACAGCGGGGAGCGTCAGCACGCGGCCCGTACGAGCGTCGAACGCCGCGCCGTGACGAGGGCAGATGATGCGGTCGCCTCGGAGCGTGCCTTCGCCGAGCGGGCCGTTGTCATGGGTGCAGCGGTTGTCGATGGCGTACAACGTGCCGTCGACGTTGCTGACCGCGAGCGAGCGCGCGCCACACTGCACAACGCGGACCTCGCCGGCCGGGATATCCGCCGCGCTCGCCACGCGCTCCTGCGTCACAGATCCGCCGTCTGCAGCTTCGCGAACACGCGCTCCTCGAGCTGCTCGCCGAAGCCCTCGAGGGGGAGCTCGCCGACGACCGACTGGAAGAAGCCGGCCACGAGCAACTGCAGCGCCTGCCGGCGGTCGAGCCCGCGGCTCTGGAGGTAGAACAGCGCTTCCTGGTCGACCGGGCCCACCGTCGCGCCATGGCCGCAGCGGATGACGTCCGCGGTCAGGATCTCGAGGACCGGGTCGGAGTCCGCCTTCGCCGAGCCGGACAGGAGGAGGTTCTTGTTCGCCTGATCGGCGTTGGCGCCGTGGGCGCCCTCGCCCACGCGCGTGATGCCGTAGTAGACGGAGCGCGAGGCCCCGGCGAGCGCCGACTTCACCTCGACCTCCGAGGTCGTGCGGGGCCCGATGTGATCCTGCAGCGTGACGAAGTCGAAGTGCTGATCCGCGTTCCCCAGCGCGACCGCGCGGATGACGGACGTCGCTCCCTCACCCTCGAGGAGTACCTCGACCGTCTGCTTGAGCAGCTGTCCGCCGATAGCGACCGACGCGACCTGAAGGTCGGCGTCCTTGGCGAGGCGTGCCCGCACCCAGGTGAAGTCGCGCGTCGCCTCGCCCCACTGGTCGTCGAGCAGCAGCTTCACTCGTGCGGCCTGGCCGGCGATGACCTCGACGACGCCGATCGCGAGGAGGGGATCCGCGCCCGAACGCGTCCGCAGCACGATGGTGACCTCACCCTGCTCTTCAGCGACGACGAGCACGCGCGGGTACACAGCGGCCGAAGCGAGCCCGGCTGCGTCGATGGTGACGACCACGGGTTGCTCGAAGGCCTGACCACGTGGCACGTGGACGAGGACGCCGTCCTCCCACTGCGCGGCGTTCGCCGCGATGAACTTGCCTTCAGTCGTGGCAACGACGGAACCGAGGTGCTCCCGGGCGACCTCGGCGGGGCCGCCGGTAAGACGACCCGCGAAGCCGCCAGCGGGGGCCGTGCCCTCGACAGTGATGGCTGCCGGGTGCGGCGGGAACGCCTCGAGGTCGAGGCCCTGGAGATCCGTGTAGCGCCACGGCCGCAGTGCGGCGGTCGGCATCGGCAGCGCCGAGGTGGCGCGTGCCGCCTCGGCGCGTGCCTCCTGCAACCATTGGGGCTCGCCGCGCTCGATCGAGGCGGCGGCGACCTGCGACTCGGTGTAGCGCTCGGCGGTAGCCGTGCGATCGGTCATGAGCGTGTCCTCGTATCCGTTTGCGGCGCTAGCCGACGGAGCCTTCCATCTGGAGCTCGATGAGCCGGTTCAGCTCGATCGCGTACTCCATCGGCAGCTCCTTGACGATCGGCTCGACAAAGCCGTTCACGACCATCTTTGCGGCCTCCTCCTCGGGGATGCCGCGCGCCATCAGGTAGAACAGCTGGTCCTCGCCGAGCTTCGAGACGGACGCCTCGTGGCCGATCTGCACGCGCTCCTCGTCCACCTCCATGGTGGGGTAGGTGTCCGAGCGCGACAGCTCGTCGAGCAGCAGTGCGTCGCAGCGCACGGTCGAGGAGGCGTTCTCGGCGCCCTCGTACACCTTGAGCAAGCCGCGATACGAGGTACGGCCGTTCCCGCGCGAGACCGACTTCGAGACGATGGCGCTCGAGGTGTTCGGCGCCACGTGCACGATCTTGCCGCCGGCGTCCTGGTGCTGGCCGTTGCCGGCGAAGGCGAGCGAGAGGATCTCGCCGTGCGCGCCCTCGCCCATCAGGTAGACGGACGGGTACTTCATCGTCAGTTTCGAGCCGAGGTTGCCGTCGACCCACTCCATGACGGCGTTCTCGTAGGCGTACGCCCGCTTCGTCACGAGGTTGTAGACGTTGTTCGACCAGTTTTGGATCGTCGTGTAGCGGACGCGCGCGCCCTTCTTGATGACGATCTCGACGACCGCCGAATGCAGCGAGTCCGTGCTGTAGATCGGCGCGGTGCAGCCCTCGACGTAGTGCACGTACGAGTCCTCGTCCGCGATGATCAGCGTCCGCTCGAACTGGCCCATGTTCTCCGTGTTGATGCGGAAGTAGGCCTGCAGCGGGATCTCGACGCGCACGCCCTTGGGCACGTAGATAAACGAGCCACCCGACCACACGGCCGAGTTGAGCGCCGCGTAGCGGTTATCGCCCGCCGGAACGACCGTCCCGAAGTACTCCCGCACGAGGTCCTCGTGCTCGGCGAGGCCCTGGTCCATGCCCAGGAAGACCACGCCCTGCTTCTTCAGGTCCTCGCGGATGTTGTGGTAGACCACCTCGGAGTCGTACTGGGCGCCGGCGCCCGCGAGGAACTGGCGCTCCGCCTCGGGGATGCCGAGCTTGTCGAAGGTGTCCTTGATGTACTCCGGGACATCCTCCCACTTCGTGGCGTCACGGTCGGTGGCGCGCACGTAGTAGTGGATGTTGTCGAAGTCGATGGCCTGCAGCAGCTCAGGGCTGCCGGCCCAGGTCGGGTCGTGCAGCTGGCGGAAGGTCGCGAGCGCCTCGAGGCGCTGCTCGAGCATCCACTCCGGCTCACCCTTCATCTTCGACATACCGCGGATGACGTCTTCGTTGAGGCCCTTCTCGGCGATAAAGAGCGGCTGCTCCTCGTCGTGGAAGCCCCACTTGTATTCGCCGACCGCTTCGCGGGCCTGGATGTTCGTCGTCATCGGGCGGCCGCCTCTTCCTTCTCACGGCTGAGACCGAGCTCCTGCAGGATCGGGTCGTAGCCGGTCGTCTCGATCTGCTTCGCGAGGCTCGCGTCGCCGGAGCGGACGATGCGCCCGTTCACGAGCACGTGCACGAAGTCAGGCTGGATGTAGTTCAGGATCCGCTCGTAGTGGGTGATGAGCAGAATGCCCATCTCCGCCGTACGCAGGGCGTTCACGCCCTCGGCGACTGTGCGCAGCGCGTCCACGTCGAGGCCGGAGTCGGTCTCATCGAGGATGGCGAGGTCCGGCTTCAGCATGCCGAGCTGGAGGATCTCGGCGCGCTTCTTCTCGCCGCCGGAGAACCCGTCGTTCACGTAGCGGCGAGCGAAGGACTCGTCCATCTTCAGCTGCCCGAGGGTGGACCGCAGCTCGACAAGGAACTCGCGGGCCGGGACCTCCTGGCCACGCCGCGCCTGGAGGGCCGCGCGCAGCAGGTTCACCATCGTCACGCCGGGGATCGGCGTCGGGTACTGGAAGGAGAGGAAGAGGCCGTTGCGGGCTCGCTTATCGGCGCTCCATTCGGTGACGTCCTCGCCCTTGAAGAGAATCTGGCCGGCGTCGACGGAGTACGACGGGCTGCCTGCGATCGTGCTCGCGAGCGTGCTCTTGCCGGAGCCATTTGGCCCCATGAGCGCGTGCACTTCGCCACGGCCGACCGTGAGGTCGACGCCCTTGACGATATGGATCTCCGGCTTGTCCGCGATGCTGACCTGCAGGCCGCGCACCTCGAGGATGGGTTCACTCATCGGCTCGGTTGCCCTTCCGTTCGACTAGTTCCGCACCAGTTCGGGGTGCGCCTCGAGGACGTCCACGTCCTCGTCCTGTTCCTGGTGGTTGCGAACAACGAGGTACTCGCAGGTCGGCGAGCCCTCGACGATCGTTGCGACCTGTTCCACCGACTCGCCCAGCAGCAGCTCGATCGTCCGCCGGTCCGCCGCGCATGCGACATGCGTGCCCTCCGCGGTCGAGCGGTACGGACATCCGATGTTGCGCAGCCGGATGCGCTCCCCCTCGTCGACGACATCGTTGAGGATGCCTTCGGCACGGAGGACGTCCGCCACCTGCGCCACGCGGTCATCGAGGTTGCTCGCGCTGATCCGAGGCGCGTACGCGCGGGCGATATCCTCCGCGACGCCGTTGAACACCTGCTCCAGCACCCAGACGCCGTTGTGGCCCGACACCGCGTCGGCGGGGAGCCTCGTCAGCGCGGGATAGAGCCGGTCCAGGAGTCGCGCGTAGTGCGCGGCAGCCGAACGCTCCTCGCCCGCCTCGCTCAGGAAATACCTCGTAACGGGGCGCCCTCGCGGCTGCCGCTCGAGGCGCATCTCGACGAGGCCCTCGGCGATCATGATGTCCATGTGCCGCCGCACCGAGCCCGATGACACGCCAATCGCCTCGGCGACTTCCGCCACCGAGGAGGGGCCACGGTCATGCAGGATCCGTACGACTTCGTCGCGAGTTCGTTCCACCGCAGTGCTCGCAGTCTGCCGGGGGGATCGCCAGGCCCTCGGCGGTGTCGCTGGCTTCGCAGGTCGAGTCCAGTGTCTGCCCGCGCCGAGCCTATGTCAATGATTCTTTCAATTAATTGCGAAAAAGTCCCGGAAAGAGCCCCCGGGCGCGATCGGGGGCTTGCCGGCGCGCTTGCTGCGCGAGGCAGAATGGTTCGAACGCAGGAAACATGATGAGGAGAGTTAGTTATGTCGCATCACGGGAGACCCGGACACGAATCCGCGCCGAAGAACCGCCGCGAATCCGACCGCGACGAGGAGCAACAGGGCGAAACGGTCGAGGACAAGGGCGGCTCAGGTGCGCCCCAGGGCGGCCAGATCGACGGCCGCCAGGGCGACCAGCAGGGGCTCAAGCGTTAGACCGACCGGCCGTCAGTGACCACGCGTCCCGCTGCTCGCGTTTGAGTCGCTGCCACTGCGGCCGGAACGAGGTCGGCGGCTGCGCGTGCTGCCACCTTCGGCAGCCTTCTTTTCGCGTGTCTGCTCGGTCTTGCTCGTCTTGCTCGGTTGATGCTGACCCTGCTTCGCCATGACGCACCTCCGGTGGCTATGGTTCTAGTCTAATGAACCCGTGATCCATGGCAGGGGGCGAAGGGCCTCGGATCGAGGTGACTAGCCGCAGGCCTCGCGCAGGGCGGCCGCCATCTCGGCCATGCGCCGGGTCACGATGCCGGGCGCCTGTAACCCGTTGGTGATGTACGCCACCGCCAACCCGTAGCGGGGGTCGGCGTAGCCGACGGATGACTGCTGCCCGGCATGTCCGAACACCCCCGGCCCCTCGTGGTAGTCGAACGGGTCGCCCCGCAGACCGCTGACGTAGAACCCGAGGCCATAGCGCTTCGGGACGTCCTGCGTCCGGTCGCGAGCCGTCTCAACCTGCTCCCTCGTGGACTCCTCGATGGTCGCAAGGCGTAGCAGCGGTCGACCGGGAGCACTGGGCAGCAGTGCGGCGTAGAAGCGCGCGAGCGCGCGCGCCGTGCCGTACGCGTTCACCGCCGGCGCCTGTGCCCTCGCCATCGCCTCCGTGTTGAACACCTCAACGATTCTTGAAGTTGCGCCGAGCGATCCCGTCGGGTCATGCCGCGTCTCCTCCGACATCGCGTACACCGGCACCCGGTCGGCAACACGCGCGCCGGAGAGACCGAGCGAGATCGAGTCGGCAATCCCGAGGGGCGCGAACACCTCGTCCCGCATAAACTCTCGTGGCAGGCGGCCGTCGATGCGGCGCACCACCTCCCCCAACGCCCACCCGTACGTGATCGGGTGGTATCCCACGGCGGTGCCGGGCTTCCAGGCCGCGGAAATGGACGCCGTCTGCGCCGTCACATACGCCCAGTCATCGACGCGGCCCCAGTCGAAATCGTGAGCGAGCTGTGGGAAGCCTCCCTGGTGAGTCAGCACGTGGCGCACCGTCGCGGCGCGCTTGCCGCCGTGCGCGAACTGGGGCCAGAACGAGGCCACGGGGGTGTCATAGGACAGCCGTCCGCGTTCATGCAGCAGGTGGACGCAGGCGGCGGCGATCGGCTTCGTCGCCGAGAACAACAGCATCGGGTCGTCGCGTGTCAGGCGGCGGCCGGGAGCAGCGAGGCCGCCCGTGAGTTCGAGGGCCAGCACGCCGTCGCGGAACACCGCGAGCTGCGCCCCCGGATGCCATCCAACCGCGAGCTGCTGCTCGAACAGCGACTCCACTCGCGCGATGCCATCCGCGCTCATCCCGCGGGCGGAAGGCGACGCCGGAGCGGACGTCATTCGCAAGCCGCCCGCGCCGCGGCCACAACGTCCTCGATGCGGCGCATGTAGTTCGCGGGGTCCTGCAGCCCGTTCGTCACGTACGCCAGGGCAAGACCACGGGACGGGTCGGCATAAGCAACGGCGCACTGCTGCCCGCCATGACCGAAGACGCCCGGCGTGCAATACGGTTCCCAAATACCGCCTGCCATGAAGCCCAGGCCGTACGAGGAGGGCAATCCGCTGGTGCGGTCGGCCACGGCCTCGGCGTGCACCCGGGTCGCCTCGGCGACCGTACCCGCTTCGAGGATGCGCCTCCCGCCGAGCGCGCCCCCGCGCTCGAGCATCGCGTAGAAGCGCGCCAACGCCTCGGCCGTTCCGATGGCGTTCGCGGCCGGAATCTGCGCCTGCAGCGTAGTCGGACGGTTGAACCGTTCCACCATCTCCGAGGTGCGTCGCTCGCTCCCCTCGGGGTCGTCGAACGTGACTTCGGACATCGCCTCGACCTGCACCACGCGAGCCAGTCCGGCCTCATCGACGCCGAGCGATGCGTCCATGCGCAGCGGCTCGAACAGCTCGTCCCGCATGAAGTCCCGTGGCATGCGCCCATCGGCGCGCCGGATCAGCTCGCCCAGTGCAAACCCATAGGTCACGGGGTGGTACCCGACCGCGGTCCCCGGTTCCCATTGCGCCTCGACGCCGGCGACCGGCGCGATGACCGCATCCCAGTCGCCGATGTCCACCCAGTCGAACTCGCGAGGGAAGACCGGGAAGCCGCCTCTGTGCGTCAGCACGTGCCTCGGCGTGCAGGATGCCTTGCCGCCCTGCCCGAACTCGGGCCAGACCTCGGCAATCGGCCGGTCGAGGTGGATCGCCCCGCGCTCGACCAGCATCAGGATGCACACAGCGGTCAGCGGCTTCGTCGCCGAGAACCAGAGCATGCGCGCGTCCTCACCGGCAGCCGTCCCGAGGCGCTCGTCGAGCTGCAACTCACCGTCGCGGTACACCGCGAGCTGGGCTCCCGAATGCAGGCCCCGATCGAGGTGCTGGCGGGCGACGCCAGCCAGCGCACGAAGGCCCGAAGGGCTGAGGGGACGGGGCCGGGTGAGCGTCACCCGTCCATTCTAGGCGGCGCGCCCGCCGGAGCGGCGCGCGTTGACAGCCCGTTTACGCGAGGAAGACCATGTCCGCATGGTCAGCCTCGAGTCCCTCGAACGGGATGTCTCGCGCAGCGGATACCGGGTCACGGGTCCTCGACGCGAACTCCTTGCGACGCTACAGGAGATGGGCGACCACTTCACCGCGGAGGGCCTCGTTGCCGCCGTCCCCGGAGTGGGACGCGCCACCGTGTTCCGCACGCTGCGGCTGCTGCAGGACATCGGCACGCTGTGCCAGGTCGTCCTCGATGACGGCACGCTCCAGTACCGGCTCACGAGCGGCGGCCACCACCATCACGTCGTCTGCTCGCGCTGCGGAGCCGTGAACGACTTCTCGGCCTGTGACATCCAGGGGCTGCTCGACGAAATCGCCGAGCGTACGGGCTACGTCATCGATGGCCATCGCCTCGAGGTGTACGGCCGCTGTGCGGACTGCAAAGAGGTGCTCACCTCCGAAACGTAGCCCGCACGAGCGACGGCTGCGCGGTGCCCAACCATCGTCATTACACTACGCGTCGAACCGCTGGAAGGAGCCCGCCTCCGGCCATGCAGACGCGTCCCCGAAACCAGGCAGGCGTCGACGTTGTCGTCCGCCTGCTCGCGGTGCTGACACTCGTGCTCGCCGCGAACTACGTCGCGTGGCGCTGGACGGACTCTGTGGCGTGGGGCGCCTGGCCTCTGTCGGTCCCCTTCGTGCTGGCCGAGACCCACGCCGGACTGTGTCTCGTCCTGCTCTGCCTCACCCTGTCCCGCACGACCCGTCGCATCCCGCCGGCGCCCCCGTCCGGGCTCAGCGTTGACGTCTTCGTCACGAGGTACGACGAACCCGTCGAACTCCTGCGCCGGACCGTGCGCTCGGCCGTCGCGTTCGCCTACCCGCACCGCACATACGTCCTCGACGACGGCGCGGCACCCGAGGTGGCCTCGATGGCCCGATCCGAGGGAGCCCACTACCTCGCCCGGACGCGCGCGCCTGAGGGCGCACACGTCGACGCCAAGGCTGGCAATCTCAATCACGCATTACGGCACACGGCGGGTGATTTCGTGCTGGTCCTGGACGCCGATCAGGTGGCGCACCCGGACTTCCTCGACCGCACGCTGGGCTACTTCGACGACCCACAGGTCGTGTTCGTACAGACGCCGCAATGGTCGTACAACGTGCCACGTCCGGATCCACTCGGGGCACAGACGCCGTTCTTTAATGGGCCCGTCCAGCGGGGAAAGGACGCCTGGAACGCCGCGCTGTTCACCGGCTCAAACGCCGTGCTCCGACGCCGCGCCCTGCAGCATGCGCGCGACGAGGGCATCGCTACGTACTCGCTCACCGAGGACCTGGCCACGACCATCCGCTTGCATGCCGCGGGCGGGCGGGGCGTCTACCACGACGAAGTGCTCGCGGAAGGCCTCGCGCCGGGCGACCTCGAGGCGCTCCTTTCGCAGCGCCGGCGATGGGCGGTCGGCGCACTCCAGGTCCTGCGCCGGGAAGCCCCCTTGACCGCGCGAGGGCTCAGCGTTGGCCAGCGGTTGATGTACCTCGAGACGGTGCTGCGCTACTTCTCCGGATTCGCAACGGCCACGCTTGCGATCGTCACGGCGCTGGCGCTCACATTCGGCTGGTGGCCGGTCGACTCCTACGACGCGAGTCTCCTGGCGCGGGCGATTCCGCTTGCGCTCGCTAACGAGGTGTTGCTGCTGACGGCGATGCGCGGGCCCGGTGCCGTCCGTGAGCGGCAGCTCTCGATCGCCCTCTGGCCGGTCTGGATCGAGGCCGCATGCACCGCGCTCGCACCGGCGCGTGCCCCTGCTACGCCATCATTCGAGGTGACTCCAAAGGATGGCGCAACGCGCCGGGCATCGCTGAAGCTCCTGCGCTGGCAGCTCGGCGCGGCTGCGCTGCTCATCGGGAGCGTCCTGGTCGCGGGGATCCGGCTGGCCGCGGGCGTCGAGGACGACTTGAACGCCGTGGTCGTGCACCTCGCCTGGGCGGCTTACCTGCTCGGTGGGCTGGCTATGCTGCCCGCCGCGTGGGCTTATCGGCGCAACGCCGTGCCGTCGTCAGCACCGGCACTCGAGCGAGAGATGCCTCGCTAGCAGCAGGATGGGTCGTCGAGGCTGCAGCAGTCCGCCGTGTCGAGGCCCGCCGGCGCAAGCAACTCGATCGTCGGCCCGCTGAACTGCCACCCCCGCCGAGGGGCGCCCCCTCCCGGGCGGCGAGCGTTAATGAGCGCGCTCGCCCAGGCGTCCGTCGGGTTGGCTTCCACGGCGATCTCGACATCCTCGAACCCCGCAGCGGCAAGGCGAGACCGGTAATCGTCGAGGTGGAGCGCCCCGGACTTGCAGCCAGACCACAGGTCGAGGTCCGCGCGCTCTTCGTTGCTGATCTCGCGCAGCAGTACGACATCGGACACCTGGAAGCGGCCGCCCGGCCGCAGCACGCGGAATGCCTCGCTGAAGACGGCGTCCTTGTCTGTCGACAGATTGATCACGCAGTTCGAAATGATCACGTCGACCGCTGCGTCATCGAGCGGAATGGCCTCGATCAGTCCACGCCGGAACTCGACGTTCGCAACGTGAACGCCCGCAGCCAGCAGCCGCGCCCGGTTCGTTTCGGCGAGCGTCAGCATGTCGTCGGTCATGTCGACGCCGATCACGCGCCCGCTCGGCCCCACCTGCCGCGCTGCAAGGAAGCAGTCGAGGCCCGCGCCGGAACCGAGGTCGAGCACGGTCTCACCCGCCTGTAGTTGAGCGATCGCGACGGGATTCCCGCAGCCGTACGACACCACGCCTGCCGGCAACGAGTCCGCCTCCGCGTACAGCTTCGACGCCACACCACCGGCACGATCCCCCGGCGCTCCCGACAGCACCTCGCGTGCTCGCTCGCCGTAGGCGCCGCGTACAGCGTCCCGAATCGTCTCGGCATCGGTGGTCATGACCGTCTCCCTCCGCGTTGTCTTCGCATGGTACTCGCTCGTGCCGCCACCGAGGGTGGCCCCGACCAGCGCTTATTGACACTTTGTCTCATCTCATCTATAGGTACCAGGTATCAATTGGGAAGGTGTGCACCGTGACAGGCCTGGTCCGCCTCGCCGGCCTCTGCGCCGTCTTCGCGACGATGCTCCTTGCCCTCAGCTGCGGGGGCGGGACGGAGAGCCAGAGCGACGTCGTGGCGACGACGGTGCAGATCGGTGCACTGACCAGGGAGGTCGCCGGCGACCGCCTCACCGTGCACATCCTCGTCGGGCCGGGCGTCGACCCGCACGACTTCGAGGCAAGCGCGAATGACCTGCGGCAGATCTCAGGGGCCAGGCTCGTGCTGCGCAACGGCATTGGTCTCGATGACTTCCTCGACCGCGCGATGAAGAGCGGAGGCGCGAGGCAGGTGGTGACGGTCACCGATGGCATCACGGTGCGCCGGGCCGCCGACTCCGATGGAGGCCGGGGCGACGAAGACCCCCACGTCTGGCACAACCCCCTCAACGCGAAAGTGATGGTCGACGACATCGTGCGCGCGCTCTCAGATGCCTATCCCGAAGATGCCGCGACATTCCGCGCAAACGGGGACTCCTACAAGGCAACGCTCGATGAGACGGACGCGGAAATCCGTCGCCTCATCGACACGATCCCGCCCGCGAATCGCAAGATGGTCACGAACCACGACGCCTTCGGCTACTTCATCGAGCGATACGGCCTGACCTATGTCGGCGCCGTGATCCCGGGCCTCTCCACCCAGGGCGAACCGTCCTCCAAAGAGATCGCCACCCTCGAGGACACCATCCGCCGCGAAGACGTGAAGGCGATCTTCGCCGAAAGTTCGGTCGACCCGAAGGTCGCCCGCGAGATTGCGCGCGACACCGGCGTACGTATCGTCGACGACCTCTATGGCGACT
Source organism: Dehalococcoidia bacterium (assembly GCA_019694855.1). Classification (GTDB taxonomy): domain Bacteria; phylum Chloroflexota; class Dehalococcoidia; order UBA2979; family UBA2979; genus JAIBBD01. The sequence goes on from JAIBBD010000020.1 coordinate 24,044, forward strand.
CGCTGGGAGACCCGGGCACGGAGGCCGCGACGCTGGACGGCATGTTGCTGGCAAACGCCCGCAAGATCGCGGACGCGCTGCGATGAGTCAGCAAGCGCTCGCCAATGGCCCGCTCCGCCTCGACCACGTAGCCGTCGGCTACGACTCGACGTTCGTGCTTTCGGACGTGAGTTTCGAGGTCCAACCAGGCGACGTGGTCGGTGTGATCGGGCCGAATGGCGGCGGAAAGAGCACGCTGCTCAAGGCCATCGCGCGCGTCCTCCCGCTGCGCGCCGGGCACGTCACGCTCGCCGGCCGCGGCATCGAGGAGTACGCGGGGCGCATCGCCTTCGTGCCGCAGCGGGAGGAAGTCAACTGGGACTTCCCGGTGACCGCGCTGGACGTCGTCCTGATGGGTCGCTATCGAGGCGCGGGCTGGCTGCGGCGTCCCTCACGAGCGGACCGCGAGCGTGCGGCCGAGGCGCTGGAGCGCTTGGGCCTCGGGGGAATGGGTGGCCGCCACATCAGCCAGTTCTCAGGCGGCCAGCAGCAGCGCATCTTTCTCGCGCGAGCGCTCGTGCAGGATCCACTCGTCGTACTCCTCGATGAGCCGTTCACCGGCATTGACGCCGCCAACCGCGCCGTCTTCCACGAGGCAATCGCCGCCTTCGCTCGCCAGCAGGTGATCGTGTTGATGGCCACGCACGACCTCGAGGAAATGGCGGCCACCTGCTCGTACGTCTGCTGCGTGAACCAGCGGCTGGTCGCGTTCGGACCCACGAGGGACACCTACACCCCCGAGGTCATCAGGGAGACCTTCGCGGGCCGGTTGGCGGTGTTCTCGTGATCGGCTGGGTGACCGACCCGCTGCAGTACCCGTTCATCCAGCGGGCGCTGATCGAGATCGCGATCGTGGGTGCGCTCTGCGGCCTGCTGGGCTGCTTCGTCGTCTTGCGTGGCCTCGCGTTCATCGGCGATGCGCTGGCGCACGCCGTGTTCCCGGGCGTCGTGCTCTCCTACCTGGCCGGACGCAGCATCCTGATCGGCGCGTTCGTCTTCGGGGGGCTGACCGCCCTCGGCATCGGCGTGCTCTCGCGGAGCCGTCGCGTCAGCGAGGACACGGCCATCGGCGTCATTTTTGCCGCCTTCTTTGCGCTCGGCGTCGTCCTGCTCAGCCGCCAGACCGGGTTCCGTCGCGACCTTGGCTCGTTGCTGTTTGGCAGCATCCTGGGCGTATCCACGCAGGACGTCGTGGTCTCGGCGCTGATCGCCGCCGTCGTCGTGGTCGTGCTCTTCGCGCTGATGAAGGAGTTCACCCTCGTCGCGTTCGACGTCACGCTCGCGAGGTCGCTCGGCTACCCCGTGTTCCTGCTCGACCTCGTGCTGCTGCTGCTCGTGTCGGCCACGATCGTCGTGAGCCTACAGACGGTCGGCAACATCCTCATCCTCGCGTTGATCGTGACCCCGCCCGCCACGGCTCGGCTGCTCACCGACCGCCTCGGCCGCATGCTCGCCATCAGCGCGACGACTGGGGTCGCGAGCGGCGTCGCCGGTCTCTACATCTCGTACCACGCCGGGACCGCTGCCGGCGGCACGATCGTGCTGACGGCCACTGCCTGCTTCCTCGTGGCCCTGGTGCTCGCGCCCAACCACGGACTGCTCAGTGCGCGGCTCCAGCGGAGACGCGGGCGTCACCACGTCCATCACTACCACCCGGCCGGCGAGGACACCGGCCCCGCCTGACGACGGCGTCGGTGACGCCGTTCCAGCGCACGAGACCGCCACGAGCCCCCGGTGAGGCAGGCGGCGGGCTCGGGAGAGGGGGGTGGACCCGAGCCCGCCGCGAGGATCCTGCAGCGCCCACCGCGCCCCGAGCGCCGGTGGAGCGGGACGGCCGAGCTGCCCGATGCCCCGTCCTGCACCCAGCCTGCCCCGCGCGGCGTTACGTCCGCGTACAGTTGCCGTGAACTTCCTGTTTCAGGCCGCCTCCCCCGGCGAGGCGGGCCGAGGAGGACAGCCATGGCACGACGGCTGCCATTTTCCGTCCGGCGCGCGGAAGCCGCGTTGCGAGAGGCCGATCCCGTCCTCGCGGCCCTCATCGAGGCGCACGGCCCGTTCCGCCCGCGACCGGGTGGCGACCCCTACTCCTCGCTGGTCCGTACGATCCTGTTCCAGCAGCTCGCGGGGCCGGCCGCGCGCGCGATCGACCGCAAATGGCGGGCGCTGTACAGCGATGACAGCCGCACCCCGACACCTCGCGAGATCCTCGAGACGGCCGACGAGCAGTTCCGTGCCGCCGGCGTTTCGAGGCAGAAGGCCTCGTACCTCCGCGACCTGGCACTCCACGTCGCGGACGGACGCCTCGACTTCGATGCCATCGGTCGACTGCCGGATGACGACGTCATCGCGCGGCTCACGGACGTGCACGGCCTCGGTGAGTGGAGCGCGCACATGTTCCTGATGTTCGAGCTCGGGCGGCCCGATGTGCTTCCAACCGGCGACACGGGGATGCGCAAGGGAATGCAGGTCGCCTATGGGCTGCCAGAGATGCCCACTCCGGTCCGGGCCCGCGACATCGCCGCCCCGTGGACGCCCTACCGCTCAGTCGGAGCCTGGTACATGTGGCGAGCCGTCGACACCTTCACCCCAACTTCTTGACGTCGAGGTGTCGATCGGGCGGCCCGCCGCGCGTCGTCTTCTCAAAGGCACGAGAACACCTCGTGCGCTGAGCGAAGGGAACTGACCATGAAGTACATGCTGCTGATTTACTCGGTCGAAACGACCCGCGAGGCCGACCACCCCGACCAGGACGCGATGATGAACGAGTACTGGGCGTTTACGGAGAACCTGCAGAAGAACGGCCAGTACATTTCCGGCGACGCCCTCCAGCCCACCATGACCGCGACGACCGTCCGCGTCCGTAACGGCGCGACGAACACCTCGGACGGCCCCTTCGCCGAGACGAAGGAGCAGCTCGGCGGCTACTACCTCGTGGAGGCGAAGGACCTCGACGAGGCGATCGGGTTGGCCGCACAGATCCCGGACGCCCGCAACGGCTGCGTCGAGGTGCGCCCTCTCATGCAGTTCGACATGCCGCAAGGCTAGCCGGTGCGGTACCTGCTGCTGGTCTACACGGACGAACGACTGCTGCCGCAGTTCATGACGCCCGAGGTGTTCGAGCAGTTCGAGGAGCTCGGCCGGGAGCTGTACGCGTCGGGGCGTCTCCTCATGACCGGAGGACTGGCTGACACCAGCTCCGCAACGACAGTGCGCGTCCGTGACGGCCAGGTGCTCGTCACGGACGGTCCGTTCGCGGAGACGCACGAGCAGCTCGGGGGGTTCTCGCTCGCCTCGTATGACTCGCTGGAACAGGCGGTCGCGATGGCGGCTCGAGTACCGACGGCAACGGTCGGTTGCATCGAGGTGCGACCGGTCGTGGAGATTCCGGCCCCGCCGTGACCCAGCACGTGACCAGCGACACGATCGACGCCGTCTTCCGCGAGGAAGGCGGCGCCATCCTCGCCGCGTTGATCCGCGCCTGCGGGGACTTCGACCTCGCACAGGATGCGCTGCAGGACGCGGTCGCCGCTGCACTCGAGCGCTGGCCGCGCGATGGCGTCCCGCGCAACGCCGCCGCCTGGCTCACGACGACCGCCCGGCGGCGCGCGATTGACCGCATCCGGCGCGACCAGCGCTTCGCCCGCAAGCTCCAGGCTCTCGGCGCCCTCTACGAGGCCGAGGAGGGGGTGCCCGAACACCACGACGACGGCCCCATCGCCGACGACCGGCTGCGGCTCATTTTCACCAGCTGCCATCCCGCGATCGCCCCCGAGGCACAGGTTGCGCTCACACTCCGCACGCTCGGCGGACTCACGACGCCAGAGATCGCGCGCGCCTTCCTCGTGCCCGAGGCAACGATGGCCCAGCGGCTCGTACGCGTGAAACGCAAGATCCGGGACGCGCGCATCCCGTACCGCGTCCCGGCCCCCGAGGATCTCCCCGCCCGACTGGCCTCGGTGCTCGCGGTCATCTACCTGATCTTCAACGAGGGCTACTCCGCGACCGGGGGAGATCAGTTGCTGCGCGTCGACCTCTGTGCCGAGGCCATTCGTCTCGCCCGGCTGGTCGACCAGCTCCTGCCGCATCAGCCCGAGTTGATGGGCCTGCTCGCGCTCATGCTGTTGCACGACGCGCGCCGCGCCGCGCGCATCGACACCGCCGGAGACCTCGTGACGCTCGAGGAACAGGACCGCGCGCTCTGGCGCCGCGACCAGATCGCGGAGGGGGCGGAGCTACTCGAACGCGCGCTGCGGCAGGGCCAGGCCGGCCCGTACCAGTTGCAAGCGGCGGTCGCTGCCCTCCACTGCGAGGCCGCCGAGGCTGCCTCGACCGACTGGGCGCAGATCGCCGCCCTGTACGCCGTGCTCGAGCGGATGCAGCCCTCGGCGGTCGTGCGCCTGAACCGGGCTGCCGCCGTCGCGATGGCGCAGGGCCTCGATGCCGGCCTTGCGATGCTCGACGCCATCGAGGCTGCCGGCGGCCTCGAACGCTACTACCTGCTGCCGGCCGCTCGCGCCGACCTGCTACGGCGCGCGGACCGCCGCGCGGAGGCGGCCCGGGCCTACCACGCCGCGCTGCAGCTCTGCGAGAACGAGGTCGAGCGCCGTTATCTCGCGCGGCGGCTGATCGAGGTCGGAGAGCGCTGACCGGCCCTGCGTCGGCGCCCCTCGGGCCGTATCCTGACTCCGGAATGAACGTCGCTGCAGCGCCAGCGGCCGGTTGAGGGGATACGTCGCGCCATGATCGTCGGCACCGTGAAAGAGACCAAGCTCGAGGAATACCGCGTGGCGCTGACGCCCGAGGGCGTCGCGGACATCGTGCACGCGGGTCATCGCGTCCTCGTCGAGCGCTCGGCCGGGATCGGCTCGAACTTCCAGGACGCTGAGTACGCCGCCGCAGGCGCCGAGCTCCGCGACACGCCCGAGGAGGTGTACGCCGAGGCCGAGCTGATGTGCGAGGTCAAGGAGCCGCAACCCTCCGAGTACGGGCTCCTCCGCGAGGGCCAGCTGCTCTTCACCTACCTCCACCTCGCCGCGGAACCGCATGTCGCGGACGCGCTGATCTCCTCGAAGTGCATCGCCATCGGCTATGAGACGGTGCGGCGAGACGACGGCTTCCTGCCGTTGCTCGCGCCCATGTCCGAGATTGCCGGCCGCATGGCCGTCGAGGTCGGGGGCCATTTCCTCAAGCGTCCCGGCGCCGGCCGCGGCGTGCTCCTCGGCGGGCTCCCTGGTGTGCCGCCCGCGCACGTGGTTGTCATTGGCTCGGGAAACGTCGGCAAGAACTCGGTACGGGCGGCCGTGGGCGCCGGCGCGCGCGTCACCGTCGCCTCGAATAGCGAGGACCAGCTCCGCAGTCTCGAGGAGCTGTACGCCGGCCGCGTCGAGACGCTGCTCAGCGGCCCGCAGGCGCTGACGAAGGCCATCGAGGGCGCGGACCTCCTCATCGGCGCGGTGCTCGTCGAGGGACGACGCGCGCCCGTTGTCGTCACGAGAGAGATGGTCCGGTCGATGGGTCCCGGCGCTGTCATCGTCGACGTCGCAGTGGACCAGGGCGGATGCATCGAGACCACGCGGCCGACGGATCACGTGCACCCGACCTACGTCGAGGAGGGCGTCGTCCACTACGCCGTGCCGAACATGCCCGGAGCTGTGCCGCGTACCTCGTCCCGCGCGCTTACCGGGCTCACGCTGCCTTACATCCTGAAGGTCGCGAACGAGGGGTTCGAACAGGCCGTCCGCCGCGACCCGGCGCTGAAGCGCGCCGTCAACACCTACCGCGGCGCGATCACCCACGAGGGCGTCGCCGACTCCCTCGGACGGCCGTACGTACCACTGGACAACCTGCTGACACCCTCGAAGTAGGGCATGCCGCTGCGGCTGAATCCTGAGGAGCTGCTCCGGCTGCGCGCCGCCGCACACGGGTTCGCCACGGCCAGCCCGCGCAGCTTCCTCGACGTCGTCCGCGCCAGCGGCGGCCTGCAGGCGCAGGACGCGACGGCTGGAACGCTTTCGGCGCGGCCTCGGACGCGAGGCCTGACCGAGGCGGATGTGCGTCGGGCCCGCTTCGAGGAACGCAGCGTGGTCCGCACCTGGGCTATGCGCGGCACACTGCATTTCCTCCCCGCCAAGGACCTCGGGTGGCTGCTGCCGCTGCTCGGTCCAAACGCCATAGCGCGCGACCGCACACGCCTCATGCAGCTCGGATTAGATGCCGATGCGGTCGAACGAGGCGTGACGGTGATCCGGGATGCCCTGGCCAGCCACGGCCCACTCACGCGCGACTCGGTCCGCGAGGCCCTCGCAGCGGACGGGCTGCCCGCCGCCGGCCAGGCGACGCAGCACCTCCTCTACGTCGCGGCACTGCGGGGCTTCATCTGCTGCAGCAACGACCGGGGCAGCGGCACGCACGAGTTCGTCCTGCTCTCCGACTGGGTCGAGCTCGGTCCGCCCCTGCCACGCGCGACGGCGCTCGCCGAACTCGCGAGGCGCTACCTCCATGCCGCCGGCGTCGCCACCGTCGAGGACTTCGCCGCGTGGTCCGGGCTGCCGCTACGCGACGCCCGCGAGGGGTGGGATGCGATCCGCGAAGAACGAGCCGAGGTAGAACTCGCTCGAGAACAGGCGTGGGCGCTGTCGAGCCGTCTCCCGGAACTCCTGGCAGCGCGCGAATATGCACCCATCGTGCGCCTGCTCCCACGGTTTGACAGCTACCTGCTGTCGTACCGTGGCCGCGACACCGCGCTCGATGAGCGCCATGCCCGGCACGTGCTGCCCGGCGGCGGCATCCTGAACGCTACCGTCCTCGTTGACGGGCGCCTCGTCGGAGTCTGGCAGCTTCACCGCGACAAGAAGCGGGCGACCATGACGGTCGCCCCGTTTGAGCCGCTGCCGCCCGAGATCTACGCCGCCATCGAGGTGGAAACGGACGACCTCGGACGGTTCCTCGACATGCCCGTCGCGGTCACGTTCGGCGCACCGCTCTCGAGCGGCAGCTAGCCCCCGGCGCTGGCGCGGAACGAAGCCAGCGCCCTGGCCTCATCCTCAGGGCTCATGCGCATGAACAGCGCCGAGGACTCGACGAGCACCTCGCCCGCTTCGTTCGTCAGGCTCGCCTCGACCTCGATGCGCCGCCCGCGGCTGCGCATGATGCGCGCACGGGCCGTCACCGGCGCGTCGAGGCCAACCGCGCGGCGGAAGCGCACGTCCATCTTCGCGGTGACGGCAAAGACGCCATCCGCATACATCGCCCAGCCCATCGCCTCGTCGAGTAGCAGCGAGAGCAGCCCCCCGTGCATGACCTCGGGGAACCCCTGGTCCTCGGGACGCGGGTCATAGCGTGCGACGACCGCGTCGCCTTCGCGCTCGAACACGAGGTGAAAGCCAATCGGATTGTGCCGCCCGCACCCGAAACAGTAGTGCTCGCGGAGCGCGGGGTCCGTCCCGGTCGTCATGCCGACGTCCCACGAGAAACAGAGGCCGTCCCGGCGAGCAGCACCGTACCGTCTTCGGCCTCGCAACTCACGTCATAGGTCGCCACGCCATCGCTCGAGGAGCGCAGCAGCGCCCGCGCGGACACATTGACCGGGGGGACCGCCGGCGCCCGCCAACGCACCTTCAGCGCTCCCGAACGTGCCCATGCCTCACCGAAAGCCGCGCTCATCAACTCGGACACCAGCGCGAGCACGAGCATGCCGTGGGCGATCCGCGTCCCGAACGGGGAGGCGGCCGCGAACACCTCGTCAACGTGGATCGGGTTGTGGTCGCGTGCGGCATCGGCGTAGGCGTCGACGCGCCCCTGGTCGATGAGGCGGACGAGGCGCAGTTCCTCGGGCGGCGTGCTCATCCTGCCTCCGAGGTCGCCACGGGCGCCATCACCGTCGTGCGCCCGCGCAGCACGACACGTTCGCCCGCCTTCAGCTCGCTGGCGAAGACCACGATGTTCGAGCCCTGCCGCTCCGACTGCTGCACGACCGTCAGTTCCGCCTCGAGAGGCTCGCCCTGGGCCACCGTGTCGAGGAACTCGAATTCCTGCCCGGCGTGCAGCGCCCCGGGAGGCAGAGGCATCACCTCCATCAGTCCCGCGAGGATGTACGCCCCCAGCGCGAGCGGTGGAACGTGCGCCGACCACGTGCCCGCAGCCTCCCCCGTCGCCGCGAGATACGCGCGGACGTCCTCGAGGGTCACGGTGAACGCGATGGGCGGGAGCCGGTCGCCGCGCCTGAGCGCGTGGAAGTCGATGCTCACTGGCCGCGATTATCCGGGGCAGGCCGGTGCGGCGCTACCAGCTTCGTTCCGGGTCGGCCAGGTAGAGCTCGATCGCGGCGGCGGCCTTCTGGCCGTCGGCGAGCGCGGTCACGACGAGGTCCGCGCCGTTGACGTTGTCGCCGCCGGCGAACACACCCCGTTGCGAACTGCGCATCGACTCCGGGTCGACGACTACCCGCCCCCAGCGATCCCGGCGGACCTCCGGAGCGGAGTCGCCCCAGCTCGGGTCGGCGTTGTAGCCAATCGCCACGACGATGGCGTTGGCCGGGAGGTCGAAGTCCGAGCCCTCGATCGGTTCGGGCCGCGCCCGGCCGCTTTCGTCCGGTTCGCCGAGTTGCATGCGACGGCAGCGCAGCCCGGAGACCGCCCCGGATTCGTCGGTCAGCACGGCGACCGGCATCGTGAGGAACTCGAACTGCACGCCTTCCTCGCGAGCGTGCTTCCGCTCCTCCACCCGGCCCTGCATCTCGGTCTCCGTGCGACGGTAGATCAGCGTCACCGTCTCGGCGCCGAGGCGGATCGCCGACCGCACGCAGTCCATCGAGGTGTCGCCACCGCCGATGACCACGACCTGTCGCAACTCCGGCAGCGGCTCGCGCATCTGCTCCGGGAGCGCCTCGCGAGGCAGGTTCGCCCGCACGAGGAACTCGGTCGCCTCGTGAACCCCGGGCGCCTCCTCGTTCGGGATGCCGAGGTGGGCGCTCTCGGGCGCGCCAAACGCCAGGAAGACCGCGTCGAACTCGTTCGCCAGTTCATCGAGTGAAAGCGCCTCACCGATGCGGGTGCCGGTCACCATCTCCACGCCGAGGTGCGACAGGTCATCGAACTTGCGAGCGACGGCCGGCTTGTTCAGCTTGAAGTTCGGAATGCCATACAACAGCAGCCCGCCGGGCCGCGGCCATGCCTCGTACATCACCACGCGATGCCCGGCGCGCGCGAGGCGCTCGGCGCAGCCGATCCCGGCCGGCCCCGTTCCCACGACTGCCACGCTGAACCCGCTCGCCGAAGCGACAGGCGTCACGTCCACCGAGGCGTGCTTGCGCTGCCACTCGGTCACGAACGTTTCGAGCTTGCCAATCGCGACCGGGGGCCCATTCTTGCCGACCACGCAGTGGCCTTCACACAGCCGCTCCTGCGGACAGAGCCGGCCGCACATCTCGGGAAGCGCGCTCGTCTCGCGGAACACGTCCGCCGCGGCCGCGAAGTCCCCCTGTTCGAGTAGCCAGAACGATCCCGGAATGTCGTTGTGCACCGGGCACGCCCGCTGGCACGGGGCCGCGGGGCACTGGATGCAGCGCGTGGCCTCGATCTTCGCGATCTCGGGATCGAAGAGGAACGTCACCTCGTCCCAGTTGTGGATGCGCTCCGCGGGCGCCTGCTTCGCCGGGAGTTGCGCGGGCACCTTGAACCGTGCCTTGCGGTCGATCTCTTTCGGTTCGGGGCGCTGACGGATCGGGCGTGAGGTAGCGAGGTCGGTCGTCCTCGGGTCCTGCTGAGTCATGTCTGCCGCCGTTACAGCTGCTCGAAACACGCGTATGTGAACTTCTGAACGAGCGCTATGTCTAGGGTATGTCTGGGCCGAAGGCGGCTCAACCCTGAGGGTAACGAGGCATGCCCGGCGAGCGCCCCCGAACGTCGCAGGAAGCGGCGACTCGGCCCCGCACAGGAACGTCGAGGCTTGGCGAAGGCTTACACCACCGTCGGTGGCGTGTACTCGCCCCACTCGTCACGCAGCACACCGCACATCTCGCCGATGGTCGCGTACGTGCGCACCGCTTCGAGGATCGGCGGCATCAGCGGCTCGTCCCCACGGGCCGCCTCGCGTAGTCGGGCCAGCGAGGCGGCCACGGCGCCCTGGTCGCGCCCCGCCCGCACCTTCGCGAGGCGCGCGACCTGCTCGGCGCCCACAGTGGTGTTCGGCCGGAAGATGATCTGAGGCTGGTCCTCGACGTCCACGAAGTCGTTCACGCCGACGATGACGCGCTCTCCCGACTCGATCTCGCGCTGGTAGGCCACCGCGGCCTCCTGGATCTCGGACTGCATGTAGCCGCCCTCGATCGCCGCCACCGACCCGCCGAGGTCGTCGACGCGGTCGATGATCGCCTGCGCCTCACGCTCGAGCTCATTCGTCAGCCACTCGACGTAGTACGAGCCCGCCAGCGGGTCAATGGTGTCAGCGGCCCCGGTCTCGTGCGCGATGATTTGCTGCGTGCGCAGCGCCATCCGCTGCGCCTGCTCGGTGGGGATCGAGAGCGCCTCGTCGTAGCAGGACAGCGCCAGCGACTGCACGCCGCCGACCACGGCCGCGAGCGACTGGATCGAGGCGCGCACGATGTTGTTCAGCGGCTGCTGCGCCGTCAGCGTCGAACCGCCCGTCTGTGTGTGCGTGCGGAACATCATCGACTCGGCCTGCTGAGCGCCGAAGCGCTCCTTCATCAGCCGCGCCCACATGCGCCGCAGCGCGCGGTACTTCGCGACTTCCTCGAAGAAATAGTTGTGCGTGTTGAAGATCCAGGAGATGCGCGGGGCGACGTCGTCGATGTTCGCGCCGCGCCGCTCGCACTCCGAGATGTACTCAATGGCATTCGCGAACGAGAACCCGATCTCCTGCGCCGCCGTCGCCCCGGCATCGCGGATGTGGTAGCCGGACACCGAGATCGAGTTGAACCGCGGCGTCTCCGCCGCGCAGTACGTGATCAGGTCCGCCGCCAGCCGCACCGACTGCCGCGGCGGGAAGATGTAGGTCCCGCGCGCCACGTACTCCTTGAGCACGTCGTTCTGCGCCGTCCCGGTGATCACGCTCGCCGCGTGGCCCTGCTTCTCAGCCACCGCGATGTACATCGCGACGAGGATCGCGGCGGGCGCGTTGATCGTCATCGAGGTCGAGATCTTGTCGAGCGGGATGCCGTCGAACATGTCTTCCATGTCCGCCAGCGTGTCCACGGCGACGCCGACCTGGCCCACCTCGCCGATCGCCATCTCGCTGTCCGAGTCGTAGCCGATCTGCGTCGGCAGGTCGAACGCGACCGAGAGGCCGGTCTGGCCGTCCGCCATCAGCTGCCGGAAGCGCTGGTTGCTCTCCTGCGCCGTGCCGAACCCGGCGTACTGGCGCATCGTCCACAGCCGCCCGCGATACATCGTCGGCTGCACGCCGCGGGTGAACGGGTACTGCCCCGGGAAGCCGACGTCACGCAGATAGTCGACGCCAGTCACGTCGTTCGGCGTGTAGAACCGCTTCGTCTCAGCAGACGAGGTGCGGAACTCGCCGCGACGCTCCGGGAAGCGCTTGAGGACGCGCGCGAGCGCTTCCTCCTCCCACGCCGCCTGCGCGCTGGTGATGGCGTCGTTCGTCATGGTCGTGCTTCCCAGTCTAGCGGTCGGTGCTATCGAGGCCTGCGCGGCCTGTCCCCGGGGACTGCTCTTACGAGGGGTCCTCGATCATGACGAGGGCGTCCCCCGTGACGATCTCGGAACCATCCGCCCCGGTCACCTTCGTGTCGAGGTTCACGCGGCTCTTCTCCGCGTCGACCGCGGTCGCCGTGAGCGTCGCGGTGATCGTGTCGCCTGGCTTCAC
>JAIBBD010000021.1 GCA_019694855.1 Dehalococcoidia bacterium
TGGGACTGGGATGGCGTACCCGTGCATGGCCAGATCGACCTGCTCTACCGCCTCGGCGGCCGCTGGCGCGTGGTCGACTTCAAGACCGATCGCGTCTCCGCCTCGGGCATCGAGGGGGCGTCTCGCCCCTACCTCGTCCAGCTCGGCCTGTACGCCCGAGCGATCGAGGCGGCGACGCACGAGAGACCGTCGGCCGGGCTCCTGTTCCTGCGTCTCGGGCACTGGTACGAGCCCCCATGGTCGGCCATCGATGCGGCGCTCGCGGACGCACGCCGCCGCATCGATGGCGGCCCGGTGCTCGACCCGGAGCTGGCCGAGTACCTCGCAGCTGGTGACGAGTAACGAGGAACGAGGCTTCGGCGGACTCGTGGTCGCATGCGCCCGTACACTATGCGGCGTGGAGTTCGCGGACATGAACGCCGGCTGGATCGCTCATGTCCTGGGCGCAACGAGCGAGCACAGCCCCGACCCCAGCCCGATTTCGCGCCTCCTGCGTTCGACCGGAGGACTGCGGTGATCGGCACGAGGAGCACCGCGCGCGTGCAGCCCGGCCTGCCGTTTCCCCTCGGGGCAACCTGGGACGGCGCAGGCGTGAACTTCGCCCTGTTCTCCGAGCACGCAACCGCCGTCGATCTGTGCCTCTTCGACTCCGTCGAGTCCGAAGGCGAGCGAGAGCGCGTGCGGCTCACCGAGCGCGAGGGCGGCGTGTGGCACGGCTACCTCCCGGACGTGCGTCCGGGCCAGCTCTACGGCTACCGCGTTTCCGGCCCCTACGAGCCGGAGCACGGACAGCGCTTCAACCCTGCCAAGCTGCTCCTCGACCCGTACGCGCGCGCCGTCGAACGCGTCAACGTCTGGAACGACTCGCTGCTCGGGTACCGTCCGGACGACGCTGCGCTCGACCTCTCCATCAACGACCACGACAGCGGAGCCTCGGCCCCGCTCGGCGTCGTTGTCGACTCGGCCTTTACCTGGGGGCCCGACCGACTCCTCGGCACGCCACGCAGCGAGACCGTCATCTACGAGTTGCACGTCGGCGGCTTCACGCGGCTGCATCCCGAAGTGCCCGAGCGGCTGCGTGGGACATACGCCGGCCTCGCCTCCGCGCCCATCGTCCGCTACCTCAAGGAGCTCGGTGTGACGGCCGTCGAGCTGATGCCAGTGCACCAGCACATGGACGAGCGGCCCGTCGTCGAACGTGGCCTGACGAACTACTGGGGCTACAACACCCTCTCCTACTTCGCACCGGACGCCCGCTTCGCCACCACTGGCCGCGGGCTCGACGCCGTCGACGAGTTCAAAGTGATGGTCCGCACGCTGCACGAGGCCGGCATCGAGGTCATCCTCGACGTCGTCTATAACCACACGTCGGAAGGCAACGAGCTGGGCCCCACCATCTCGCTCCGCGGCATCGACAATTCCTCGTTTTACCGCCTGCGCCCGGAGGACCGGCGCCACTACATGGACTTCACGGGCACGGGGAACACCCTCAACATGCAGCACCCCCGAGCGCTGCAGCTCGTCATGGACAGCCTGCGCTACTGGGTCCTCGACATGCATGTCGACGGCTTCCGCTTCGACCTCGCAAGCGCTCTCGCTCGCGAGCTGTACGAGGTCGACCGGCTCAGTTCCTTCTTCGACATCATCGGGCAGGACCCGGTGCTCTCGAGGGTCAAGCTGATCGCGGAGCCGTGGGACCTCGGTGAGGGCGGCTACCAGGTCGGGAACTTCCCGCCTGAATGGGCGGAGTGGAACGGCAAGTACCGCGACAGCGTGCGCCGCTTCTGGCGAGGCGAGGCCGGCCAGCTGCCCGAGATGGCAACTCGCCTTGCGGGGAGCAGCGACCTCTACGCCGTCAGCGGCCGGCGGCCGTTCGCCAGCATCAACTTCGTCACCGCGCACGACGGTTTCACGGTTCGTGACCTCGTCTCGTACGACCACAAGCACAACGAGGCGAACGGCGAGGGCAACGTCGACGGCAGTGACGAAAACCTCAGTTGGAACTGCGGTATCGAGGGCGAGACGGATGACCCGAAGATCCTCGCGCTCCGCCGCCGCCAGGTCCGGAACTTCCTCGCTACGCTGCTCCTCTCACAGGGCGTCCCAATGCTCCTCGCTGGCGACGAGTGCGGGCGGACCCAGCACGGCAACAACAACGCGTACTGCCAGGACAACGAGGTCAGCTGGGTCGACTGGCGCCTCGACCACTGGCAACAGGAGCTGCTGCGGTTTACGCGCACGATGATTCGCCTGCGCGCCGACCACCCCGTGCTCCGCCGGCGCCGCTTTCTTGAGGGCCGCAACGGCGGCCGCGCCGAACAGCAGGACGCGCTCTGGCTGCTCCCCGAGGGTGGCGAGGTCGGCGAGCAGCAATGGCACGACGCCGACCGCCGCGCCCTCGGGCTGCTGCTCAACGGTGAAGCGCTCGTTGAACCTCAGGCGGTCGAGCCCGCGCACACCGCGACGACACTCCTGGTGCTGTTCAATGCCGCCGACACCGGCATCGAGTTCCAGCTGCCCCCGCATCGCCGCGGATGGCGCTGGCATCGCCTGATCGATACCGCCGAGGTCGTGGCGCAGCGCCGCACGGAGCATGAGCCATATCCACTCCAGCCGCATTCCCTCGCCGTGCTGCGCCTGGGTCGTCGAAAGGGATAGCCGATGAGCGTGCCTCGCCTCCGTCGCCTGCTGCCCCCGCCCTACTCCCATCGTCCGTCGCGAGTCGTAGTCGATGCGGTCTTCCCGAGCGTCGACGGCGGGCGCCACCCGGCGAAAGCGATCGCCGGCGACCCCGTCTTCGTCCGCGCGCACGTCTTCGCCGATGGGCACGACGTGCTGCGCGCCGTCGCGCGCTATCGGCGGCTGGGCGAGAAGCGCTGGTCCGAGACGCCGCTCACACTGGCGACCGGCGACGAATGGGAGGGCTGGTTCACCGCCGGCGCACCCGGTGAGATGGAGTTTACCGTCGAGGGCTGGGTCGACCGCTTCGCGACCTGGCGCGCCGACCTCGAGAAGCGCATCACGGCGGAGTGGGACGTGAGCGCCGAACTCCTCGATGGCGCGGCCCTGCTGCGCCGTCTCGCCGGGCACGCGAAAGGCGATACCGCACGAGGCTTGAAGCGCTTCGCGACCCGGATTGAAGGCGCGCGCGGCTCGTACACGGAGCGTGTCGAGGCCGCCCTCGACCCGCTGCTCGCCGCGCTCGCCCAGGCCGCCGACCCGCGTGAGGGCGCCACGAACTACCGCCACCTCCGGCTCGTCGTCGAGCCGCAGCGTGCACGCTTCGGCGCGTGGTACGAGTTCTTTCCGCGCTCGGCCGGTACCGACCCGACCCGCAGCGCGACCTTCGCCGAGGCGGCCGCCCGGCTGCCGGACATCGCCGCCATGGGCTTCGACGTGATCTACCTCCCACCGATTCACCCCATCGGGACGACCGCCCGGAAGGGCCGCAACAACGCGCTCGTGGCACAGCCCGACGATCCGGGTTCACCCTGGGGCATCGGCTCCCTCGAGGGTGGCCACATGGCCGTCCATCCCGACCTCGGGACGCTCGAGGACTTTGACCGCTTCTTGGAGCAGGCGGCCGGGCACGGCCTCGACGTCGCGCTCGACCTCGCCCTCCAGTGCTCGCCGGACCACCCCTGGGTCACCGAGCATCCCGAGTGGTTCCGCCACCGGCCCGACGGCAGCATCCGCTACGCGGAGAATCCCCCGAAGCAGTACCAGGACATCTATCCGCTCAACTTCGAAACCGAGGACTGGGCGGCGCTGTGGCTCGAGATCCGGAAGGTGGTCGACTTCTGGATCGGCCACGGGGTGAACATCTTCCGGGTCGACAACCCGCACACGAAGCCGTTCCGGTTCTGGCACTGGCTGATCGCGGGCGTCCATGAGACGCATCCCGAGGTCATCTTCCTCGCCGAGGCGTTCACCCGTCCGAAGGTGCAGCAGGCCCTCGCCAAGTTCGGGTTCAGCCAGTCCTATACCTACTTCACCTGGCGCAACACGAAGGCGCAGATCGAGCAGTTCTTCACCGAGCTGACGCAACGGCCACTGGCCGACTACTTCCGGCCGAACCTCTTCGCGAACACGCCCGACATCCTGCACGCCTACCTGCAAGAAGGCGGCAAGCCGGCATTCCTCGTCCGCCTCGTGCTCGCCGCCACGCTCGGGCCGTCCTACGGCATCTACAGTGGCTTCGAGTTCTGCGAGAACGTCGCCGTCGAGGGCACCGAGGAGTATCTCGATTCCGAGAAGTACGAGATCAAGCCACGCGACTGGGACGCGCCGGGCAATATCAAGCCCACCATCACGCGGCTCAATTTCCTCCGCCGCGAGTACGCCGCGCTCCAGTTCAACCATCGCGTCTGGTTCCTGCCGACCAATGACGACCACGTCGTTGCCTGCATCAAGCGGCCCCCGCTCGGCGGGCCCGATGTCCTGGTAGTCGTGAACCTCGATGTGACATCGGCACGCGACGCCTGGTTCGGCCTGCCACTCGAATCGCTCGGTCTCCCCCTCGAGGCGCCGTTCCTGGTCGAGGACGCCCTGAGCGGGGTCACGCAGAGTTGGGCCGGCGAATGGAACCACGTGCGGCTCGACCCAGAGGTAATGCCCGCCGCCGTCTTCATTCTGCCCGAGAGGGCCAACGAGGAACCCGCATGAGCCCGCTCGAGGACGACCCGCTCTGGTACAAGCACGCAGTCATCTACGAACTTCCCGTCCGCGCCTTCTTCGACAGCAACGGCGATGGCATTGGAGACTTTCGAGGCCTGACCTCGAAGCTGGAGTACCTCGAACGCCTCGGCGTCGACTGCCTCTGGCTCCTGCCGTTCATGCAGTCGCCGCTCCGCGACGGCGGCTACGACATCTCCGACTACACCGCCATCCACCCGACGCTCGGGACGATGTCGGACTTCACGCGCTTCATGCGCGAAGCCCACGAACGAGGCATCCGCGTCATCACCGAGCTGGTCGTGAACCACACCTCGGACCAGCACCCCTGGTTTCAGCGCGCGCGGCGGGCCCCCCGGGGCTCGGCCTGGCGCGACATGTACGTGTGGAGCGACACGGACCAGAAGTGGCCCGAGACGCGCATCATCTTCATGGACACGGAAACGTCGAACTGGGCCTGGGACCCGGTGGCCGGCCAGTTCTACTGGCATCGCTTCTTCTCGCACCAGCCGGACTTGAACTTCGACAGCCCGCGGGCCCGTCGTGCGGTCGAGAACGTGATGCGCTTCTGGTACGACCGCCAGGTCGACGGGCTTCGCCTCGATGCAATCCCCTACCTCTTCGAGCGCGATGGCACCAACAACGAAAACCTCCCGGAGACCCACGCGCTGCTCCGCGAGTGGCGCAACTTCGTCGATGAGCGTTACCCCGGCCGCGCCTTCCTGGCCGAGGCGAACCAGTGGCCTGCCGACGTCGTCGCCTACTTCGGCGATGGCGACGAGTGCCACATGGCCTACCACTTTCCGCTCATGCCGCGCATGTTCATGGCGCTGCGCCAGGAAGACCGCCACCCGATCATCGACATCCTCGGCCAGACGCCCGAGGTCCCCGGGAACTGCCAGTGGTGCCTCTTCCTGCGTAACCACGACGAGCTGACCCTTGAGATGGTCTCCGCCGAGGAGCGCGACTACATGTATTCGGTCTACGCGGCCGACGTGCAGATGCGGCGCAATCTCGGCATCGGCCGCCGCCTGAGCCCGCTGCTCAGCAACAACCGTCGCGCCATTGAACTCCTGCACTGCCTGCTCTTTACGCTCCCCGGCACGCCCGTCCTGTACTACGGAGACGAGATCGGGATGGGGGACAACATTTACCTCGGAGACCGCGACGGAGTCCGCACGCCCATGCAGTGGACCGCCGACCGCAACGCCGGCTTCTCTACCGCGGACTCCGCCCGGCTCTACCTGCCCGTGATCTCGGACCCGCAGTACGGCTACCAGGCCGTGAGCGTCGAGGCGCAGGAGCGCAGCCCCTCGTCGCTGCTCAACTGGATGCGTCGGATGATCGCGCTGCGGCGACAGCGCCGTCGCGTCTTCGGTTCCGGCTCGCTGCACTTCCTGCACCCCGAGAACCGCCACATCCTCGCCTACCTCCGCCACCACGAGGGCGAAGTCGTGCTCGTCGTCGCGAACCTGTCGCGCTTCGTGCAGCCCGTCTCCCTGGACCTCGGTGCCTATGCCGGGTGCCAGCCGATCGAGGTGATCGGTGGCGGCGTGTTCCCGGTGATCACGGAGCAGCCGTATTTCCTGTCGCTCGGCCCGCACGGCTTCTACTGGTTCGACCTCGTCCCCCAGTCAGAGCCCATCGTGATCACATCCGAGCCCTCGGGCGGCGTCGAGGTCACCGTAGACGGCGACTGGGACTCGCTCTTCCGAGGCGAGGCTCTGCGGGCCCTCGAGGAGGAGGTGCTCCCGAACGCCCTCCCGCCGCGGCGCTGGTTTGGCGGCAAGGACCGCGCTATCGCGTCCGTTCGCGTCGCGGACGCCATCCCGCTCACCGCCGGCGCCGCCCCCTCCTGGCTGGTGCTTGCGGACGTGACCTTCGAGGACGGCGCGCCCGAAGCCGAGACCTACGCGCTGCCGCTCGCGGTGGCTGCCGGGCAGGCCGCACGCCGGGTGCGCGACGAGTCGGCGGCGAGCGTGCTGTGCTCCGTTTCTGGCCCACGCGGCCGAGGCCTCCTGTATGACGGCCTCGCGGCGCCCGAGGTCGTGCGTCACCTGCTTGGCCTGCTCCGCGACGGCCGCCCTATACGAGGCCGTCAGGGCCAGCTGCGCGCGGAGCCGGCCCGGGCGTTCGAGGAGCTCTTCGACGCGCTCGACACGCGCCCCACCGTGCAGTCGATGTCGGGCGAGCAGAGCAACAGTTCGGTGCGCATCGGCGAGCAGGTCGTCCTGAAGCTGTTGCGCCGCGTGACGCCTGGTCCGCACCCCGAGGTCGAAGCTGGCCGGCACTTCGAGCGCGTAGGGTTCGAGCGGAGCCCTCGGCTGGCCGGAACCTTCGAATACACCCCGCGTAACGGGACACCATCGACCGTCGCCGTCGCGCATGAGCTCGTGTGGAACCAGGGCGATGGTTGGAGCTACACCACGGCCGAACTGGCGCGCTTCCTCGGCGGCGTCGACTCCCCGCCCGAGACATCGGACGAGCCCCTGGACCCAAACTACGTCGAGTCCGCCCGCGTCCTCGGCCAACGCACGGCGGAGATGCACCTCGCGCTCGCCGACACGCGCGGCCTCGAAACGTTTCGGCCCGAGCCGTTCGAGGCGGACGACGTGGAGACGGTGGCGGCGCGTATCGCGCGACGCCTGCGTGGGCTCGCACCAGCGCTGGCCCGGCTGTCGGGCCTGGCTCCCGCGGATGCGGAGGCCGCCGCGGCGCTGCGAGCGGCCGGGCTACGTCGCGGTGGCTGGCGATACCATCTGACCCCGGCCGAAGGGGGACTCGGCGCGAAGATCCGTTGCCACGGCGACTACCACCTCGGCCAGGTGCTGTGGGCGCTGAACGACTTCCACATCGTCGACTTCGAGGGCGAGGTGGGGCTGTCGTTGGACGAGCGACGCGCCAAGGCCTCGCCCCTGACGGACGTCGCCGGCATGCTCCGCTCCTTCGACTACGCCGCGACGTTCTCGCTGCGCGAGCGGACGCGCGAGATGCCGACGACCGACGCCCTCGTGGCGGCGCTCGAACCCACCGCCGCCCGCTGGGTGCGCGAAGCGAGCGCGGCCTTCCTCGACACCTACCGTAGTGTGGTCGAAGGAGCAGGACTCTTCCCGCCGGAGCCGGACCAGTTCGAGGCGTTGCTGCGGCTGCACCTGCTGGACAAAGCGCTGCACGAACTGGAGTACGAGCTGGCGAACCGCCCCGAATGGGTCACCATCCCGCTGCGTGCCGCGGCCGCGTTGATCGAGGCGCGGGCCGGATGACCGTCCCCCCGTCCTTCCCGGCCGAATGGCTCACCACCTACGACCTGCATCTGCTGGCTGAAGGCACCCACCTCGAGGCGTTCGAGAAGCTCGGGGCTCATCCCTTCACGGTGGACGGTGCGACCGGCACGGCGTTTGCCGTCTGGGCGCCGAATGCGCGCGGCGTCTCGGTCATCGGCGACTTCAACGGCTGGCACAACGATGCCCATCCGCTCCGCCTCCGACCCGAGGCGGGCGTGTGGGAGGGCTTCGTGGCCGGCGTCTACCCCGGCGACCTCTATAAGTTCGCCGTGCTGCAGTCCGACGGCTCGACCGTGCAGAAGGCCGACCCGTTCGCGTTCTACTCGGAGCAGCGCCCGCGCAGTGCCTCCATCGTGTGGGACCTGGACCGCTACGCCTGGGGCGACAGCCAGTGGATCGAGAAGCGGCCGGCCGCCCAGGCGCGAGAAGCGCCCATCGCGGTCTACGAGGTGCACCTCGGTTCGTGGGCACGCGTCCCCGAGGAGGGCGACCGCTGGCTCACCTACCGCGAACTCGCGCCGCGCCTCGCCGAGTACGTCCGGGATCTGGGGTACACCCACGTCGAGCTGCTGCCGATCACGGAGCACCCCTTCGACGCCTCGTGGGGCTACCAGCCGCTCGGTTACTTCGCCCCGACGAGCCGCTTCGGCACGCCGGACGACTTCATGGCCTTCGTCGACACGTTGCACCAGGCGGGGATCGGCGTCCTCCTCGACTGGGTGCCGGGCCATTTCCCAACCGACGCCCATGGCCTCGCGCGCTTCGATGGCACCTATCTGTACGAGCATGCCGACCCGCTCCTGCGCGACCACCCCGACTGGGGGACGTCGACCTTCAACCTCGGACGCCGCGAGGTGGCCAACTTCCTGATCGCCAGCGCCCTCTTCTGGATACGCCGCTACCACGTCGACGGCCTGCGCGTCGACGCCGTCGCCTCCATGCTCTACCGCGACTACTCGCGGCGCGAGGGCGAGTGGATCCCCCACCCCGAGGGCGGCCGCAACGACCTCGACGCCGTGCGCTTCCTTCAGCGTTTTAACGAAACGGTGTACACGCAGCAGCCTGGCGTGATCACCGTGGCTGAGGAATCCACGGCCTGGCCGCTCGTCTCACGGCCAGTGAGCGCGGGCGGGCTCGGCTTCGGATTCAAGTGGAACATGGGGTGGATGCACGACACCCTCGAATTCATGGCGCGCGATCCCGTGCATCGTGGCCATCACCTGGACAACCTCACGTTCGGCCTGCTGTACGCCTTCAACGAGGACTTTGTGCTCGTCTACTCCCACGACGAGGTGGTGCACGGCAAGGGCTCGATGCTCGCGAAGATGCCGGGCGACGACTGGCAGAAGTTCGCGAACCTGCGGTTGCTCTACGGCTACCAGTACGGGCATCCCGGCAAGAAGCTGCTCTTCATGGGCTCCGAGTTCGGGCAATGGTCCGAATGGAACGAGGCCGGCAGCCTCGAGTGGGACCTGCTGCAATACGAGCGCCATCGAGGCCTGCAACAGTGGGTGCGGGCCCTGAACGAGCTGTACCGCACCGACCCCGCCCTCTACGAACTCGACGGCGAGGGCGAAGGCTTCTCGTGGATCGACTGCACCGACAGCACCCATGCCGTCGTGAGCTTCCTCCGCAAGTCAAAGGGCGGCGCGAGGGCCGTCCTGGTCGTGTGCAACTTCACCCCCGTCCCCCGCGAGGGCTACCGCATCGGGAGCCCGCTACCCGGGGACTGGGAGGTGCTGCTGAACAGCGATGAAACGCGTTGGGGCGGCAGCGGTTACAGCGTCCCCTCGGGGTTTCAGGCGGGGGCGCACCCCATGCACGGCTATCCGCAATCCCTCGATCTCACGTTGCCGCCACTCGGGCTACTTGTGTTGCAGCCGGTCGCGCAGGGCGACCGCGGATGACCACGCTGAGCCTGGTGGTGCACGGCCACCAACCGCCCGGCAACTTCGATTCCGTCTTTCGACGTGGCGTGGCCCAGTGCTACCTTCCGTTCTTCGAGCTGCTCGAGGAGTTTCCGGACGTCCGTCTCTCCGTCCACTTCTCGGGCAGTCTGCTGGAGTGGCTCGAGCAGAACGACCCGCGCGTCATCGAGCTGTTGCAGCGCCTCGCTGAGCGCGGACAGGTCGAGCCGGCCGCGGCGGGCCTGTTCGAGCCCGTGCTCGCCCTGCTGCCAAACGCCGACCGGGTGAATCAACTGCTGGCGCATCGCGCATTGCTCAAGCGTCTGTTCGGCGTCGACACTCACACCGGCTGGCTCACCGAGCGCATCTGGATGCAGGAGATCGCCGCCACGCTCCACGACGGCGGCATCGAGGTTGTCCCCCTCGATGACCTCCATTTCCTGTCCGCGGGCCTCGCCCTCGAGGAGCTGGCCGGCCCCTTCCGCACCGAGTACCAGGGCAAAGCCCTCACCGTCGTCCCGGCGATCGAGGAGCTGCGCATGAGCATCCCGTGGCGGCCGATCCCCGAGGTCCTCGCCACACTGCGCCGTGAGGCCGCCCGCGGTGTCCCGCTGCTCACGTTCGCCGACGACATCGAGAAGTTCGGCATGTGGCCGGGGACGTTCACGTCGGTCCACCGGCGCGGCTGGCTGCGGCGCTTCTTCGACGGCCTGAGCCGGCTGCGCGAGGTGCAGACGGTCCCCCTCGGCGAGGCAGTCGCTGCGTTGCCGCCAGGGCCGCGCGTCTACCTCCCGGACGGCAGCTACCCCGAGATGCTGCGCTGGTCCTTGCCGCCCGCCGGCCAGCGACGAGCACGCGCCACGCAGGAGCATCTCGAGGCGGCCGGCCTCTGGGACGAGGTGCGTCCGCAGCTGCGTGCCGGCACGTACTTTCAGTTCCTGGCCAAGTACCCCGAGTCGAACCACATCCACAAACGCATGCTCGACATGAGCGCCCGCGTGGCCCGCCGGCACCGGCCTTCCTCGATCGTCCCGGACCAGCCGCTGCCGCCCCCGGTCTACCACCTCTATCGGGCGCAGGCCAACTGCGCCTACTGGCATGGGCTCTTCGGTGGCACCTATCTACCCCTGCTGCGCCAGTCGCTCTTTCGGTCGCTGCTCCGCGCCGAACATGCCCTCGAGGACGAAGGCGTTCCGGTTCCCCCGCTGCGGGTGCTCGATCTCGACGCGGACGGAATCGAGGAGGCGCTGCTCTCGACGGACGCGCTGACGGCGTGCATCGCGCCCGGGGACGGCGGAAGCGTCGTCGAGCTGTCCGACCGCGCCGCGGCGGTCAACGTCGTCGACACGCTCGCGCGTCGACCGGAGGCCTACCACGAGGAGGGAGCCCGCGCGCCGTACCCCTACGACCGCGGCCGGCGCGGCTGCTTCGTCGACCGCTTCCTGGCCCCCGGCTCGCCGCCCGCGCGCAGCCTGCCGGTGATCGACCACGGCGACTTCGCCGGCAAGCCATATGAGCTGGCCACTCGGCGCACCGCCGGGCGGCCCGAGGTCCACCTCGCGCGCCAGGCGGCGGCGCCGGGTGGCGTCGTCCGTGTCGAGAAGACACTGACATTCGAGGCCGACGGCCGCACACTCGACGCGCGTTACCGGCTGACAGGCATCGAAGGCCTCGTCGACGCGCGGTTCGGCATCGAGCACAACCTCGGCCTCTTCTTCGACGAGTTCCCTCGCGGCGAGGTCGCACTCGCCGGCCGCACCCACGCGCTTGCGAGGGGTGGCGCCGCACGGCGGGCGACAGAAGCGACGGTCGCGCTGGCAGGCCATGGTATCTGTATAGGCATGAGCGTGAGCCAGCCGGCCGATATCGATCTTCGTACCGTCGCCACGGTCTCTCAGTCCGAAGCAGGCTTCGAGGAGATCCCGCAGTCGCTCGCCTGTCTCTTCAGCTGGCCCCTTCGCCTCGCACCCGGGGACGGCTTCGAGGTGGACCTCCGTCTGAGCTGCACCGTCGGGGCGGAGCCGTCCAGCGCATGACCTGGCAGCCGCGCCTCGGAGCCTGGCCCGAGGATGGCGGCGTGCGCTTCCGGGTCTGGGCGCCAGACGCCGAGCGCGTCGAGGTGGAGATCGAGGGCACACAGCGCGGAACGCTGCCCCTCCAACGCGAGGACGGCGGGTATCATGCCGGTCTCTTCGCCGGGCTCAGCGCGGGCGCCCGGTACCGCTACCGGCTGGATGGACGCGGCCCGTTCCCCGACCCCTGCTCCCGCTTTCAGCCGGGGGGCGTCCACGGACCGTCCGAGGTGATCGACCCGACCTTCCCCTGGAGCGATGCCGACTGGCCCGGCATCCCGCTCACTGACCTCGTGACCTACGAGCTGCACCTCGGCGCCTTCACTCCGCAGGGCAGCTTTGCCGCCGCGGCCGAGGCATTGCCGCGCCTGGCCGAGCTGGGCGTGACGGCGATCCAGTTGTTGCCGGTCGCCGACTTCGCCGGCTCCCGTGGCTGGGGCTACGACGGGGTGGCCCTCTTCGCCCCGGCGCGCTGCTACGGCCGCCCGGAGGAGCTGCGTGGCCTCGTCGACCGCGCCCACGCCCTCGGCCTGGCCGTCATCCTCGATGTGGTTTACAACCACTTCGGTCCAGATGGCGCCTATCACGCCGAGTTCAGTCGCCAGTACTTCAATTCCGCCCACCACACGCTGTGGGGATCCGCGGTCAACCTCGACGGTCCCGGCAGCGAGGCCGTGCGCGACTTCTTCGTCGAGAGCGCCCGTCATTGGCTGCACGAGTACCACGTCGACGGCTTTCGGTTGGACTCCACCCACGCCCTCGTCGACGGAGGACCGCGGCACTTCCTCGCTGAATACGCCGCGGCCGTCCACGACGCGACGCCACGCACCCACCGGCCGCTCGTCATCGCCGAGGACCATCGCAACCTGAGCGCGCTGCTCCTCCCCGAGGAACGTGGCGGGTTCGGGCTCGACGCGGTGCTGGCGGACGACTTCCATCACGAGCTGCGCCGCATCCTCGCCGGCGACGACGAGGGCTACTACGCCGACTACCGGGGCGACACGCCTGACCTCGCAACCTGTCTCGCGCAAGGCTGGCTGTTCATCGGCCAGCACGCGCCGTACTGGAACGAGCCACGCGGCACCGATCCCACCGGACTCGCGCCGCCCCATTTCGTTCACTGCCTGCAGAACCACGACCAGGTGGGCAACCGTCCGTTCGGCGACCGCCTCACTGCGACAACGACCATCGAGGCGTTCCGCGCCGCGACGGCGGTGCTGCTCACCTCGGCGGACACGCCGATGCTGTTCATGGGCCAGGAATGGGCCGCGTCCACGCCCTTCCAGTTCTTCACCGATCACTACGAGGAGCTCGGCCGGGCCGTCACCGCCGGACGGCGGTCCGAGTTCGGCGCCTGGAGCGCGTTCCGCGACGAGGCGATGCGTGAGCGGATCCCCGACCCGCAGGATCCCGCGACCTTCGAGCGAAGCAAGCTCGACTGGTCGGAACGGAGCCGTCAGCCGCATGCCGGCGTGCTCGCCCTGCACGAGCGGCTGCTGCGGCTCCGCCACACGGAGCCGGCCCTCCGCTGGCACGCGGGCGCCAGCCAGCAGACGCGCGCGGCGGACGAGGACACGGTCGTCCTCGACCGCCGCAATGAAGACGCTCGTGTGGTCCTGGTCGCCCGTCTGCGAGGCGGCGCGGGCCTCGTCGAGGTACCCGAACTCGCGGACGGACCCTGGTCGCTCGTCCTCACGACCGAGGAGGCGGACTTCACCTCGGATCCCGCGCCGATCGAGGTTACCGCCACGGGCTCGTGCCGCTTTCAACGGCCGGGTGCGGTCCTGCTGCGCCGCGACGGTTCGCCGCCGCCGTGACGGATGCGCGTCCGATCCCCTCGAGCACGTACCGTCTCCAGCTGCACCACGGCTTCACGTTCCAGGATGCCGAGGCGCTCCTCGACTACTTCCGCGACCTTGGCATCACGCACCTTTACCTCTCGCCGATCACCTTGGCCGTTCCGGGCACCTTGCACGGATACGACGTGGTCGATCCCTCCCGAGTGAACCCCGAGCTCGGCGGCGAAGCGGGCCTGCGGTCCCTCGCGCACGCCGCGCGAGACCGCGGACTTGGCCTGATCGTCGATATCGTCCCCAACCACATGTCGACGGCCGAAGCGAACTGGCGCTGGATGGACGTCCTTCGCAACGGCCAGGCCTCGACCTTCGCGTCCTGGTTCGATGTCGACTGGGAGGCACGCGACGAGTTCGCGCACCGCGGCAAGGTGCTGCTCCCCGTCCTCGGCGCGGGACTTGACGAGGTGCTGACGCGCGGCGAACTGACCGTCGATCGCGACGCCGCTGGCGCATGGCTGCGCTACTACGAGCGGCGCTTTCCCCTCGCACCGGGCACGGATCTCGCGCCTGGCAACCCCGAGGCGACGCGGACGCTCCTCGATGCTCAGCATTATGTCCTTGAGTACTGGCTCACCGCCAAGGCTCATGTCGACTACCGCCGCTTCTTCACCGTCGACGAGCTCATCGGCGTGCGGGTCGAGGACCCCGAGGTCTTCGCCGCCACGCACGAGCTGTACGCGCGACTCTCCGCGGAGGGCCTTATCGACGGCGTTCGCGTCGACCATGCCGACGGGCTGTCCGACCCCGCGACTTACTTCCGCCGCCTGCGCGACCTCCTGGGCGAAGCGCCCTACGTCATCGCCGAGAAGATCCTCGGGCCTGACGAACGCCTCCCCGACAACTGGCCAATCGATGGCACCACCGGCTACGAGTTCCTGGCGGACGTCGCCGCGCTCCAGACAGACGACGCCCACCGCGAGGACATGGCGCGCATTTACATGGCCGCGACCGGGCGCACCCGCTCCTACGACGACGTGGCGCACGAATGCCGCCTTCGAGTCCTCGATGGTCCGCTCACAGGGCAATTGCGGCGGGCAACGCGCCAGCTGTACCGATCGGCCGCGTCACCCGTGTCCGCAGACGCATTCGCGGCAGCGGTGCGGGCGCTGATGGCGTGCCTCCCGGTCTACCGCACGTACCACAACCTCGAACGGCTCGACCCGCGGGCGGCCGACGTCATCCGCCGCGCGGAGCGTGACGCCTCGAGGCGTCACCCCGGGGTCGAGCACGAGGCCATCGGCCCCGTCGCGGCGATCCTGGCGCGCCCGCAGCATGCCGCGCGCCTCGCGGTCATGCGGCTACAGCAACTGATGCCGGCGGTTGCGGCCAAGGCGATCGAGGACAGCGCCTTCTACCGCTACATCCGGCTCCTGTCGCTGAACGAGGTCGGCAGCGACCCCGTGGCCCTGCGCCTGGACGCGCAGGGGTGGCACGCGCGGAACGAGGAACGCGCCCGCCGCTGGCCCGCCTCGTTGCTTGCCACCGCGACGCACGACCATAAACGAGGCGAGGATGTCCGCGCGCGGCTCAGCGCGCTCTCCGAACAGCCCAACGCCTGGCGCGCATTCCTCGCGGATTTTCACGCGGAGGCTGGGCCCGCCCCTGCGCCACTCGAGGAGTACCGCGCCGCGCAGACGCTCGTGGGGATCTGGCCAGCTGATGGCAGGGCCGATCGCGGCCTCCTGCGCGAGCGCCTGGCCGCCTACCTCGTGAAGGCATCCCGCGAGGCGGCCGAGCGCACCTCGTGGGATGGCCCCGATCCTGGCTTCGAGTCCGCCCTCGAGACGTATGCCGCCGCGGCGGTCGAGGCCATGCAGCGTTTGCCGGCGGAGCAGCGGAAGTGGCTCGCGAGCCTCGCGCGCGACGGCATCACGAACTCACTGGCGGCGGTCGTGTTGCGCGTGTGCTCCCCGGGCGTGCCCGACACCTACCAGGGCGCCGAGGGCTGGGACGGCAGCCTCGTCGACCCGGACAACCGCCGTCCCGTCGACTACGCCCCTCGCATCGCCGACCTCGAAGGCCTCCGCCCACTGCTCGAAGACACCTCGGCCGGCTCCGAGGCACGTCGTGCGGGAATCAGGCAGCTGACAGGCACGACTCAGGACGCTCGCCTCAAGCTGTACGTCCTCGCGCGTTCGCTGCGTCGAAGACGCGCGCTCCACCCACTCTGCGTGCGCGGCGACTACCTGCCGCTTGAAATCCGAGGCGTTCACGCCAGCCACGCACTCGCCTTCGCGCGTCGTTACGAGGCGCGCTGGCTCATCGCGGCAGTCGTCATCCAGCCGTCCGGACTCTCGCGTGCCGCGGGCGATCCCGCGGACTGGGCCGATACGCTCGCCCTCCTTCCGACTGAGCTCGCCGTCCCGATGGAAGACGCGTTCACAGGCATCGAGGTGCGACCGCTCTCGACAGCCGACGGCGCTATGCTGCCCCTGAGCGTAGTGTTCCGAGCGTTGCCCGTGGCGCTGCTCGAGCCTGCACCGAGATCGTGACGCGAAGGGAAGCCGTGCCGGCATCCGAACCGCAGTCTGAGGGGGTGATCGCCGTGGACCTCGGCGGTACACGCCTGCGTGTCGCGGTCTACGACGCCGGCGGCGTCGAGCGCCACCACGACACCCGCCTGACGCCGCCGGGCGAGCCGGAGGCGCTGGCTCAGGCGATCGTCGAGGCGAAGGCAGCAACCTCGGCCGAACTTCGGCTGACCGAGGCGGTCGTCGGCGTGCCTGGCTGGGTCGACTACCGCTCCAACCGGGCCGTCGCGCTTCCCAATCTGCCCGCCTGGGGGAGCATCGACGGTACAGCCCTCTCCTCGGAGACGGGCCTGCGAGTCGTGTTCGGCAACGACGCCGACTTCGCGGCACTCGGAGAGCATCGCTTCGGCGCCGGCCGAGGTACGACGGACCTCGTCTACGTCACGTGCAGTACGGGTATTGGCGCCGGCGTCGTCCTCGGTGGAAGGCTGGTGCGCTCGCACCGCTCGATCGCGGAGATCGGCCACACGGTCATCGACTGGCGCACCGACGACACCGTCGAGGGTCTCGGCTCCGGCACGTCACTCGCGCGGGTCGCGGGGATGCCCGCGGAGGTCGTTGCCGCCCGCGCCGCAGCCGGGGACGAAACCGCGGCCCGCCAGTTCCACGACGCCGCCGAGGCTCTGGCGGTCGGCGCCCTCAACATGGCGTTTCTCTTCGGCCCCGAACGCATCGTCATCGGAGGCGGCATGGCTGCCGCCGGCGACCTCCTGCTCGGCCCCGTCCGCGAACGGTTCGCTCGCGAGCGCTCGCCCCTCCTCGACCTGCGGCCCGAGGACGTCGTGCTTGCTGAGCAGCCACAGGGGGCGGGGCTCGCCGGTGCGTTCGCCTTCTGGGACAGCGAGGTCAGGGCTCGCTAACCTCGGGGGCCTCCCCGCCCGCGAGGGTGGCCAGGAAGCCGCGGCACCACTCCTGGACGTTGCCCGCCTCCACCGTCGCCGCCAGCGAGCGCCAGCGCTGACGGCGTTCTTCGACCGGCATCTCGAGTGCCCGCTCGATCGCCTCGGCGAGTGCCTCGATGTCCCCGCTCGGCACGATCAGTGCATCGGTCAACTCCTCGGCCGCCCCGCACCCATCGGTCAGCACGAGCACGCCGGGCGCCTCGGGGCGCTGCGCCGCGACGAACTCCTTTGCCACGAGGTTCATCCCGTCCGCCCTCGAGGTGACGAGGCACACGTCGGCGTCGCGCAGCGCCGCCGCCACCAGCTCCGCTGGCAGCACCTCGTGGCGCGCCTCGACCGGCGAGGGACTCGCGAGCGCCCGCAGTCGCCCCACCGCGTCGTCAACGAGGCGTCGCTCGGCCTGGTAGTCCGCGATGCCTTCACGCGACGGCGCGGACCACTGCACGAGCAGCGCCTCCGCGGCCACCTCGGGACGCCGTCGAATCAGCCGCTCGAACGCCGTCAGGCGGTCGGGAATCCCCTTCGTATAGTCGAGCCGGTCGAGGCCCAGCAGGACCTGGCGTCCCGTTCGTGCCTCGAATGCGTCTGCGGGGTGCTGGCCAGCAAGCGCCCGCATTCCCTGGGGGTCGATCCCGATCGGAAATGCGCGCATCCGGCCGGCCGCCGCCGGCGCGTACCACTCGAGGCGCGCCACGTCCCGCTGCGTCTGCAATCCAACCAGATCGTAGGCCTCGAAGCCGGCCGCGATCTCGAGGTGATGGGGGATCGCGTTCCAGAGCTCGGCTTCCGGCACCGGGATGTGATGGAAGTAGCCAGCGCGGCCCTCCCAGCCGGCCGCGCGCAACTCCGACCCGAGAGCCATCAGGTGATAGTCGTGGACCCACACCAGGTCACCGGGTTCGAGGAAGGGCCGCAGCAACGCCGCGAACCGCGCGTTGACAGCGCGCCAGCGCTCGTACTCGCCGGCCCGCAGCTCGGCGCGCTCCGGCATGCCGTGCATCAACGGCCACAGTGTCCGGTTGCAGAACCCCTCGTAGTAGCCTTCCTCTTCGTCGGCCGTGAGTGCGCACGTGACGAACTCGACGCGCCCCTCGCGCCGCCGCTCGATAGCATCGGCCGGCCCGATGGAGCCACCCCATCCGAACCAGAGCCCCCCGACCGCTTCCAGTGCCGGCCGCAGCGCGGCGACCAGACCGCCGACGCTGACTCGACCTCCCGCCGCGGGCACCCGATTCGAGACGACAACGAGGCGGCCGTCAGCCAACGTGCGCGGTCTCGGTCACGGCACGTCCACAGCCGGCAGCACGCGCACATCGAGGAAGTCGGCGAGCTGCGTCAAGAATGCCAGCACCTCGGCCGGATCGCGTACGGCGTAGCTGGCCGACGTGAGCCGGCTGCCCGTCCCCACAACGATGCCGATCCCCTGCTCCCGCACGGCCCGTAACGCATCCTCGTCCGTCACGTCATCTCCGATACAGATCGGGAGGGCCGCGTCCGCTCGATAGCCTGCCCGGCCGAGAAGCCACAGCAGCGCGCGGCCCTTGTTCCAGTCGATCTCCGGCAGGAACTCAGTGACACGCTTGCCTCGCAACGGCCGCAGCATCGGAAAGGCCTCCGCCGCGGCGCTCACGAGAGACCACAAACGCTCGAGGTCCCGCTCGTCGGTGACCTGGCGGTCGTGCACCGCCACCCCAAAGCGCTTCCGGTCGATAACGACGCCGGCGATGTCCTGTGTCTCGGTGCGCAGCCGCGCTTCGAGGGCGTCGAGATGAGGCAGATATGCCGATGCCTCGGCGTTCGGTTCGTGCTGACCGTCGGTGTCCAGCACATCGAACCCGTGGCTGCCCGCGCAGAGAATGCCCCCCACGCCCACGCGTGCACGGACGTCGTCCGCGTCGCGCCCGCTGAGCACGAGGATCGGCGTCAGCCGCACGAGCCGCCGCAGCACTGGCTCGATCCCGTCAAGGAGTACCGCGGACGCGGGGTCGTCCATGATCGGCGAGAGTGTCCCGTCGAAGTCGAGGCAGAGGATCGGGGTCAGGCCGTCGACCCGCGCGCGAATCGCCTCGAACGCCTCGAGTGCCGAGGGCAGCGCGTCGATGGGCGTAACGTCCCGGTGCTCGGGCGGCGTGGTCGCGGCGACGGATTCTGCGGGACCCGCCATATCCGAAGTCTAGCGCGTCAGTCTGCTGCGCACCTCGTGATTCGAGGCTCAGGGCCGCAACGCCGTCAACGGTCCGCGCGACAGGCCACGCCACGCACTCGCGCCGGCCGCCTCGGCGCCGCTGGCGGAGATCCGAGGAGGCGCCGCCCCGCGGCCGCTGAACGGAGCCACGACGTCCGATGGCTCGACGATTCCGCCCGCGGGGATCCAGCTGCCTTCGCCGACCACCGTGACTCCCAGCTCGTGTTCGGTGTGCTCCGAGGCGTCATACCAGTCCGCGCCAATCCGAGCGGCAGAGCCGATCACGGCGTCCTGGTCGATCACGGCCCGATGCACGATCGCGCCCGCACCCACGCGGACGCCGGGCAGCAGCACCGAGTCGTGCACGACCGCCCCCGGTTCCACCACCACCCCCGGGGAGACGACCGAGCTCCGTACGGTCCCACGGATGGTCGCCCCGGCCGAGACCAACGCCTGCTGCACGGACGCCGAGCTCGCGATTGCCGCAGGCGGACGCGGGTCCATGCGCGTCATGATCTCGCGCCCGGGAGCGCGCAGCGGCACGCGCGAAGGCTCGTCGAGCAGTTCCATGTGCGTCTTCCAGTACGCCTCGACGGTGCCGATGTCGCGCCAGTAGCCGCGAAAACGATGAGCGTACACGCGCGCCCCGCCCGCGATCGCTCGCGGCAGGACGTCGCCTCCGAAGTCATGCGTGCTCGTTTCGTCGGCCGCATCCGCGGCGAGCGTCCGCGCGAGGTAGTCGGGGTTGAAGACGTAGATGCCCATCGAGGCCAGGGTGGACCGCGGCCGTGCCGGTTTCTCCTCAAACCGTCGCACCCGCCCTGTCGCATCCATGGTCACGAGCCCGTAGCGCGAGGCGTCGTGGAGCGGCACATCGGCGACGCTGACCGTGATGTCCGCGTCGGCCTCGACGTGCGTCGCGATCATCTCGCGGTAGTCCATCGCGTAGATCTGGTCGCTGGCGAGGATGACCACGGCAGCCGTGCTCGGCAGGACGAGGCGGTCAAGGTTGCGGTGCACCGCGTCCGCGCTGCCTTCGTACCAGCGGCTCGCGTCGTCGCCCATATACGGCTGCAGCACCATAAGCGCCGCGCCGGGCGCGTGGAACCCCCAGGGCGTTCCCCCGCCGAGGTGCTCGTGCAGCTCATGCGGCAGGTACTGCGTCAACACGCCCACGCGTGACAGCCCGGAGTTCGCGCAATTGCTGAGCGCGAAGTCGACCACCCGATAACTGCCTCCGAAGAACAGCGCTGGCTTGGCCCGCCGCTCGGTCAACGGCCGCAAGCGCTTCCCCTGCCCGCCCGCGAGGATGAGCGCCACGCTCCGCTGAACGGTATCGAGGAGGCGGGCGTGGTAGTTCAGCGCTGCCGCCGGCATGGCCTCTGCTTTCCTGCTCTCGAAGGGCTCACCGACTGGACTTGGAGCGTAGCCAGCGCCTCGCAGGGCGGGCATAACGGGAAGACATGCCCGAGTTGCAGATCCGTCGCTGCGACGCGCCCTCAATCGATACGCGTGGTCAGCCGAGCGGGCACAACGTCGAGGCGGCGCAGAAGCTCGCGTTCGCAGGGAATCGAGGAACCCGGCCTGGTCCGCGGCCGTGTACTCCTCGCTCGACAGCGCGTACCCGATGCTGACCATCGTCGCCGCCGTCCATTCGCGGCTGTGCATTCAACGTAGTGACGGCCAACGACCGAGGAGGTAGCGCCTCCGGGCTCCCCGCTATCACCCGCCTGCCAATCGGGTCGGCAGGCGACCGTGACTCGATCGACGCGCTGCACACGCCTCTGCAAGCTCCCGCTCCGTACCGTTCGAGAAGCGCGAGGGGAGAAGGCGATGAACGAACCCGAGACGGCGCCGGTGAAGCGCGAGACGCAGTTCGCGGACTCGAACGATGGGGCCGAGATCCCGTCTCCGGATGCGGCCCCGCTCTACGCCCGCCAGGACGACGCCGACCATCCTGAAACGCCTGCGGAGCTCCACGTCGCGCCCGTATTGCCCGCCGAGCCCGGTGCGGCGACCGAGGGCCTGCTACGCGGCATCGAGGAGGGCGGGCTCCTCTCCTACGCCCTCGCGGAGCGGTTCGGCGCGCTCGAGCATTGCGACCGCTGCGGCCGCCCCATCATCGAGGTGCCCACGCTCGCCACCGCGCTGGCGACCCACTACGGCGTGGGGGACGAAGAGCGCCTCGCCTTCGAGGATGCCATCCGTCGGTCGAGCCTTGAGCAGGCCAACGAGAGCTCACCGAACTTCTGTAGCTACCACGGACAGATCACGAGCGAATAGAACGGCCTTCAGCGGCTGACAAACCGCTGGATCGCCCCGAAGTAGTCCTGCAACCCGGCCCACAGCAGGTCGTTGTGCCCCGCGCCCGGGATGATCAACAGCTCACGCTCGACGTGCGGCAACATCTCGTACAACTCGACTGCCTGTTGCAATGGGATCAGCTCGTCCCACTCCCCGTGGATCACGAGGAGCGGCATCTGGATGGACCGGATCTTCGCCTCGTGCGCCTCGACGAGATCGGCACCCTCGCCCTGCTGCACATCGAAGCCGAAACGCTGCAACATCCGCCGCAGGCCACCTGCCCCGCTCTCCACGATGAGCCCGCGGATACGTTCCGAGGCGTTCGCCGCCACCTCGAGAGCCGGGTGCGTGCCGAGGCTGCGGCCCATCACGAAGCGCCGCTCGTTGAACCCCAGCCCGTCGAGGTGCGCGTGGAAGAACGCCGTCACCGGATGCGCATCGGAGACGAGGTGTTCGACGGTCGGACGGCCGGTACTGCGCCCGTATCCCCGGAACTCCGCAACGAAGAGGTTCGCCCCTGCCTGCCGGTATAGCGGCGCGAGCGCGTCATGGTCGCCCGCCACCTCCCCGTTCCCATGGAAATACAGGACGGTCGGTAGCGTCCCATCGAACGCGTAGAACCGCGCATTCACGGTCACGTCCGCGCCCACCTCGATCGCGAGGTCCGAGGCGCCCGGGGGTGGTGCTGACGAGTCCGGCCGCGGGAAGAACATCATTCCGGCCGCACCCACCAGGTCGAGCAATGCGTAATTGGGGGCCAATTCGGACATTGGCAGACCTCCCGCCCCTCGCCGGTTGAGAGGCAACATACACCTCGGCGCTACACGTTACTGGTACCCTGCGTCCTGCGAGCGCGCTCGCTCGCCCTCATGCTCGCACATCTCGGCGCGAACCTCGTCCGTCTTCGTCGGATAATGAAGAAGAGACCCGAAGGAGCCTCATAATGACGACGCCTCGCGAACCACGCCCCTCCCGCGCCAACGGTGCCGCAGCCCTGAATGGCCACGGCCCCGATGCAGCCCCCGGTCCCCGTGGACGCAGGCGTTCCAACGGCACGAACGGCAATAGCAATGGCAACGGCATGAACGGCAGCGCCCCCCGTCCCCGACGCGCCGCGCTCGGAGACATCGGGCCGGTCGGCTCCCCGGCCGCCGTCGAATCAGCGGCGGTGGAAGAACGCGTCGAGGCAGGCCAACAGTCTCAGGTGGCCGCCACCGAGGACATCCTCGGTGTGGCACGCCTGAACGATCCCGAACTGGTGCGCCGGTTCGAGGCAATGCTTTCCGGCGTCTCTCCCGACGACCTCCGCGTGCTCCGCGACGCCCTGCTCGAGGATTCCTCACCGCTGCCAGTCAGCGCCGATGACGAGCTCGCCGCCGACTGGCGCGAGGGCGCTTACCCGTACAAGAACCTCATGTCGCGCCGCAACTACGAGAAGCAGAAGTACCGCCTGCAGGTGGAGCTGCTCAAGCTGCAGGCCTGGGTGAAAGAGACCGGCCAGCGCGTCGTCATCCTCTTCGAGGGCCGTGACGCCGCCGGCAAGGGAGGCACGATCAAGCGCTTCATGGAGCACCTCAACCCCCGAGGCGCTCGTGTCGTCGCGCTCGAGAAGCCGACCGAGATTGAGCGCGGGCAATGGTACTTCCAGCGCTATGTGCAGCACCTCCCCTCGCACGGCGAAATCGTGATGTTCGACCGTTCCTGGTACAACCGCGCCGGCGTCGAGCGCGTCATGGGCTTCTGCTCGGAGGACGAGTACGAGGAGTTCATGCGCCAGTGCCCGGAGTTCGAGCGCAACCTGACGCGCAGCGGCATCCACCTGATCAAGTTCTGGTTCTCGGTCAGCCGCAAGGAACAACGTCGCCGCTTCCGTGAGCGCGAGGTGCACCCGCTGAAGCAGTGGAAGCTCTCGCCGATCGACCTCGCGTCCCTCGACAAGTGGGACGAATACACCAAGGCCAAGGAGGCGATGTTCTTTTATACCGATACCGCCGATGCCCCCTGGACGGTAATCAAGTCCGACTGCAAGAAGCGCGCCCGCCTCAACGCCATGCGCTACGTGCTGCACCGCCTGCAGTACACCAACAAGGTCGAGGAGCAGATCGGTAACGTCGACCCGCTCCTGGTCGGCCGGGCGCATCTCGTCTACGAGCGCGGCGAGCGCTCGTTCGCGCCCGTCGCCTGATCCAGGTCAGCGCCCCCGCTCACTCCTCGGGCGGGGGCGCGTACAGCACGGGCAGCGGCGGCACCTCGAACCGCCCGATACCCGCTGCCAGCTCCTCGACGGTGAACGTGCCGTCCTTCACCAGCGTCTTCTGCGTCTCGAACGAGGGAAACCACCCCACCGCGCCGTGCTGCGCGAGGAAGGTCTGCCCCGTCACCGTCGCCGCGTCGGTGCACAGGAACGCGATCAGCACCGCCACGTCGTCCGGCGGCTGCGCCACCGCCGCGGCCCCCGGGCTCCCCTCGACCATCCGCGTGAGCGTCGCCGCCGGGTTCACCGCGTTCACGTTGATCCCGAACGGCGCGAGGTCCCTCGCGACGACGTTCGTGAACCCGAAGATGCCGCCCTTGCCCGACCCGTAGCCAACGCTGCCCGGAGCGCCGACGAGCCCGGCCCTCGACACGAGGTTCACGATCCGGCCCCAGCCCTGCTCCTTCATGTGCACGCAAGCGTGCCGGGTGCAGTTGAACGTTCCAAACAGGTGCACCCCCACCACTCGCGCAAACAGCTCCGGGCTCACCTCCCAGATCGGCGCGCTCGCCACGATCCCCGCGTTGTTCACGAGGATGTCGATGCGCCCGAACGTGTCGATGGCCATCTGGATGATTCGCCCGGCCGATTCGAACTCGGACACCGAGTCGAAGTTTGCGACGGCCTTCCCGCCTGCCGCCTCGATCTCCCGCGCCACGATCGCGGCCGGGGCCTCGTCCGCCCCCTGGCCATCGAGGGCTGCACCCAGGTCGTTCACAACCACGGTCGCCCCCAGCTCCGCGAGCTTGAGCGCGGTCGCCCGTCCGATGCCGCGGCCGGCCCCCGTCACCACCGCCACCCGTCCGTCCAGCCTCGTGTCCACCATCGCTCCGCTCCTCCTCGAATGGCCACGCCCGGTGTCGCCACCACGCACGCGATGCTACAGTGCACGCGGCCACGACACGCGAGCTCCGCTCCAGCGGAGGCGGTCGCAGGCACTCCGGGCCTACGAACCAGGACCGGCCCTGCCCGCACTTGCCTCGCGCTCCAGCCGGCTTCTCGAGGCCGGCCGGCCGCATCCACGGGCACCAGTTGGGGGAAGGGACGACCATGGCATTCACTCCGAATCCGGCAGTTCAGTACACGAAGGACGGGCGCAAGGCCTGGATCCACCTGAACCGCCCAGAGGCGATGAACGCGATCAACAACGACCTCTCGGCCGGTGTCCTCGAGGGCATCGAGGAGCTCAACGACGACGACGACATCCTCGTCGGCATCATCATCGGCGAGGGCGGGCGCGCCTTCTGCGCCGGCGCCGACCTCAAGGCGATGACCCAGCGCGACCAGGCCGGCCCAAGCACGGCCCGCAAGCCCCTCCCCGGCCAGAGCTTCCTCTCGCCGGACGGCATGTTCGGCGCCATCCACCAGTCCCGGAAGCCGATCATCGCGGCCATCGACGGCTGGTGCCTCGCCGGCGGCTTCGAGATCAGCATCATGTGCGACATCCGCATCGCCACCGAGCAGTCCAAGTTCGGCCTGCCCGAGCCACGCCGCAGCCTCCTCGCCGGCCCTGGCCTCAACAACCTCTCGCGCATGATCCCCATGGGCGAGGCGATGCTCATCCAGCTCGCCGGCGGCCACATGGACTCGCAGCGCGCCTACCAGATCGGCCTCATCCAGAAGCTGGTCCCGGACCGCGACGCCCTCATCAAGGAAGTCAACGCCGTCGCCGACGAGATCCTCCTCGGCGCCCCGCTCGCGGTGCAGGCCATCCGCCGCATCGTCCGCATCGGCCGCAACGTCCCGCCCGAGTACTCGCAGTTCCTGGCCGAGCAGTTCAACGAAATCACCAACGCCTCGGAAGACCGCCTCGAGGGCCCCAAGGCCTTCGCCGAGAAGCGTCTCCCGAACTGGAAGGGCCGCTAAGCCCCACCCCCGTCGCGGGCACAACGAAGGAGGCGGGCTCGAGCCCGCCTCCTTCGCGTTTCATATCCCGTTCGTGATCACTGCGTACACAATCCGGCCATCCGGCAGCCAGCCCAGGACCCGCATCTCATGCCCCGTCGACTGCTTCACCAGCTCGTACGCCCCCGACCCATCGAGGCCCACGACCACGATTCCGAGTGCGCCCGGCACACCAGGGCCCTCGCTGCCAAGGTACGCGACGCGCCTCGAGTCCGGCGACCACACGATTGACGTCGCCACCGGTCCCCTGCTACCCAGCCCCACCCCACTCGCGAGCCGCCACGAACCGTCGAGTTGCAGCTCGAATAGCCCGAACGCCGTCAGCGCGACGAGGCGCTGCCCGTCGGGTGAACGGCTGAGCTGCACCGAACTCCGCCAGCCTCCAGGCGAGGGCTGCCGGTCGGTCACGACCCGCGCATCGCCCGAGGCCGGGTCGATACGCCAAAGCTTGTCGCCCGCGACGACCTCGAAGGTTCCGCCGGGGCCGTAGGTCGCGGACGAGACGATGCCGATGCCGGCGGGGTGGCCGAGGCGCCGCAGCGGGATGCGGACCGTCGATCGCGTGAGCACATCCACCGCAACGAGGACGTCCCCGTCCGGAAACAACACCCGTTTCCCATCGACGGACATCGCGAGGTACATGCCCTTCATCTGCGAGCTGGTGGCGACCGAAGACGTAACTGCCCCGGTTCTCAACTCGAGGAGCTGCAGCGTGACCTCGGGCTTTGACGGTCCTGGCACCCAGTACGCGGCGACCGAGCGGTCTGGCGAGACTGCCACGGCCGTCTCGAGCGCCGTCTCCGGACGCGCCTCTCCCTGCTGCGGCAGCGGCGTGACCGTTCCATCGGCGAACGAAGACCACGCCCATCCGGCCTGGTAGTCGAGTACGAACGCCGCCGATGCGTCCCGGACGCCGACGACTCGCGCGTCCGGCCGCACGTACCCGAGGACCGTCTGCCCCGAACCGTCGGGCGCAACCGCGATCACCGGGCTCGTCCGCCCCGCCGCCTGGGCGACCGCCAGCCGGTTGCCGTCCGGCGACGGCCGCACTGAGAACCACGTCGACCCGCGCCACTTTGCCGGCATCAGTACGCGAGGGGGTTCGAGCCCCCGCACGCTCAGCAGGCCCTCAGGCGACGACAGCAGGTAGCGCACGGCATCAACCGTCCCGAGGGCCACGCTGTCCTCGATCGTCCGCACGATCGCCCCGTCCGCAAGGTCGATCACATCGATGCCGCTCCGCCCCACGTCGCATCCAACACAACTGCTCCACTGCTTGAACAGTGCGCGACCGTCCGAGGAGACCCACATCGGACCGTACGCGTAATGCCCGTCACGCGGCGCAACGACAAGCCGCGCGGACTTCGAGGCGATGTCGATCACCTGAATGCTCGTGTCAGGCGGGTACATCTGTCCGTTCAAGGGGGCGAACATCGAGACGACGAGCGAGGTCCCGTCCGGGGTCCACGACATCGACGTCAGTGACTGCAGTCGTCCCGGCGCGCCCGGCGCCGGGTACGACGCGACGACACGATCCTCGAGGCGAAGCGGGAGCGGCCCGTCCCGGTCGAACACGGAAATCTTGCTGGCGGGCTCCGATGGGTCCCACCATGCGAGCGCGAACCGCCGACCGTCGGGTGAGACGGCCGCTCCCGGCGAGGTCAGCACCCGTCCCTGAGCAACCTCGTCGAGAAGGTGCGTCGCCGTCCCGGTCCCGACACCGATCCGCACCAGTTCGTTCTGCGGCGCGGCGTTCTCCGTCGGGAGTTCCCTGAGCGCCGCGATCGCCCACGTCGAGTCCGGCGACCACGCCACTCGTTCAAACGGCAATTCCACGTCGAGGCGGATCGGGCCACCGTCGCTCGCGAGCATCAACGTTCGATCGCCCGCGATGAGTACCGCGCTCGAGTCCGGCGCCCAGCTCACTGGCCCTGGGTCGAGGCGGCTCGCCGCGACATCGATCAACTTCGAACGTTCCGCGTCGTAAAAGCGGATCCGCTTCGGCGCGTCATACAGGCGGTCGATGACGACGAATGCCCGGCCGTCCGGCGCACCGTAGAGCGAGACCGGCAGCTCCACCTCGAACAGCGCAGTGACCGCGCCAGTCGTGGGGTCGCCGGCGACCACCCAGTCCCGGCCCTCACGCGCCTGTACCCACACCACGCGCGCCGCCTCGCCGGGCTTCGCCCCGGGGACCCACGCCATGCCCTGGCTCTCGAGCGCCGGCCAGCGCGCCGGATCCCCCGGCCGGTCGACGTTCAGCACCGTCAGCTCGTACTCGATCGCCGGTAGCGGCAGCCCGGGGCGCGTGTCGAGGCCTGCGCTGGCCGCTACCCGCCAGCTGTCCTGTAGCATCCCCGATTGGCCGTCGACGTGAAGGTCCGGCCGCCAGAAGCCCGCCAGCGGGAACGTGACCGTTCCCGTCCAACGCAGCCCGTCGGCGTCCCGAGTGGCAGCCAGCGGGACCAGCAACTGCGCCGGCCCGTCGGGCGCATCGAGGTCGACGCGGAGTTCCGCCGCTAGGTGTTCGACTGGCTCACGCTCCCACGTCCCCGCGGCGCAACCCGGCGCGCTCACCACGATGGGCGTCGGCACATTGACCCGCAGCAGCGAGGCGCCGGGCCCGAAGTTCGAGGTGAAGAGGCAGTCGGCGGGGAGCTGCGGCACCACGAACGCCGCGGTCGCCGTCACCTTCGGCGACGTCTCCACGTCCTCGGGCGGCTTACGATCGCCGCCCCTGGAGGTTACGAAAATCAACGAGACAAGTGACACCGCGGCCAGCGCCATCCCCGCCCACAGCGCCACCAGCAGGCGGTCGGATTCGACGACGCGACGGAGCAGCGGGCGCACGGAAGCGGCCTCCTCCACATCACAACGCCTCGCGCCGTCCTCGGGTTCCCGCCGCTCGTGGGCGACGTACTACACTGCACGCACACCCGGACGAGGAGCGAACCCCATGGCCTGCAACGAAACCGAGTCTACGCGCCCGAGCCGCGCCGCGTGACCACCGAACCCGAGAACCCCTCCGAGGTCGTCGTCTCGATCAAGAACGTCACCGCCCAGCTCAGCAGCGTCCCCGGGCAATTCGTCGTCACCATCCAGACCAACCACGGCGACTTCGAAGCCGTCTTCGTGCCCGTCCAGGGCCGCACAGCCTGCGTCGTCTTCATCGGCGACGAGGGCGCGCAGGGCGTCTACCGCCAGCTCAGCGAAGCGCTCGCCGAGGAGTGCGGCATCAGCTCGCTCCGCCTCCGGCCTCGCGTCGCCGGCGAGTTCACCGATGGCCTCCTCGACACCATCGCCGCCTGCTCATTCCTGAAGGGCGTGGGCGCGGAGACGGCCGTCGTCGTTGGTCACTCCTACGCGGGCGCCATCGCCGTGCGCGCGGGCACCATTTCGCCCTTCATCCGCGCCGTCGTCGCCATCGCGCCTCAGCGCTACGGCACCCAGGGCGTCGAGGAGATGTTCAAGCCGCTGTTGCTCATCCACGGCGCGAACGACGACGTCCTCCCGCCGCTTGCGTCGGACGACGTCTATCAGCGCGCCAACCAGCCCAAAGAGATGGTGATCGTCGAAGACACCGGCCACTCGTTCGAGGGTCAGGGCCCACGCCTCTACCAGCTCATCGACGAGTTCATCCGCGCCCACCTGAGCGACGTCGATGGCCCCATGCCACCGCCCGCCCCACCCGTGCCCGAGGCGTGACGGCCGCCGGGGTCACACGCGAGTCACAGGTGAGGTCAGACCGTCGCCATGAGCGGGGCGACGATCAGCAGCACCGCGACGACGCCGAGCAGACCTGAGACCAGCATCAATGGCGGGCTGATCTCTCCGCCGATACGTGCCCCGAGGCGCCTCAGCGCCCCTCGCGCTGTCCGGCGTCCCGGAGCGGAACCCGCCGCACACCACCCACACCGCGAACCCGACCAGCGCCACCAGCAGCGCAAGTACCAGGACCGTGACGCCGATCCTGCACCCCCCTCCGCTGCTTCGAGGCTAGTACCCGCGCTCAGCCGCCCCGTGACAATCCGCTACCGTTCGCCGCATCGGCCGCGCCGACTTCATGCCTGCGCTCCGTCGCCACCGGACGTACGATGCGCTCGCCCACCGGCCTCACTGAGAAAGCGATCGATTCACGTGCTGGACGTCTTCTTCGATGTCGTCCTCCCCGTCGCACTCGTCGCCGTCATCGGCGGCGCCGTGGGTCGCTGGCAGAACGTCCCCGTCGCCCCGATCTCCGTGCTCGTCTTCTACCTGTTCAGCCCCGCGCTCGTCTTCCACTCACTCGCGACCACCGAGGTCTCCGCGAGCGTTTCGGTGCGCATCGTCGGCGTCCTGCTCGCCACCTACGTCGCGACGTACACCGTCGCGACTGCATGGTCCCTCGTCGCGCGGCACGACCAGTCGTTTCGGGCCGCTTTCGCGCTGAGCGTCATCACCCCGAACCTCGGCAACATGGGGCTTCCCGTCGCCTTCCTGGCCTTTGGCCAGGCGGGCCTCGACATCGCCGTGATGAACTTCGTCGCCGGAGCCATCCTCACCTACACCGTCGGCATCTTCGTCGCCTCGATGGCGTCCGGCACCCGCGTCGACGCCTTGCGCGCACCCTTTCGCTACCCGGTGCTGTACGCCGCCGCTGCCGGCGTCCTCGTGAACGCGCTGGGCGTCGATCTCCCCACCGCCGTCGACGCACCCGCCGCGAGCCTCGCGAACGCGGCCGTGCCCGCCATGCTCGTCGTCCTCGGCCTGCAACTGCGGCAGGCCGCCGGCCTCGACCACCTGGTCGACACCGTCATGGTGAACGCGACCCGCTTCCTCGTGGCGCCCGTCTCGGCCTGGTTCGCTGGCACCGCCCTCGGACTGCGTGGCGACACCCGAGGGACACTCGTCGTCCTCGCCGCCATGCCGACCGCGGTGGTGGCCACCATCCTCGCGACCGAGTTTCGAGCGGCCCCCGCGTTCGTCACACGGGCGGTCGTCACGACTACTGTCACGAGCATGCTGACGCTCACGGTGCTCATCGCCCTCGTGCGCTGACTGAGCACAAGGGCCGAACGCTCCTCGCTGCCGGCGCCCGGCGACTGCAAAATGGGCACGATGAATTTGCGGCTGGCGTGTGCTAGTCTGCCGCATCGCGATTCGGGGGCGAGATCGATGGTCTCGCCGGGGGGAAGGGGCTGCGGCCGTGCGACGGAACGTGAAGATCTTGAGTGTGGGATTGCTCGTGCTCTTCGTGGCCTTCGGCGCCATGGCCTGCAAGAAGCGCGAGCCCGTGACCAGCAGCTCCATCGTCACCAACACCGGAGGCGCCGCCGCCGTCCAGACCCAGGCTGCCGAGGTCACCTCCGTGAAGGGCACCGTCGAGGCCAAGGGCGGCAGCAATGTCACCGGCACCGCGGAGCTCAGCCCTGGCACGCCGGGCACGAAGGTCGTGGTCACGGTAAAGGGCCTCACCGGGAACCAGTACGTTGCGTACATCTACCACGGCAGTTGCGATGGCGCGGGTGAGCGGCACGGCCCGCTGTCCGCCTTCCAGGCCGATGGCGACAACTTCACGTCCACGACGAACTTCATCTCCCTCGCCCTCAACCACTTCGCGGGGGAGCCGCACTTCCTCGTCATCCACACCGGGACGAGCGACAACGTCGGCACGGCCGTCGCCTGTGCGGAACTGAAGAACGCCTCCTGACACTCGCCCGGCCGGGCCCCCGGCCACGCGCCTAGAGGCATCGCACAAAGAAGAGGGAGGCCGGCGGCCTCCCTCTTCTTGTACCTGAACCGAGGTGACAGACCCCGCTAGTCGTCACCCGCCGCCGGCACCGGCACTGACATCGGCCCAGAGGCCGGGCCCTCCACCCGCAGGTCGGGCAGCCAGTGCAGCCACGACGGCAGGTACCAGTTGCGGTCGCCCAGCAGCTCCATCGCGGACGGCACGAGGATCGTCCGCACAATCGTCGCGTCCAGCAGCACCGCAACGGCGAGACCGAAGCCCATCTGCTGGAACATCACCATCTCGCCCATCGCGAATCCGGTGAAGACAACGACCATGATCAGGGCTGCGCCTGTGATGATGTTGGCCGTGGTCCGCAGGCCGAACGCGACCGATCCCGCGTTATCCCTCGTGTGGTCGTACCGCTCCCGGATCCGGCTCAACAGGAACACGTGGTAGTCCATCGAGAGCCCGAACAGGATCGAGAACAGGAACAACGGGATCCAGGCCTG
The DNA here is from genome assembly GCA_019694855.1 of Dehalococcoidia bacterium. Classification (GTDB taxonomy): domain Bacteria; phylum Chloroflexota; class Dehalococcoidia; order UBA2979; family UBA2979; genus JAIBBD01. Next base: position 32,097 of record JAIBBD010000021.1, read on the forward strand.
AATGATGGGCGACTGCTGGAAGTGCAGCAGGTCCGCGCCCACGCCCTTCTGGAACACCAGCACCAGCAGGCCGTAGGTCGCGCCCACCGAGAGCAGGTTCATCACGACGGCCTTCAGCGGCACGACGATCGACCGGAAGACCATCGTCAGCAGCACGAAGCTCAGCGCGAGCACGAACCCGAACACAATTGGCTCGTACTTGTCGACCACATCGAAGAAGTCCTGGTTGCCCGCGGAGATGCCTCCCACGTAGACCTTCGCCCCGGAGCCCCCGAACGCGGCAGGCGCCATCGAGGAGCGCAGATCCTTGATCGCCCCCAGGGACTCCTCACTGGCCGGGTCGCCGGCGACGGCCACCGACAGCAGGGCCACGTCCTTGTTCGGACCGACCGTCACCTGCGCGTTGCTGAAGCGAGGCTTGCCGTCGGGCCCCTTGGTGTCCGCGGCCATCGCCGCCTGCAGCTTGTCGAGGCCGGACTTCACCGCCGGCGCGTTTACGTCCGGCGCCGTCACGACAATCTCGGTCGGCTGCGCGAGGCCCTGTGAGAATTCACGCGCCAGGATGTCGTTCGCCTCCCACACCTGCGTCGACCGCGGCAGGGTGTCCGCGCCCGAGAGGCCGAGGCTGATCGAGAAGTACGGAATCGACAGGGCAACGAGGAACGCGGTCGCCGAGATGGCGCTGATCCACGGGTGCCCCATCACCAGCCGCGCCGCACCGGCCCAGAAGCCGCGCGACTCATCGACCTGTCCCTTGCGCGAGAAGAACGGGATGCCGAGGCGGTTCACGTTGTCACCGAGCAGGCTAAGCACCGCCGGCAGCAACGTCGTCGTCACCGCCAGCGCCACGAGCACGACGATGATCGCCCCTGCACCCAGCGCCCGGAAGATGTTCGAGGGCACGAGCAGCATGCCGACCAGTGCGATCACGACCATGAACCCGGAGAACACCACGGCCCGGCTGGCCGTGTTCCCCGCCGTTGCGATCGCCTCGATCTTGTCGAGCCCGTGACGGCGCTCTTCCCGGAAGCGCTCGATGATGAACAGCGAGTAATCGATGCCCACCGCGAGGCCGATCATGAAGATCATGTTCGTGACGAAGAACGAGAGCGACCAGATCTGACCGACCAGCGTCGTCACGCCCAGGGCCACCATGATTCCGGCCACCGCGAGCACGATCGGGATGACTGCCGCCACCACCGCGCCGAACACCAGCACGAGGACGATCAGCGCCACCGGCATGCCCCGCTGTTCCGCGGTCTGCAGGTCGTGCTCGGCCGTTGTCGAGAACGCCTTGTTGACGCTTCCCATGCCGAAGGTCAGCACGTCGAACTTGTCGCTGCCGTTCCGTTCATCGATGAGCTGTAGCAGCGGGTCGATGTGGTCCTCGACGTTTGGGACGCCGCCCACGAGCGTCACCGGCAGCAGCACCTTGTGCTGGTCGGGCGACACCATCGTGGGAGCATTCGTCTCGAAGTAGCTCGTTGCGTTCGCGACATCCGGCAGCGCACGGATGTCCTTGAGCAGCGAGTCGGCGAACGTTTTGAACTCGGCGTCGGTCGCCTTCAGCGAATCCGAGCGCAGGATCACAGCCTCGATGGCCGGCATCTGGTCACGGCCGGGGATGCCGCTCGCCTCGAGCGCGTCCTCGGCCTGTACCGACTCCGGCTTGCTCGTGATCTTCTGTTCCTGTGTCAGCACGCCGCTCAACCCGGCGCCGGCGATACCCATGCCGGCGACGAGGATGACGGCCCAGATCGCAAT